>DATCLG010000170.1:0-8698 GCA_036564015.1 Longimicrobiales bacterium
CGGGTCCCCGGCAGTATGGCGCGGCCCGATGGTGGGGAAGGCGGTGAAGCAGTTCTCGCGGGGCGTCGTCTGGCCGGAGCTGGACGTGCTGGTGGTGGACCTGCCACCGGGCACGGGCGATGTGCCGCTGACGCTGGCGCAGTCGGTGGTGCTGGACGGGGCGGTGGTCGTGACCACGCCGCAGCGACTGGCCGCGCTCGAGGCGGCCAAGGCGCTCGAGATGTTCCTGAAGCTGGGGGCTCCGGTGCTGGGCGTGGTGGAGAACATGAGTTACGCGCTCTGCGAGTGCGGTCGCCGGTCGTACCCGTTCGGGCGCGGGGGCGGGGAGTGGTTGAGCGAGCAGACAGGCGCGCCGCTGCTGGGACAGGTGCCGTTCGATGCGCCGGTGGTCGAGGGCGAGGACCGGGGGCTGCCGCCGGTGGTGGCGGCGCCGGAGCGTGAGGTCGCGCGGGCGTTCGCCGCGATCGCCGGCGCGGTGGTGGACGCGCTGAACGCGCGGAGTCAGGGCGGGGTGGGGGTGGCCGACGAAGCGGGAGCTCCGGTCATCCGGCCGGGGCAGCATGAGGAGGCGGTGCGATGAGCCAGGCGCTCGAACGTCCCCGGGTCGCCCCGCCCCTGGCGCCGGGCCTGCCGCTGCCGGACGGCCGCGGCGCGACGCACGCGCCGCCCTTCCGCCTGCCCGGCCAGCACTTCGCCGCGGCGCTGGGGTTCTGGCTGGCGGGCGCCATCGCGCTGGTGGGGATCGCCCCGGACGTGGCGCAGGGGCTCTTCCCGCTGCCCCGCGTCGTGGCGGTGACCCACCTCTTCACGCTCGGCTGGATCACGACGTCGATCCTGGGCGCGCTGTACCAGTTCCTGCCCGTGGCGCTCGGGGTGCCGATCCGCTGGCAGCGTCTGGCCCATGTCACGTTCTGGCTCCACGTGCCGGGCCTCGTGCTCTTCGCGGGCGGGCTGGCGTGGGCCGCGTGGCCGGCGGTCCTGGTCGGCGCAATGCTCTTCGCGTCGGGGCTCCTGCTCTTCCTGGCGAACCTGGGGGCGACGCTCCGCCGGTGCCGCGCCCGGGACGTCACGTGGTGGGCGCTGGCAGCCGCAGGGCTCTTCCTCCTCGCGACGATCGCCCTCGGGCTCGCGCTCGCGACGAACCTCGGCCGTGGCTTCCTCGGCGCCCACCGCTTCCTCGCCGTGACCGTCCACGCCCACGTCGCGCTCTTCGGCTGGGTGCTGCTGGTCGTGATCGGCGTCGCGCAGCGGCTGCTCCCGATGTTCCTCCTCTCGCACGGGGCGCCGGAATGGCCCGGGAAGGCCGCCGCGGCGCTGGTCGGCGCGGGCGTGGGCGGGCTGGCGCTCCTGCACCACGTCGTCCCGATGGCCGTGTACTGGGGCCCGGGTTTGCTGATCGCCCTGGGGACGGTCGCGTTCCTGCTCCAGGCCGCGCTCTTCTTCCGCCACCGCAAGCGGCCCGCGCTGGATGCCGGGCTCCGCCTCGCGGCCGTCGCCCTGGGCTTCCTGGCCCTGGCGCTCGCGCTCGCGCCCTTCGCGCTCTCGCGCGGGTTCGCCGCGCCGCGGGTGGGCACGGCGTACCTGACCGCGCTGATCGTCGGCGGCTTCGGTCTCTTCGTGGCGGGGCACTACTACAAGATCCTGCCGTTCCTGGTGGTGTTCCACCGCTACGGCCATCTCATGGGGAAGCGCCCGATCCCGCGGACCGGCGACCTCTACGACGGCCGGATCGCCGGTGCGGCCGTCGCGCTGCTCGCCGCGGGCGCGCTCGGGCTCGTGCTTTCGACGCTGGCCGGGGCGCCGCTCCCCGCCCGCGTGTCGGCGATCGTCTTCGCCGCGGGCGCGGCGACCGAAGTCGCCCAGATGTACGTGATTTCCCGGAGGAGGCCAGAATGAGCGAAGCCGAACGGAGTTTCAGGGATGCGGCCGCCGCGCTGGACGCGCCTGCGGATGCGTCGGGCGGGGAGGCAGGAGGCGGGCCCGAGGCCGTGGACGAGAGCGTGGCGTGGGATGCGCTCCGGACGGTGATCGATCCGGAGATCGGGCTGGACATCGTGACGCTCGGGCTGGTCTACGAGCTGGGGATCGAGGACGGCGTCGCGCGGATCACGTACACGCTGACGACGCCCGGCTGCCCGATGGAGCGCTACATCACGGAGGGCATCCACTACGCGCTCTCGGCGGTGCCGGGGGTGCGCGAGATCGAGGCGAAGCTGGTCTGGGAGCCCCGATGGCATCCGGGCATGATCCAGGAGGGCGTGTGGTGATTCGGGGGACGGACCGGGTCGCGGCGGTGCTGGCCCGGGACGAACGCCTGATCGAGGTCTTCATCCGGGTCTCACCGCACTTCGAGCGGCTCAGGAACCCCGCCATGCGGAAGACGATGGCGAAGCTGGTCACGGTCGAGCAGGCGGCCCGGATCGCCGGGGTGGATCCGGCCGTGTTGATCGCGGAGCTGAACCGCGCGCTGGGGGTGGAGGCGGCGGACGGGCGCGGCGAAGAGTCTGCGGCTGCGCCGGGCGGGGAGGGGGTTGCGGGGGGCGAATCGCAGGGACTGCCAGCGGCGCTGCGGGCGCTGCCGCCCGAGCGGATCGTCGACCTGGACGTGCGCGACGACCTGCGTGCGGGTCGCGAGCCCTTCAGCCGGATCATGGCGACCCGTAGGGCGTTGCCGCCCGGCGGCGTGCTCCGGCTGCGGGCGATCTTCGAGCCCGTGCCGCTCTACGCGGTGATGGGAAAGCAGGGCTTCAACCACTGGACCGAGCGGCTCGCGGAGGACGACTGGCGGGTCTGGTTCTACCCGGCCGAGCTGGATGCCGCTCCGGCTCCGGCCTCCGAGGGGTCGCCGGCGGACGCTCCGCGCCCGGGAGCAGACCCCGGCGCGAGCGGGGCCCGAGGCGGTGGCCCGGACGAGGATGCGGGCGCGGAAGACGTCGTCGTGCTCGACGTGCGCGGCCTGGAGCCGCCGGAGCCCATGGTCCGGACGCTGGAGGCGCTGGAGCGGCTTCCGGCGGGCAAGACGCTGGTCCAGATCAACCACCGGGTGCCGCGCTTCCTGCTGCCGCAGCTCGAAGCGCGTGGGTTCGTCTACGAGGTCCATGAGCAGCCGGATGGCCTCGTGCGTGTGTTCATCCGCCGCGAGGCGGGGGATTCGTCGTCGCGGACGTGACGACGCAGTGTGAACCAGAATCCAGGGAGAAATCCATGTCGGAGGCGGGACAGAAGTTGCCGGAGCTGGATGTGCGGGTCATTCCGCCGCGGGAGAAGCACCCGACGATCTTCGCGACGTTCGAGGCGCTCAGGCCGGGCGAGTCGTTCATCCTGGTGAACGATCACGACCCGCGGCCGCTGCGTTACCAGTTCGAGTTCGAGTACACGGGCCAGTACGACTGGCAGTACCTCGAGCAGGGCCCGGTCGTGTGGCGCGTGCAGATCTCGAAGCTCTAGGCCGATGCGGCTGGCGCTGAGCACGGCCGCGGCGCCGGACCTCGGCCTGGCGGAGCTGATCGACGCCTGTGTGCGGCGGGGGCTTGCCGGGCTGGAGCTGGTGTCCGGCGACGCGCATGGGGTCGGGCCGGAGTGTCCGGTGGAGGAGCTGGCGGAAGCCCGGCGCGCGGCGGAGGCGGCCGGGATCGCGATCGCGGCGTTCCGCGCGGCGGACCGGGCGGAGGCATGTTCGCGGGCGGCCGCGCGGCTCTCGGCGGTGTGCCGGGCGCCGGTCATCCTGCCGCGTGACACAGCCGGGATTCCGGAGGACGAGCTCGTCGCGGCGGCGCGTGTGTTCGCGGAGGAGGGCGGTGTGCTCCTCGTGGCGCACGGGACGGACGCGGAGGCAGTCGCGGCGCTGCGTCGGGCGATCGAGCAGGCGCCGGCGGGCTCGCTCGGGCTGGCGTGGGATGTGGACCCCGGCGATCCGGGGCTGGTCGCGCGGCTCGGCGCCGTGCTGGACGCGGCTGGCCCGCACCTGCGCCATGTGCTGTTGATCGGCGGGGGGCCGGAGGCGGCGGGACAGGAGGGCCGGGGCGTCGGCCCGCTCATGGGGCGCCTCGCCCTCGCTCGCTACGATGGCGCCATCGCCCTCGCCCCGAGCACGCCCCGGTACCGCTACGCGTGGGGCGCCTGGCTGGGGCGGCGGGGCGGGTGGGGGTGCGGCAGTCGGGCCGGGGGCGGGTTGCCGGTTCGACTCGACCTCGAACGCTGACGGAGGACGATCGTCAATGGAGAGTACGCAGCCCGGGACGCTGCGGGCCGAGCTGGACGTCCGCCCGGTTCCGCCGAAGGACCGCTACGAAACGATCATGGGCGCCTACGAGGCGCTGCCGCCGGGGGGCGTCCTGTATCTGACCGTGGATCACGATCCCACCTGCATGTACTACACGCTGAAGGCGACGCAGGGCGACGAGGCGTTCGTGTTCCGGTACCTCGAGAACGGGCCGGAAGTCTGGCGAGTCGAGGTCCTGAAACGCGAAGTGGCGGGCCGGGCCGCCCCACCGTCGCCTGCCCCCGCGGACGCGGCGCCCGGGCCACGATCCTGACCCGGGTCGCGGTCGCTCGCCCGGCAGCCGTGCATCGCCAGGGCGGGCGAGAGGCCGGCTGCCGGGCGGCGGAGCCACGTGCGGGGGAGTCTGAGTTTCAGCCCTCTGCCGGGAAGCGGTCGGGCGCGAACGCGCGGATGTCGTGGCGGGCGGTCCCGTCGAGGATGAGGTCGGCCACGATCTCGCCGGCGAGGGGGCCGAGGAGGATGCCGTTGCGGCCGTAGCCGGTCGCGTAGACGAGGCCACGGATCTCGGGCTCGAGGCCGAGGATCGGGAACCGGTCGCGGGTGATCGGCCGCAGCCCGGCCCAGTGCTCGGCCGGCTTCGCGGCGGCGAGGGCCGGGACCAGCGCCGCGGCGCCATCCGCGATCTTCTGGCGTCCCTGCTCGGTCAGGGATTGGTCGAAGCCGACGTCGTCCATCGTGCTGCCGGCGATGAGGCCGCCGTTGGCGCGGGGCACGAGGTAGTTGCCGCGGTGTCCGGCCACCAGGGGACCGAGGCGTGCGGGCGCGGGCGAGAACTTCAGGATCTCGCCGCGGATGGGGCGGACGGGGAGGGGGCGGGGGAGCCCGGCGATCGTGCCGCTCCACGCCCCCGCCGCGACGACCACGCAGTCGGCCGTCAGCGTCCGGCCGTCCTCCAGGACGACCGCTTCGACCGCGCCCGACCGGACCTCGATCCGCGCGGCTCGCTTCCCCGCGACCACCCGGACGCCGGCGGCGGCCAGCGCGGCGCCCAGCGCAGGGCCGAGCGCCTGCGAGTCGACCTGCCCCTCTCGCGGAAGCCAGAGATAGGAGATGGCCTTCGGGTTCACGTGCGGCTCGATGCGCGCCGCCTCGGCCGGCTCCAGCACCTCCGCCTCCTGCCCGGCTGCGCGCTGCCACCGGGATGCCTCCAGCCCCGCCTCGTGCTCACGCTCGGTGAGATGCGCCACCAGCATCCCGTCCCAGCGAATCGGGAGGCGTTGCCCGGTCAGCGCCTCGATCCGCTCCACGAAGGTGGGATAATACGCGCGCGCGGCGATCGAGAGGTCGAAGAGCGCGGAGGGGCCGGCCGACTCGTACTGAGGCGCGAGCATGCCCGCGGAGGCCCCCGTCGCGCAAGCTCCGGGGGCGATCGCCTCGACCAGGTTCACGGCGACGCCGCGCTCCCGCAGGGCGAGCGCCGCCGCGCAGCCCGCGATCCCGCCACCAATCACCACGACCTCGATCACGAACGACTCCCGTGCTTTCAGGTTCCTGATCCCGGCGCCCAGGCAGGCGCCTGAACGCCGGCGTCCCGATAATATACCGCGAAACGCGCGATAGCGGGCGACCGTCCGGAGCCAACGACGCCTCGCACGGGCCGCGCTGGTGGCGCCACGCGTCGGGCGATACCTTGTCGGCGCGGCGCAGGCGATCGGGGCCGGCGCTGCGACGGCCCGCGCGGGCCGCCGCGGCCCGGGTCGCCCGGGAGGCGGGCCCGTGCGACGCGCCGGCCGGCCTTCGTCTAGCATTCGAGTTGCGTTCGAGGGGCGTAGCAGGCCGCGTGGACGGCCGGACTGTCCCCAGCCATCCGTCGCCTTATCGATTGATGCAAGTCGAAGCAGCGGAAAAGTTTCACGCGCTCCCGGTCGATGAGGTGCTGGCCCGGCTGGGGAGCCGGCCGGAAGGCCTCTCTGAGGCCGAAGCGCAGGAGCGGCTGCGGCGCTTCGGGCCCAACATCTTTCGCTCCACGAAGCCCGTACCGGCTTGGCGGATCCTGCTCGATCAGGTCCGCAGCGTGATCGTCGTCCTTCTCTTCCTCGCCGCGGTCCTCTCCCTCGCCCTCGGTGATCCGCTGGACGCGGCCGCAATCGGGGCGGTCCTGGTCATCAACACGACTCTCGGTTTCATCACGGAGATGCGGGCCCGGCGAGCAATGGAGGCCCTGTTGCGGCTGGATGTGCCTCGCGCGCTGGTGATCCGCGAGGGCCGGCTGCGGGAGATCGACGCCCGACAGCTCGTTCCCGGGGATGTGATCCGGCTCGAGGCCGGGCAGGCGGTTCCGGCCGACGCCCGCCTGATCGAGGCCACGGACCTGCAGGTCGGCGAGGCGCCGCTCACGGGCGAGTCGCTGCCGGTGCCGAAGGACGAGCCGCCCGTGCCCGAGGATTCGCCGCTCCCGGACCGGCACAGCATGGTCTACAAGGGCACGACCGTGCTGGCGGGCTCCGGGCGCGCTGTGGTGGTGGCCACGGGGATGGAGACCGAGCTGGGCCGGATCGGGGCGCTCGTCGGCGGGATCGAGGAGGAGAGGACGCCGCTCGAGCGCCGCCTGGACGCCCTCGGCCACCGGCTGGTCTGGGTCGCGCTGGCCGTCGCGGCCGTGGTCATCGGGATCGGCGCAGCGCAGGGCGCGCCGCTCGGGCAGATGTTCGAGGCCGGGATCGCGCTGGCGATTGCCGCGGTGCCGGAGGGCCTGCCGGCGGTGGCCACGATCGCGCTGGCGGTCGGCGTGCGGCGCATGGTTCGCCGCAACGCGCTGGTGCGCCGGCTCCCCTCCGTCGAGACGCTCGGGTCGGTGACCGTGGTCTGCACGGACAAGACGGGCACGCTCACGGCCGGCCAGATGATGGTGACGAACCTCTGGGTGCCGGAGCGCGAGATCCAGGTCACGGGCGCCGGCTACGCCCCGGAGGGCACCTTCCTGGAGGACGGCCGCGAGCTCGATCCGGCGACGGATCCGCAGCTCGGTCTGTTGCTCCGCATCGCGAGCCTGGCGAACCGCGCGGAGGTGGAGCGGACGGGCACGGGGTGGGTGGCCCACGGCGACCCTACGGAGGCCGCACTGCTGGTCGCGGCACGGAAGGCGGGGCTGGACCGCGGGGCGGTCCTCCGGGAATGGCCCGAGGTAGGCGAAGTGCCGTTCTCGAGCCAGCGCATGCTCATGGCGACTTTCAACCGCGCGCCGGACGGCGGGCTGGTGGCGCACGTGAAGGGCGCGCCGGGGCGGATCATCGATCTCTGCACGAGCGTCCTGACGGACGAAGGTGAGCGGCCGCTGGACGATGCGATGCGGCGCCGCCTGCTCGCCGAGAACGAGGGGCTCGCCCGTCGCGGCCTGCGCGTCCTGGCCTTCGCCAGCGGCCGCGTCCAGGAGGCGTCGGAGTCCGCGCTCCGGGGACTCACTTTCGTGGGCTACGCGGGCATGATCGACCCGCCGGCCCCGGGCGTGAAGGAGACGATCCGCATCTTCCGCGAGGCGGGGATCCGCACCGTCATGATCACCGGCGACCAGCGCCTCACGGCGGAGGCGGTCGCCCGGGATCTGGGGATCCTCGGTCCCGAGGACGAGGTGCTCGACGGCCGGGAGCTGCACCGCCTACCGGACGAGGAGCTCGCCGAGCGCGTGACCCGCGTCGTCGCGTTCAGCCGCGTGAGCCCCGAGGACAAGCTCAAGATCGTGACGGCCTACCAGCGCCAGGGCGAGATCGTGGCGATGCTGGGCGATGGCGTCAACGACGCCGCCGCGCTGAAGAAGGCCGACGTGGGCGTGGCAATGGGGATCGCGGGAACCGACGTGGCGAAGGAAGCCTCGGCCATCGTGCTGCAGGATGACCGCTTCCCCACGATCGGGGCCGCGGTCGAGGAGGGGCGCGTCGTCTTCGACAACATCCGGAAGTTCGTCTTCTACCTCTTCAGCTGCAACCTCGCCGAGGTGCTGGTGCTCCTGGGCGCGGCCATCGCGGGGCTCCCCCTGCCGCTCACCCCGCTCCAGATCCTGTGGCTGAACCTGGTGACCGACACGTTCCCGGCGCTGTCGCTCGCGCTCGAGCCCGCCGAGCCGGGCCTCATGCGGCGGCCGCCCCGCGACCCCAAGGAGGCGATCCTGTCCGGGCCGTTCCTCCGTCGGATCTTCTTCTACTCGATGCTGATCACGTTCAGCACGCTCGCCGCCTTCATGGTCGGCTTCCCGGGCGGCGGGGGCGCGAACCACCACGCCGTGACCCTGAGCTTCATGACCCTCGCGCTGGCGCAGACCTTCCACCTCGCCAACGCCCGGAGCGCGGGCCAGGTCCTGGAGTTCCGGAAAGCGGTGTCCAACCCTTACGCCCTGGGCGCGGTCGTGCTCGTCCTGCTGCTGCAGCTCGTCGCCGTCTACTTCGATCCGCTGTCGAAGGTCCTGGGCACGTACCCGCTCTC
>DATCLG010000171.1:0-33488 GCA_036564015.1 Longimicrobiales bacterium
TCAGACCAGCACGACCCGACGGTCCCCCCGCTCGACCGTGCCCGCGATCCACGCCTGCTCCCCGCTCCGCCGCAGCCGCTCGACCACCTCCGCCGCCTCCTCCGCCCCCACGACCAGCAGCATCCCGACGCCCATGTTGAACGTCCTGAACATCTCCTCCTCGGCCACCCCCCCGTGGCGCATCACGGCCACGAACTCCGGCGGAACCTCCCACGTCGAACGATCGACCCGCGCCTCCAGACCCGGAGGAATCACACGTGCCAGGTTCTCCGGGATCCCCCCGCCCGTGATGTGCGCGAGCGCATGGAGCCGCTCCTCCTCCAGCAGCGGCAGGAGCGGCTTCAGATAGCTCCGGTGGACCCGCAGCAGGACATCCGCCACCGATTCCTCCAGGCCCGGGAACGGATCATCGACCTCCAGGCCCAGCCGGTCGAACAGGATCCGCCGGAGCAACGAGTAGCCGTTCGTGTGGAACCCGTTCGACGGCAGCGCGACCAATCGGTCGCCCGCCCGGACCCGATGCGCACCCGGCCGCTTCGCCTCCTCCACCACCCCCACGATGAACCCCGCCAGGTCGTACTCCCCCGGCGCGTAGAAGTCGGGCATCTCGGCCGTCTCGCCGCCCAGGAGCGCACACCCGTTCTCCCGGCAGCCCGCGGCCACCCCGGCCACCAGCGCCTCGGCCGTCCCCTCCTCCAACCGGCCCATCCCGATGTAGTCGAGGAAGAAGAGCGGGCGCGCCCCTTCGACCAGAATGTCATCCACGCAGTGGTTCACCAGGTCGTGGCCCACCGTGTCGTGCCGCCCCGCCCGGATCGCCACCTTCAGCTTGGTGCCCACCCCGTCCGCGCTCGCCACCAGCGCCGGGCTCTGGAAACCCGCCGGCACCCGGAAAAGCCCGCCGAACGAGCCCGGCTCGGACAGAACCCCCGGCACCACCGTCGACCGGACCAGATCGGCGATCCGCCGCTTCGCCCGCGCCGCCGCCTCCCGGTCGACCCCCGCCTCCCGATAGCTCAGACCCGCCCCGCTGCTCACTCGATTCGCCTCAAACATCGGCACCCACCGGCAAAGGATGCTCGAACGTCGTCATCTCACGAAAAGCCCTCACCCGCTCCTCGATCGCCTGCGCCGTGACCTCGAGCAGCCGGTCGATGCCGAACCGCTCCACCGCGAACGATCCCATCACCGAGCCGCAGATCACCGCTCGCCGCAACTCCGACGGCGTGACCGCGCCCGCCTGCGCCAGGTACCCCATGAAGCCACCCGCAAACGCGTCGCCGGCGCCCGTCGGGTCGAACACCTCTTCCAGCGGGTAGCCAGGCGCGAAAAAGATCATGTCCGGCGTGTAAAGCCCCGCCCCGTCCTCCCCCTTCTTCACCGCCACCAGCTTCGGCCCGTGCGCCTGGATCCACCGCACCGCCCTCAGCAGGTTGTGATCCCCCGAAAGCTGCCGCGCCTCGGAGTCGTTCACGAGCAGGAGGTCCACCCGCGCGAGCACCTCCAGCAGTGCCTCGCGCTTCCCCTCGATCCAGAAGTTCATGGTGTCGCAGGCCACGAACCGCGGCCGCTCCACCTGCTCCAGCACCTCGAGCTGCAGCTCCGGGTCGATGTTGCCCAGGAACACCCACTCCGCCTTCCGGAACTGCTCCGGGATCCGCGGACGGAACTCCGCGAACACGCCCAGCCTCGTCTCCCGCGTCTCCCGCTCGTTCAGGTCGTAGCCGTAGACGCCCGACCACCGGAAGCTCTCCCCAGACTGCCGCTCGAGGCCCGAGAGGTCCACCCCCCGCTCCGCCAGGCGCTCCAGCGCCTCGATCGGGAAGTCGCTCCCCACCACCCCGACGAGCTGAACCGGATGGAAATGCGAGGCCGATGCGCTGAAGTACGTGGCGGAACCGCCCACCGCGTCCACCACCCGCCCGAAGGGCGTCTCCACCGTGTCCAGCGCAATGCTCCCGACGACCAGCAGGCTCACGTGTTCTCCTCCCGGTGCATGCGTTCCGGCGCCGTCAGACCCAGCAGCTCGAGCCCGTTCCGGAGCACGACCTGGATCGCCCGCGCCAGCACGAGCCGCGCCGACCGCAGCGCTGGATCCTCGACCAGCACCGCCAGCTCCGGGTTCCGGCTCGGGTTCCCCGAGTGGTACCACGAGTTGACCAGCCCCGCCGTCTCCTCGAGATACTCGCAGACCATGTGCGGCGCACGCGCCTCCGCCGCACGCTCCACCGTCTCCGGGAAACGCACGAGCTGTTTGATCAGCTCCTGCTCGGCCTCCGTCCTCAGCAGGCTCAGGTCCACGCCCTCCACCCCGATCTGCGCAGGATCCAGCCCCGCCTTCCGGAAGATGCTCATCATGCGGGCATGCGCGTATTGGATCTTGTAGACCGGGTTCTTCTCCGACTGGTCCAGCGCCAGGTCCAGATCGAACACCAGCTGCGCGTCGCCCCGCCGCATGAGGAAAAAGTAGCGCGTCACGTCCACGCCCGTCTCTTCGAACAGCTCGCGCAACGTGACGTACTCGCCCGCCCGCTTGCTCAGCCGGACCTCCTGCCCGCCCTTCAGGATCCGGACCATCTGGACCAGCTCGACATCCAGGAAGTCGCGGTAGCCCAGCGCGGCCAGGGCGGCCTGCATCCGCGCGATGTACCCGTGGTGGTCCGCGCCCCAGACGTCGATCACGTGGTCGAAGCCACGCCGCGCCTTGTCGCGGTGGTAGGCAATATCCGGCGTGAAGTAGGTGTAAGTGCCGTCGCTCTTGATCAGCACCCGGTCCTTGTCGTCTCCGAACGCCGTCGTGCGAAGCCAGACGGCGCCTTCCGACTCGTAGGTCAGGCCGCGCTCCCGGAGCTCGCGGAGCGTCTCTTCGATCTTCCCTTCCTCGTAGAGCCGGGTCTCCGGGTAGTAGACGTCGAAGTAGACGCGGAAGTCCCGGAGCGTCTGATCCTGCTCCGCGCGGAGCCGCTCGACGGCCCACTGGCGCATGAACGCCAGCCTCGATGCGCGGTCCATGGCACGCAGCTCATCGCCGCGTTCGCGCTCCAGCTCGCGCGCCATCTCGATCAGGTACTCGCCGAAGTACCCGCCCTCCGGGATCTGGGCGGGCTGGCCCTGCTCCTGCAGCCAGCGCGCCTCGAGCGATTCGGCCAGCTTCTGGATCTGGACTCCCGCGTCGTTCACGTAGAACTCACGGGTGACATCGTAGCCGACCCACTGGAGCAGGCTCGCGATGGCGTCGCCGAGCGCCGCGCCGCGCCCATGCGCGACGTGCAGCGGGCCCGTCGGGTTGGCCGAGACGAACTCCACCTGGATCCGCCGGCCCGCACCGACGTTCGACCGGCCGTAGGCTCGATCCGCGGTTACGATCTCCGCCAGCCGGTCGAGCAACGCGGCCCGGGCCAGCCGGAAGTTGATGAAGCCCGGCCCAGCGACCTCCGCCGCCGCCACGCCCGCCGCCCCCAGGTCGAGCCGGGCGAGGATCTCTTCGGCCACCTGACGCGCCGGCCGGCCGAGCCGGCCGGCCAGCACCATCGCCAGGTTCGTCGCCAGATCCCCGAATTCCGGATTACGCGGGCGCTCCAGCTGGACCGTGACGCCCTCGACGCCGAGCTCCGCCACGATCCGCTCGAGCTGCGCCGCAAGCTGCGCGGCCGCCATTCAATCCTTCGACGAAGACGAGGCGTCGGACTTGCTTCCGCCGCTCGATTCCGACTTCGCCTCCGCCTCCGCCGCCTTCTTGTAGCTGCTCGATCGGTAATCCGTGATGTAGAAACCCGAGCCTTTGAAGAGCAGCCCACCGCCGACCGACAGCAAACGCTCTGCTGTCCCGCCACACGTCGGGCACGTCGCTACCGGCGGCTCCGTGATCCGCTGGAAAGCCTCGAACTCATGCCCTTCCGGGCAACGGTACTCGTACGTCGGCATTTTACACCCACCTCTCCAAACCAAGAAAAAGCCTCATCATTCTAGCATGGGGAGCCGCGATCCCGCCACCCCGCCATACGTCCCCCACTCCTCGCGCAGCACATCACTGATCTCCCCGAGCGTGGCCAGAGCCCGACCCGCCTCGATGATCGGGGGGAGAAGGTTGTCCGTCCCGCGCGCCGCGGCGCGGACACCCTCCAGCGCCCGGCGCACGGCCACCGGGTCGCGCCGCTCCCGCACCGCCCGCAACCTCTCGCGCTGCGCTGCCTCGAGCGCCGGATAGTCCGGCTGCTCGATCCGCGGCGGACCCTCCGCCTCCTGGAACGCGTTCACGCCCACGATCACCCGCTCGCCCCGCTCCACCGCGAGCTGGTGCTCGTACGCCGCGCGCTGGATCTCCTCCTGGAAGAACGGGATCGCCCGCGCCGCGCCGCCCAGCTCGTCCACCTTCCGGAGGTACTCCAGAGCCTTCTCCTCCAGCGCACGCGTCAGTGACTCGATGTAGTAGCTTCCCCCGAGCGGATCGACCGTTCGGGTCACCCCTGACTCGTGGGCCAGGATCTGCTGGGTTCGCAGCGCGAGCTTGGCCGACTCCTCCGTCGGCAGCGCCAGCGCCTCATCGTACGCGTTCGTGTGCAGCGACTGCGTCCCACCGAGCACCGCCGCCAGCGCCTGGATCGTCACCCGCACCACGTTGTTCAGCGGCTGCTGCGCCGTCAGCGTCACGCCACCCGTCTGGGTGTGGAAGCGCAGCCGGCACGACTCATCCGAGGCCCCGAACTCCTCGCGCATGAGCCGCGCCCACAGTCGCCGCGCCGCCCGGAACTTCGCCACCTCCTCGAACAGGTCGTTGTGGGCGGCGAAAAAGAACGAAAGCCGCGGCGCGAACGACTCCACGTCCAGCCCCCGCGCCACCGCCCGCCTCACGTACTCGAGCCCGTTCGCGAACGTGAACGCGATCTCCTGCACCGCCGTCGCCCCGGCCTCCCTGATGTGGTACCCGCTGATCGAGATGGGATTCCACCGTGGCAATTCGGCCGCGCAGAAGGCGAAGATGTCGGTCACGAGCCGCAGACTCGGCTCGACCGGGTAAATGTAGGTCCCGCGCGCGATGTACTCCTTGAGCAGGTCGTTCTGGACCGTCCCCGAGAGCTTCGCCCGCGGCACTCCCCTCTCGTCCGCCAGCGCCACGTAGAACGCCAGCAGGACGGCGGCCGTGGCGTTGATCGTCATCGAGACCGACACCTGCTCCAGCGGGATGCCATCGAAGAGCACCCGCATGTCCTCGAGCGTGTCGATCGCCACCCCCACCCGCCCCACCTCGCCCCGGGCGAGCGGATGGTCCGAGTCGTACCCCATCTGCGTGGGGAGGTCGAAAGCCACGCTCAGCCCCGTCTGCCCGTGCTCGAGCAGGTACCGGTACCGCCGGTTCGTCTCCTCCGCGGTGCCGAAGCCGGCGTACTGGCGCATCGTCCAGAGCCGGCCCCGGTACATGGTCGGGTAGACGCCCCGCGTGAAGGGGAACTCGCCCGGCTCGCCGAGGTCGCGCTCGTAGTCCAGCGCGGCATCCTCCGCCGTGTAGACCCGTTTGACCTCGATGCCGCTCGTGGTCTCGAAACGCTCACGCCGCTCCGTCGCCATTCGCTCCGCCGCTCCGACCGTGCCCTCTGCCCGGGGTTTCTCGTCGTTCATCCGGCATTTCGCTTTTCATGGGGGAACCGTCCCACGCCAGCCGTGAGCCGGGAGGTGACCGGCCGTCCCCAGGCGACGCGCCTCCTCCAGAGTGCGCAGGCGCGCCCCTGCCTCCGGTCGCGGCGGCCGTCCGGCCTCGGGTGCAGGCCGCCCGGTCCCGCTGCGGGTCCGCGGCTGGCGGCCCGGCAGGGACGCGTCGCGGGCGCCCCCCACGAAGGCAGGTCCGGCCCTACTCGGCCTCGAACTCCACCAGCACCGCGCCCTTCTCCACCGCCTGCCCCGGCACCACGGCCACGCGGGAGACCACGCCCGCAGCCTCGGCCTTCAGCTCGTTCTCCATCTTCATCGCCTCGATGATCACCACCCCCTGCCCCGCCTTGACCCGCTGCCCCGGCTCGACCTCCACCCGCACCACCAGCCCCGGCATCGGCGCGCGGACCGGCTTCGGCCCCGCCGACGTCGCCGCCACGCCCGCGACCGCCCGGATGGCCCGGGTCCGTTCGTCCACCACCTCCACCTCGAAGCGGTGCCCGTCCAGGTGGATGGACCACCGCCCCCGCCCCTCGCCCGTCCGCGCGACGACGCCGTACGGCTTCGCATCTACCAGCAGATGCCGGACCGGGGTCCTGGCCAACGCCGCGAGCTCCGCCGTCACCGGGCGGCCGTCCACGCGGACCGACTCCCCGGCCAGCTCCACCTCGAACGTCCGCGAGCCGATCGTCACGTAGTAACGCATTCGAGCTCGATCACCGTCTCCACGTGCGCCGTCTGCGGAAAGAGGTCGAAACACCGCAGCGACCGCGGCAGGAAACGCTCCCGCAGCCGCGACAGGTCCCGGGCCAGCGTCGCCGGGTCGCAGCTCACGTAAACGAGCCGCTCCGGCGGCTGCTCCAGCAGCGCAGCCACGACCGCCGCATCGAGACCGCCCCGCGGCGGGTTCACGATCACCAGGTCCGCCGGCAACGCCGCCGGTAGCTCCTCCTCCACCCGCCCGGCGATGAACCGCGCACCCGCCGGGGCCGCCCGCCGCGCCTCCCGCACCGCCAGCTCGTCCAGCTCGATCCCCACCACCTCCGCCCCCCGCGCCGCCAGCCGCCGCGCATGGAGCCCCACCCCGCAGTAGGCATCCACTACCTTCCGCCCCGATACATCCCCCGCCAGCTCCAGGACGTGCGCCTCGAGCCGCGCCGCGGCCCCCCGGTTCACCTGCAGGAACACCGCACCCGAGAGCCCCACCTCCTCATCCGCCCACACCTCGCTCACCGATTCCTGCCCGGCCAGCAGGGTGAGTTCCCCGCCCAGCGGGTGGTGCCAGATCGATGCGAGCCCCGGGACCCGCTCGAGCAGCTCGTCGGGCCGGCCCGGGGCGTACCCGCCCTGCACCAGCAGCGACACCTCCCCGCTCGCCGAGGCCCGGAGCGTCAGCCGCAGCCGATCCCCCGACGGCAGACGATGCGCCGCCACCCCCCACTCCGCCCGCAGCCGCCCCCACACCGCCGCGATCGGCGCCTCCGGCAGCAGGCACTCCTCACCGATGTCCAGGATCCGGCCCGGGTGCCCCAGCTCGTGAAACCCCGCCACCACCCTCCCCGATCCCAGCCGCACCAGCGTGAACGAGACGCGGTTGCGGTACCGGAACTCCTCCGGCGAGGGCACGACTTCCGGCAACCCCAGGGCGAAGCCGCCGATCCGTTCGAGCGCGTCCCGCACGATCCCCGCCTTCGCCCGGAGCTGCGCCTCGTACTCGAGATGCTCTAGCGTGCAGCCGCCACACCGGTCGTAGTAGGGACACGGCGCGACCCGGCGCTCCGGCGCCGGGCGCCGGACCCGCACCAGCTCCGCCCGCGCCCAGCGCCGCTTCTCCTCCACCACCCGCACCTCCACCTCCTCCCCCGGCGCCGTGCGATGCACGAACACCACCCGCCCGTCCGGCAGCCGGCCCACCCCGGCGCCGCCCGCGGCGATGCCCGTGATCTCCACCCCGTAACGACCGCCCATCAGACCACCACGCAACGCGCCTCGCTACCCCCTCCACCCCCGCTCCCGCCAGCCGCTCCCGCGCCCGTCCCCCACCGACCCGATCCGCCGCGCCGCACGCCGCTGCCGCGCCTCCTCCTCCAGCAGCGCCGCCGCCACGGCCACCACCCGCAGCATCTCCTCGTCCGCCGGCGACGAGAGCAGCTCCGCGTGCGCTTCCACGTAACCCACGTCGATCCGCCCGGACCGGAAGTCCGGCTCCTCCATCACCCGGCGATGGAACGGCACGCTCGTCTCCACCCCGACGATCCGCAGCTCCGCCAGCGCCCGCCGCATCCGCTCGATCGCCTGCTCCCGGTCCGGCGCATGTACGATCAGCTTCCCCAGCAGTGGGTCGTAGTAAAGCGAAACCTCGTACCCCTCCGCGATCCCCCCGTCCCAGCGCACTCCCGGCCCGCCCGGCAGCCCCAGCAGCTCGATCCGGCCCGTCGAGGGCAGGAACCCGTTCAGCGGATCCTCGCTCGTGATCCGGCACTCGAGCGCGTGCCCGGTCAGCTCGACCTCCCCTGGGCCGAACGGCAACGGCTCGCCCGCCGCGACCCGGATCTGCCACTGCACCAGGTCGATCCCCGTCACCAGCTCCGTCACCGGATGCTCCACCTGGATCCGGGTGTTCATCTCCAGGAAGTAGAACTCCTCCCCCTGGACCAGGAACTCCACGGTGCCGGCGTTCCGGTAGCCGACCGCCTCCGCCGCCCGCACCGCCGCCGCCTCCATCCGTCGGCGCAGCTCCGGCGTCACGGCCGGCGACGGGGCCTCCTCGATCATCTTCTGATGGCGACGCTGGATCGAGCATTCACGCTCGCCCAGCGCCACCACCCGGCCGTGCGCGTCCGCCAGGATCTGGATCTCGATGTGGCGTGGGCGGTCCAGGAACTTCTCCAGGTAGACGCTCCCGTCCCCGAACGCCGCGCGCGCCTCGTACGTCGCGGCCTCGAACGCCCGGGGCAGCTCGTCCGCCGACCGCACCAGGCGCATCCCCTTCCCGCCCCCGCCCGCCGCCGCCTTCAGCATCACCGGGAAGCCGAGCTCGCGCGCCGCCCGCTCCGCCTCCCCCACATCCGCCGCCGGCTCCGACGTCCCCGGCACCACCGGCACCCCCACCTCCCTCATCCGCCGCCGCGCTTCCGTCTTTTCCCCCATCGCGGCGATCGCGCTCGCCGGCGGGCCGATGAAGACCAGACCCGCCGCCTCCACCGCTTCCGCGAAATGGGCCCGCTCCGCCAGGAACCCGTAACCGGGGTGCACCGCCTCACACCCGCTCCGCCGCGCGACCTCGATCAGCTTCTCCGCGCAGAGATAGCTCTCGCTCGACGGCGCCGGGCCGATCGGGTACGCCTCGTCCGCCGCCTGCACGTGCGGCGCCAGACGGTCCGCCTCCGAGTACACCGCCACCGCCCGCACGCCCAGCTCCCGGCACGCCCGGATCACCCGCAGCGCGATCTCGCCACGGTTCGCGATCAGGATCTTCCTGAACATCCCTCTCCTTCGTCGCACCCCACGCCCTCGCGCCGGGCCCGCCTGCGCCGCTACTCCCCGAACAGCTGCAGCTGCTGATCCCGCTCCCGGCGCGGCGGGCTCCAACGCTCCACCGCGAGCAGCGCGGGATCGATCGCTCCCAGGAACGGCGACGGCCCCGGCTCCCGGTACTGGCCGTACAGCACCCGCCGCCGCGCACGCGTGAGGATCAGCCGCCGCTGCGCCCGCGTCAGCCCCACGTAGAAAAGCCGCCGCTCCTCGCCCTCGTCCACCTCCTTCGCATCGCCCGGCGGTTGATACGGCAACAATCCCTCCTCGCACCCGGCGATGAAAACCACCGGGAACTCCAGCCCCTTCGCCGCGTGCAGCGTCATCAGCGCAACCCGCTCCGCCCGCGGGTCGAACGGCTCCGACTCGTCCGGCGGCGTGCTCACTCGCTGGTACGGAATCCCCGACCGCGCGAACGCCTCCTCCAGCGCCCGGGCCTGCGCGTGCGTCCGGTACAGCACAGCCACCTCGCCGAAACCGTTGCAGCGCGCCGCCGCATCGCTTTCTACCCGGCCGCTGTCCAGCGAAAAGAGGCTCGTCCCGCCTACCATCCGCTCGATCGCGTGGACGATCGTCTCCGCCTCTGCCGCCTCGGTCGGCGCCTCGTACACCACGATCGGCTCGCCGGCCGGCCTGCCCCGCGCCCGCAGCACCTCCTCGGTGTCGTCCCGCCCACCCGTGACCACCTGCCGCGCCGCGCGCAGGATCGTGCTCGTCGATCGGTAGTTCTGCCGGAGCCGGACGACTGTCGCCGTCGGGTAATCCTCGGTGAACCGGCGGACGTACCGGGGATCGGCCCCGCGGAAGCCGTAGATCGCCTGATCGGGATCACCCACCGCGGTCAGGTTCGGCCCGCGCCCCGAGCCCGCCTCCGGCGGCGCGAGCAGCCGGACCAGCTCGTACTGCGCCCCGCTCACGTCCTGGTATTCGTCGATCAGCAGCCACTCGACGCGCGCTCGCCAGCGCTCCAGGACGTCGGGCGCCGTCCGGAAGACCGCCACCGTGAGCCGGATCAGGTCGTCGTAGTCCACGCCCCCGGCCGCCTCGAGCGCGGCCTGGTACGCCCGGTACCGCTCCGCCAGCTCCGGGTCCCCCACCTCCTCCGGCGCGAGCAGCCGCTCCTTCGCCCGCGCGATCGCATCGGCCAGGCGCCGCGCCTCCGCCCCCTTCACCCCGGTCGCCTCCGTGAGCACCCGCTGCGCCGCCTCCTCATCGAACACCTCGAAGTCCGGCGCGCGGCCCAGCCGCCCGATCTCGGCGCCCAGCACCTCGAGGCCGAAGCCGTGGAAGGTGCGGACCGCGACCCGCTCCGCCGTCCCGGCACCCAGCAGCGCGGCAAGGCGCTCGGCCATCTCGCCCGCCGCCCGATTCGTGAACGTGACCGCGAGGACCCGCTCCGGCGCCACGCCCAGACGCTCCACGATGTGCGCGATCCGGTGCGTCAGCACCCGGGTCTTGCCCGTCCCCGGACCCGCCAGCACCAGCAAAGGCCCCGGCCCAGCCTCCACCGCCCGCCTCTGGTCCGGGTCCAGCCCGTCCGTCGACCCGTACGGCGCCGCAGCCTCTACGACCCGCGCCACGGGCTCCGAGGCCCGGCGTCGCGAAGCCTCCCGGCGCTTTGCCTTGCCGCCACCCGCCCCGCTGTCGACCGCCCCGCCGAAGAGGTCGACCTCCGCGCCGGCCAGCGAAATGCCCGTCTGCCCCCCGAAGCGCTCCCGCTCGCCCGGCTCGAACAGGCGGATCGTGCCGTACTCCCCATCGTACCCCGCAGCGATCCGGACTTCACCCGCCCGCACGCGCCGGACCGCCTCCGCCACCAGCGGCCCGCCCTGGCGCTCGATATCCTCCAGCGGCACCGCCTCCAGCACCTCGAGCTCGGAGCCCAGCCGGCCGAGCAGCCGCGCATAGTCCCGCTCGACCGCCCGGGCACCCACGCCCACCCCCCGCACCTCCGCCAGCACCTCCGGGAGCGGGATCAGGCTCCGGTACGGGGCCGCACGGTCCGGCCGCGCACCCGCCGGCCGGTCGGCCAGCTCCTCCACCCGCGACAGCACCCCCCGCGTGACGCTCCGCCCACACACCGGACAGCGACCTTCCAGCGCCTCCGCCTCCTCCGGCGCCAGCCGCACGCCGCACGCCCGGTGGCCGTCGTAATGGTACTTCCCCTCCTCCGGGAAAAACTCCACGGTCCCGAGGAACTCCGGCGCCCGCCCGCTCCGCAGCGCGTCCCGGATCCCGTCGTACGAGAGCTCCGTATCGAAGACCACCGCTTCCCGGCCGAGCTTCCCCGGCGAATGCGCGTCCGAGTTCGAGACCAGCGTATACCGGTCCAGCCCCGACAGCCGCCAGTTCATCGGCGGGTCCGACGAAAGACCCGTCTCCACGGCGAAAATGTGCTCCGCCAGATCGCCGAAGCACTCCTCGATCGAGTCGAACCCCGAACGCGCACCCAGCGCGGAGAACCACGGCGTCCAGATGTGCGCCGGGATCAGGTACGCTCGCTCCGAGACCGACAGCGTGATCTCCAGCAGATCCCGCGAGTCCAGGCCCAGGATCGGCCGGCCGTCCGAGTCCAGGTTGCCGATCCGCGCCAGCGCGCGCCGAAACCGCTCCGCCGCGTCGAAGTCCGGCATGTACACCAGGTTGTGGACCTTCCGGACCCGATCGCCCTTCTTGTAGATGTTGCTGATCTCCACCTGGAGCAGGAACCGAACCGGCCGCCGGCACGCCGCCGGCACCTCAGGCTCGATAGCGGCCGCCAGGTCGTCCCGCAACCGGAACAGCCCGTCTTCGGCCGGAACGAGCTTCTCCCTGAGCTCCGCAAACCAGCCGGGGTGAGTGAAGTCTCCCGTCCCCACCACCGTGATCCCCTTGAGCTGCGCCCAGCGGCTCAGGTGCTCCAGATCCAGGTCCCGGCTCGTGGCGCGAGAGTACTTCGAATGAATGTGCAGGTCGGCGATGAAACGCATCGGTGGGCCGGCCGTCCCCTCAGAGCGGTATGTTCCCGTGCTTCTTCGGCGGGTTCGAGTCCCGCTTGTTGCGCAGCATGTCCAGCGCGTTGATCAGCATCGGGCGAGTGTCCCGCGGATCGATCACGTCGTCGATGTAGCCCCGCGACGCCGCCACGTACGGATGCGCGAACCGTTCCCGGTACTCCTGCTCCCGCGCCCGCATGGCCGCCTCCGGGTCCGCCGCCTCCGCGATCTCCCGCCGGAACAGGATCTCGACCGCGCCCTTCGGGCCCATCACCGCGATCTCCGCCGTCGGCCACGCAAGGTTGATGTCGCCCCGAATGTGCTTCGAGTTCATGACGTCGTACGCGCCGCCGTACGCCTTCCGCGTGATCACCGTCAGCCGCGGCACCGTCGCCTCGCAGAAAGCGTAGAGCAGCTTGGCCCCGTGCCGGATGATGCCCCCGTGCTCCTGCGCCACCCCCGGCAGGAACCCCGGCACGTCCTCGAAGACGACCAGCGGGATGTTGAACGCATCACAGAAGCGGACGAACCGCGCACCCTTGACCGAGGCGTTGATGTCCAGGACCCCGGCGAGGACCGCGGGCTGGTTGGCCACGATCCCCACCGAGTACCCGCCGAGGTGCGCGAACCCCACGATCAGGTTCTGCGCGAAATCACGCTGGACCTCGTAGAACTCGCCATCGTCGACCACCCGCCGGATCACCTCGTGCATGTCGTACGGTTTCGTGGGCTCATCCGGCACCACGTCCAGCAACTCCTCGTCCCGGCGGTCGAAGGGGTCGTCGGTCTCGCGGCGCGGCGGGTCCTCCCGGTTGTTCTGCGGGATGTAGTCGAAGAGCCGCCGGATCGCTTGCAGGCACTCGATCTCGTTGTCGTAGACGAAGTGCGCCACACCGGAGACTCGCGCGTGGACGTCCGCCCCGCCCAGCCCCTCCATGTCCACGTCCTCGTGCGTCACCGTCTTCACCACGTTCGGGCCCGTCACGAACATGTAGCTCGTGCCGCGAACCATGTAGATGAAGTCGGTGATCGCCGGCGAGTAGACCGCACCGCCGGCGCAGGGGCCGAGGATCGCGCTGATCTGCGGCACCACGCCCGAGGCCAGGGTGTTGCGCAGGAAGATGTCAGCGTAACCGCCCAGGCTGACCACACCCTCCTGGATGCGCGCCCCGCCCGAGTCGTTCAGCCCGATGATGGGCGCCCCGTTCTTCAGCGCGAGATCCATGATCTTGACGATCTTCTCGGCGTGCGCCTCGGACAGCGAGCCGCCGAAGACCGTGAAATCCTGGCTGAAGACGTAGACCAGGCGACCCTGGATCGTGCCGTAGCCCGTCACCACGCCGTCGCCCAGGTACTTCTGGTGCTCCAGCCCGAAGCCCACGCTCCGGTGCGTGACGAACCGGTCGAGCTCGACGAAGCTGCCCTCGTCCAGGAGCACGTCCAGCCGCTCGCGCGCGGACAGCTTGCCCCGCGCGTGCTGCGCCGCCAGTCGCTCCGGGCCGCCCCCCAGCTCGGCCTGGCGGCGGAGCTCCTCGAGCTGCTTCAGGCGCTCTCGCATTCCCATCTCACAGCTCCCCGCGCTCCGTCTCCCCTGCCCTGCCGGGCCTCAAACTCCGCCCCACCCCGCCGGCGCCGCCCCGCGCCCGATCGGGACCAGTTCCCGCCCCTGGATCCGAACCAGGAAAGGCCGACGCACCAGCCGGCCCGCCTGCACGGAGAGAATGCCGGTGCTGCCGCGCAATCCCCGGGTCTCCGCGATCCGGCGCGCCACCTCCGCCCGCTCCGCCCCTCCACTCCGCAACGCCTCCAGGACCAGACGCGTCGCGTCGTACCCGAGGGCCGGGAACGGGTTGTCCAGCGTCCGGCGGTACCGCTGCTCGTAGAGCGCCACGAACTCCCGCCAGCCCACCTCCGAGCTGGTCTGGAGGAGCGGCGTCGCCGCGACCACACCCTCCAGGTACCGGGGATCGACCAGCCGCCGGACCTCCTCCCTCGTCCACGCCTCACTCCCCAGCACCTGCACGCCCAGCTGCCGCACCCCGTAGTACTCGATCTGCGGCGCGATCTGCCGTACGTCCCGCTCCGGCGCGGGGATGTAGATCGCGTCCGGCGACCTCTCGCCGATCTGTTTCAGCGGCTGCTCGAACGTCGTGGTTCCGGAGTCGTAGGGGACATCCGCCACCACCTGCCCGCCCCGCGCCGTCAGCGCCGCGGCGAACGCCCGGGCCTGGCGCTCGAAGTCCGGCAGCTTCGGATACAGCAGCGCCACCCGCCGCAGCCCCGCAGCCACCGCGTACTCCGCCAGCGCCACACCCCCCTCTTCATCGCTCACGTTGAGCGAGTAGACGTGCGCCTGTCCCGCCGGAACCTCCGACGCCGTCGGACTCAACAACGCCAGCGACGAATCCGAGCGCGCGCCCGCCGCCGCCGCCACTCCCGTGCTCAGAACCGGCCCGATCACCGCCACCGCCCCCCGGCTCTCCAGCTCCCGCACCAGCGCCGAGGACCGCGCCGGGTCCCCACCGTCGTCCAGCACCACCAGCTCCACCCGACTCCGCCCGCCCTGCTCCCCCTCCTCCACCGCGAGCTGCACCCCCTCCAGCACCAGATCCGCGTACTGCTTCAGGTACGGCGACCCGCTCAGCGGCAGCACCACGCCGAGCACCGCCGGACGCTCCGCCGCCGACGGCTCCGGCTCCCGCGCCGGCTCCTCCGCCGCCCGACGCGGCGGCTCCGGCCGCGGACCCCCGACCTCCGGGCCCGCAGGCACACAACCCCCGGCGATCCCCAGTAAAAGCAACAACGGAACGTGTCTGCGCAAATCCATGACAGGCCTCGCTCCCCTGTGTCCTCCGGAGAGACACCGCACAAGATACCCCCTCTCCGGACCCAAATAAAGGACCGCCGACCCCGGCCCAACGAAAAAGGGCGCCCGAAGGCGCCCTTCCTCCCTCTTCCGCCAGTCACGAGAGCCCGACGGCCTCGCTACGCCTCCGGCTCCTCCTCGGACGTCCCGGCCGCGGGCGGCGTCGCTTCACCCAGCTCCGCCGTCGGCACGTCCGCCGGAGCCAGCGACTCCGGTGCCGCCGCCTGCGCCCGCGCCGCCGGAGACTCCGGCTCCGCCACCTGACCCGGCGCCGGCCGGACCTCCGTCTCCGTCTTCAGCGTCACACCCTCCGGCACCGCGCCTCCCTCGAAATCCGGGATCGCGATCACCGTCAAGACGATCCGCCGGTTGGCCGGGTCACACTCCAGCACACGCAGCTCGAGCTCCTGACCCTCGCGCAGCGCCTCCGCCGGATGCTTCGCGCTGATCCCCAGCTGGCTCAGCGGCACGAACCCCTCGATGTCATCGCCCAGGTCCACCACCACCCCTTCGTCCACGATCCGCACGATCTTGCCCCGAGCCTCCACACCCGGCGCGAACTGGTCCGCGATCCGGTACCAGGGATCGTCCTCCAGCTGCTTGAGACCCAGCGAGATCCGCTTGTTCTCCGGATCCACCCCCAGCACCACCACCTCCACCTCGTCACCCTTGCGCAGCACCTCCGACGGATGCTGGATCCGCTTCGTCCAGCTCATGTCGGAGATGTGGATCAGACCGTCGATCCCCGGCTCGATCTCCACGAACGCGCCGAACGACGTCAGGTTCCGCACCTTCCCCGTCACCCTCGTCCCCGTCGGGTACTTCAGCGGCAGCGCCAGCCAGGGGTCCTCTTCGATCTGCTTCATCCCGAGCGAGATCTTCTCCTCCTCCCGGTCCACCTTCAGCACCACCGCCTCGATCTCGTCCCCGATGTTCACCAGCTTCGACGGATGCTTGACATTGCGCGTCCACGACATCTCGCTGATGTGGACCAGCCCCTCGACCCCCTTCTCCAGCTCCACGAAGGCGCCGTAGTTGGTGATCGAGACCACCTTCCCCCGCACCCGCGAACCCACCGGGTACTTCCGCTCCACATCCTGCCACGGGTACGGGAGCAGCTGCTTCAGACCCAGCGAGATCCGCTCCCGCTCCCAGTCGATGTCCAGGACCTTGACGTCCAGCTCCTGCCCGATCGACACCAGCTCGCTCGGGTGCCCCACCCGCCCCCAGCTCATGTCCGTGATGTGCAGCAGACCGTCCAGGCCGCCCAGGTCGATGAACGCCCCGAAGTCCGTGATGTTCTTCACCACCCCCCGACGAACCTGGCCCACCAGCAGCTCCTTCACCAGCTGCTCGCGCTTCGCCTCCCGCTCCTGCTCCAGGATCACCCGCCGGCTCACCACGATGTTCCGGCGCCGCTTGTTCAGCTTGATGATCTTGAACTCGAACGTCTGACCCAGCAGCTCGTCGATGTTCGGAACCCGGCGCAGCGCGATCTGCGAGCCCGGCAGGAACGCATCCACCCCCATCAGGTCCACCGTCACGCCGCCCTTGATCTTCCGGACCAGCGTGCCCGGCACCTTCTCGTCCGCCTCGTACGCCTGCTTGATCTTCTCCCAGACCCGCAGGAAGTCCGCCCTCTTCTTCGAGAGGACGACGACCCCCTCCTGGTCCTCCAGGTTCTCGAGGTAGACCTCCACCTCATCCCCTGGCTTCAGCGCCTCGGGATTCTTGAACTCGTCCCGCGGCACCTCGCCCTCGCTCTTGAACCCGACGTCGAGAATGACGGCGTTATCCGTCACGCGCAGCACCCGCGCCTTGACGATCTCGCCTTCCTCGATGTTCGTCAGCGTTTCCTCGTACATGCTGAGCATCGCCTCGTATTCTTCAGGCGAATACTCTTCCTCGTCGAGGAATTCGCTGCGAACCTTGCCACGACGACGCGGCCGCCTCGCAACCACGCTCGTCGCCTGGGCCGGCGTGCTCGCCAGACCCATCTCCGTCCCGGCCTCCTGCTTGACCTCCTCGTGCTCCTGACCGTTTCGGCGATCCGCCATTGCTTTGGGTGCCTCCGCGATTTTCTCCCGAGCCCACCACGGGCCCGCTGGTTGGTTGGTGTGGAACGTGAAAGAAGAGGCGAGTCCCGCCTCTTCGCCCTCCTCCGAACCGAATGTTCGGGGCCAAAATGAGATATTAGCTCAAACCCGCAAGTACGTCAAGCTTCAACGCCGACGCGACTCCGCCAGCCGGACCACGGCTTCGACCTGCGCCTCGAAATCCAGCGCCGTCGTGTCCAGCAGCACCGCGTCCGCGGCCCGACGCAACGGCGCGACCTCGCGCTCTGTGTCGAGACGATCCCGCGTCAGCAGCCGCTCGACCTCCGCCGCCAGCTCCGCGGGATCCGGGTCCGTCACGCCCTGCTCCGCGAGCCGGCGCCGCGCGCGCGTCTCTGGGCTCGCCGTCAGGAAGATCTTGAGCTCCGCCTCCGGAAAGACCACAGTGCCCATGTCGCGGCCGTCGCACACCAGGTCCGTCTTCCGGCCCGCTTCGCGGAGCTGCGACAGCAACCACTCCCGCACCGCCGGGACCCGCGCCATCTGCGAGACGTGCGCGGTGACCTCCGGGGAACGGAGAAACTCGGTCACGTCCTCCTCGCCGACGAACAGCCGGAAGGCGCCGTCCGCCGGGCGCGCGTGCACTTTCAGCGCGTCCAGCGCGCTCGCCTCGAGCTCCGGCCACCGCTCCACGGGCAGGCCGGCCCGGAGCGCCGCGTAGGTGAGTGCGCGGTAGAATGCGCCCGATTCCAGGTGGTGGAACCCCAGGCGGCGGGCCACCGCGCGTGCGGTCGTGCTCTTCCCAGAACCTGCCGGACCGTCGATGGTGATGATCATCGGCGCGCGAACGACGCGGCGCTGGCCTCGAGCGCCTGCCAGTAGCCGGGGTAGCTGATCCGGACGACGTCAGGATCGTCGATCTCGATCTCGTTCCCCGGCAGGGCCGCGAGGATGCCGAAGGCCATGGCGATGCGATGGTCGCCGAAGCTGCGGACCCGGCCGGAGAGCGGGGCGTCCGTCCCCCGGACGACGAGCCCGTCGGGCAGCTCCTCCGCCTCCACCCCCACGGCGCGGAGGTTGGTCGCGAGCGCCGCGAGCCGGTCGCACTCCTTCACGCGCAGCTCGGATGCGCCGGTGATCCGGGTCTCCCCTTCCGCCCTCGCAGCCAGGATCGCCACCACGGGCACCTCGTCGATGAGCGACGGGACCTCGTCCGGTGTGACCTCCGTGGCCCGGAGCCGGGCCGGGCCCACGACCAGGTCCGCCACAGGCTCGCCCGACACCTCCCTGAGCTCGTCCTGCGCCACCTCGCCGCCCATGCGCGCGATCACGTTCAGCAGCCCGGTCCGCGTGGGGTTCACACCGACCCCGCTGATCCGAATCCCGCCGGCCGGCGAGAGCAGCGCCAGCGCCAGGAAGAAGGCGGCGGACGAGAAGTCGCCCGGCACCACCAGATCAAGGGGCTCCAGGAACTCGACGGGCTCGAGCACCACGGCCGGCGGCTCGCCCTCCCTGCGCTCGAGCCGAATCGGCGCCCCCATCGCCCTCAGCATCCGTTCCGTGTGATCCCGCGACACGACCGGCTCGCTGACCCGCACCCGCGCCCTGCCCGTCAGCCCCGCCAGCAGCAGAGCGCTCTTCACCTGCGCGCTCGCCTTCGGGCTCGCGTAGTCCAGCGGCTCGAGCCGCCCGCCTTCGACCTGGATCGGCAGACGGTCAGGCTCGCCCAGCTCGACCATCCGGGCGCCCATCCGCGTGAGGGGCTCCGTGACCCGACGCATCGGGCGCGAGCGCAGCGACTCGTCCCCGGTCAGGGTGGACCGGAACGAGTACCCGGCGAGGAGGCCCAGCATCAGACGCGCTGTCGTGCCGCTGTTCCCGCAGTCCAGCACCTCCGCCGGCGCGGACAGCCCCCGCAGCCCCCGCCCGTTCACCACGATCGGCGAACCATCCTCCGGCAGGACCGGCACGCTGCAGCCCAGCGCGCGCAGCACCCGCGCCGTCGACTGCGGATCATCGCCCGGCAGGAGCCCGCGCAACACGCTCGTCCCCCGGGCGAGCGCCGACAGCATCAGCGCCCGGTGCGAGATCGACTTGTCCCCAGGAACCCGAAGCTCCGTCGTGACCTCGATCGCCATTCAACCCTCTCGCCAAACCCGCGCCTTCTCGAACACGCGAGCCAGCCCCTCGCCGTCCCCGCGCTCGAGCAAATCCGCCAGCCCATCCAGCGTCCGCCGCAACTCATTCAGCGGCCCCAGCACCAGGTCCGCGTTGTGCCGCAGGATGTCCGACCAGAGCTGCGGCGAGCTCGCCGCCAGCCGGGTCGTGTCTCGGCCGCCAGGCCCCAGCATCCCGACGGAACACCCGGAGTCCGCCAGGACCGCGCCGAGCGCGAACGCCGCGAGCTGCGGCAGGTGGCTCGCCCACGCCACCAGCTCGTCGTGCGCCTGCGCCTCGATCGTCTCGGGCGCCGCACCCAGCGCGCGCCAGAACGACGCAACACGCTCGACAGGCGACGCATCCGCCGCCGGCGTCAGCCAGACCCTCGCCCCGACGTAGAGGTCCTCCCGCGCCGCCGCCAGGCCGCTCCCGTGGCTGCCCGCCATCGGGTGCCCGCCGACGAACCGATCCGCCACCCCCGCCGCCCGCGCGCGCTCGATCACCGGGCGCTTCACGCTCCCGAGATCCGTGATCACCGCCCCCTCCGCCCAGAGGCCGCGCTGCCGGTCCAGGAGGTCGAGGATCACGCCCACCGGGGTGGCGTACACGACCAGGTCCGCATCCCCGACGATGTCATCCGCGTCCAGCGCGGTCCGATCCACCACGCCCTCGGCGCGGGCCCGCTCGAGCTCGCCCGCATCCCGCGAGGCCGCCGCGATGTACGGTGGGTCCGCCAGACGCCGCAACGCCCGCGCCAGGGACCCACCCATCAGCCCCAGCCCCACGATCGCGATCCGGCGGAACGGCACACTGGAGGTGTCCGGCTTCACGCCCCTTCTTCCTCTTCCTCGTCGTTGCGGTAGGCGACCTCCACCTCCAGCCCGTCGTACGCCGCCATCACCCGGGGAAACACCTCTCGCGCCTGGCGCTCCAGCACGCGAGGATCGTCATCGTAGCGCGGCGAGAGGTGGGTCAGGATGAGCTGCGCCACCCCGGCCCGCTGCGCCACCGTCCCCGCCTCCCGCGCCGTCGAGTGGCCCGTCTCCCGCGCCCGGTCCGCCTCATCGTCCCCGAAGGTCGCATCGTGGATCAGCAGATCCCCGCCCCGGGCCGCCTCGATCGTGGCCCGACACGGCCGCGTGTCCCCGGTATACACGATCCGGCGGCCCGGCCGCGGCGCACCGACCACCTCCTCGGGACGCACGATCCGGCCGTTCACCTCCACCGGCTCCCCGCGGTGCAGCTTCCCGAAGAGCGGACCCTCCGGAACACCCAGCGCCCGCGCCCGCTCGGGATAGAACCGCCCCCGCCGCGGATGCTCGATCAGCGCGTACCCCAGCGACCGCCCACCATGCTGCGACCGATAGGCCACGATCGCGTACTCCTCCCGCTCGATCCGCGCCTCGGGCTCCAGCTCGTGGATCTCGATCGCGAACGGGACCCGCTCCACGCCCAGGTGCACCGCCTCGTGCAGGATCTGGCCCCCACCCTCCGGCGCCCACAGCGAGATCGGCTCCTGCCGGCCCTGCAGCCCCATCGTCCGCAGCAACCCGATCACCCCCAGGAAGTGATCGGCGTGCATGTGGGTGAAGAAGATGTCCCGGATGGCGAACCCGGTTCCGAACCGCATCATCTGCCGCTGCGTCCCCTCGCCGCAGTCGAAGAGCAGCAGCTCGCCCTGGCGGTTCACCAGGATGCCGCTCACGTTGCGTCCGACGGTCGGACGGCCGGCCGCGGTACCCAGAAAGGTGACGCGGAGCATATCAGAACCGATCCCCTGCGACGCCCCGCAGAAGCCAGAGAGCCGAGTACGAGGCGTAGATCCCCCGCGTCCACGGCAGCATCGGCGGCACGGCCAGCAGTGCGAACCAGAACGCGCTCCAAGCCAGCGACCGCCACCGCGCCCGCCGCGCCCCTTCCACGCGCCGCTCCGCCTCCACCATACCCGTCAGATCGCCCCGCCGCGCCCGCACGTCAGCCACTTTCCGGGCGTGAAAGACGATCACCTGTCGTCGAATGAATGAAAAGCTCGCTCGAAGGAATCGCACCATCACGCACACGAAGCCGAGGATCGCCAGGATCGTTACGATCGGCTCCATACCCGCAACTTACCCCCTGCCCCGGCGAGGCGGCAAGGCACGACGCGCAACGAGGCCTCCCCGCCGGCGCTGCACGACCCACCGAGCCGATCGCCGACCGGCCAAACGAGACCGGCCGCCCGTCGGAGCGGCCGGTCCCCTCTTCTCGCGCGCTGTCGCGCGGATCGAGCTCAATATGCCGGGGGCGGGACTCGAACCCGCACGCCCTCTCGGGCACTCGATTTTAAGTCGACTGTGTCTACCTTTCCACCACCCCGGCGCGTTGCGCAATCTAGCCGCTGGATCAATGGCGTCAACTACTGACTCGCCGCCCGCCGGAGCGCCTCCAGGTTGGCGGCGACCGATCCTTCCCCGTTGAAGATCGCCGCCCCTGCGACCAGCACCGTCGCCCCCGCACGCACCACCTCCCCGGCCGTGTCCGGCCCGATCCCCCCGTCCACCTCCAGCTCGACGCCCCAGAGATTGCGCCGATCCAGCTCCTGGCGAACCCGGGCGACCTTGGCCGTGCTCGTCGGAATGTAGCGCTGCCCGCCCAACCCCGGGTTCACCGTCATGACCAGCACCAGGTCCACGTACGGCAGGACCTCCTCCAGCACCGAGACCGGCGTCCCCGGGTTGATCGAGACCCCGGGCCTCACGCCCAGCTCGCGGATCCGCTCCAGCGTCCGGTGCAGGTGCGGCGACGCCTCCTGATGCACCGTCAGGACGTCCGCCCCCGCATCGGCGAACGCCTCCACGTACCGCTCCGGGTTCTCGATCATGAGGTGCACGTCCAGCGGAAGCGTCGTCGCTCGTCGGAGCGCAGCCACGACCGGCATCCCCACCGTGATGTTCGGCACGAAACGGCCGTCCATCACATCCACGTGGATCCAGTCGGCTCCCGCCGCCTCCGCCTCCGCCACCTCGTCCGCCAGCCGCGCAAAATCGGCCGACAGGATAGAGGGCGCAATCTTGACGCTCACGCCGTGCTGACCTCCGGACGGAGAACCCGAACTCCGTCCTCGCCCGCAACCACCACCGCGTCGGCCATCCCCAGGAACAGCCCCGTCTCCACCACCCCGACCCGCTGCCGCAACTCCTGCTCGAGCCGCCTCGGCTCGGCGAGCCCGCCGCTGAACCGGCACTCGATCAGGTAGTGCCCGCCATCCGTCACGAACGGCGTGCCCGCCGGCGTCAGCCGCAGCGTCGGCTCACCACCGAGCAGGTCGAGGTAAGAGAGATGCGTGTTCCACCCGAACGGCACGACCTCGATCGGGAGCGGCGCCCGCTCCCCTAGCCGCTTCACCAGCTTCGTCTCGTCGACCACCACAATGAACTGGTCCGACACGGTGGCGACGATCTTCTCCCATAACAGCGCGCCGCCGAGCCCCTTGATCAGGTCGAGCCCCGGGTCGACCTCGTCCGCACCATCCAGCGTGAGGTCGACCCTCGGCTCTTGCTCCAGCGTGATCAGTGGAATCCCCAGCTCCCGCGCGTACCGCTCCGTCCAGCGCGAGGTGGCGACCCCGACGATCTTCCGCAGCGCGCCGGCGCGCCGGCGCTCCGCCAGCACATCCAGCACGTGCCTGGCGGTCGAGCCGGTGCCGAGGCCCAGCACCATCCCGTCCTCGACGAACTCGACCGCCCGCTCCGCGGCCAGCCGCTTCAGTCGCTCCCGATCGCTCAAGCGGGGAAACGCCGGAGAATGTCCTTGATCCGCTCGGTCAGCGCCAGCGCTTCTTCCATGGGCCGACCCCACATGTTCCGCCCGAAGATCAGCCCCGTCGCGCCGTTCTCCATCACCAGCTTGGCCTTCTCGTACACGTCGTCCGCGTTCTGCAGACTGCCACCGCTGAAGATGCACAGCGAACGGCCGCACGACTCCACCACCCGCCGCACCCCTTCCGCCGGCGTCCAGTCCAGCTCGCTGTACGGCTTGGGCTGCTCCGCGTCCTTCGGCCCCTTCTTCGGGATGTTGATCTTGATGACCTCCGCGCCGATCTCGTGGCACAGCCGCGCGGCGTAGTCCACCGCGTAGAGCGAGTCCCGGCCGCCCTTCCGCTCGATGTCCCGGCCCCGCGGGTAGCCCCAGATGATCAGCGGCATCCCCCACTTCTCGCAGGCGTTCCGCACCTCGCCGAGCTGGCGCAGGTCCCGGTCCTGGCTGGGCGAGCCGATGTACAGCGTGTAACCCACCGCATCCGCCCCCAGCGCCACCGCATCCTCCACCGTCGAGTTCAGCGGCGAGAACGCCTCGTCCTCCGGAGGAATGTTCGTCCGCCCGTTGAGCTTCAGGATGAGCGGCACCTTGCCCGCGTACTTCTTCATGTAGAAACGGGCGAGCCCCCAGTGGCACGCAATGGCGTTGTAACCGCCCTCCAGCGCCAGCCGCCACTGGAATTCCGGGTCCTTCGACGCTGGATTCGGGAAGAAGTCGATCGGCCCGTGCTCGACCCCCTGGTCGATCGGCAGCACCATCAACGTGCCGTTGCGGAGCCCGGACTCGTACAGCAGACGATGCAACCGGACCCGCTTGCCGAGCGGGAGGTCCATATCATCCAGGGTGGGCCGCCGGACAGGCGCATCCACCTTCGCCGTTGCATTCGGGGTCATTCCTCTCCTCCGATCAGATCTGTTCCAGGGACTCCGTCCTTCGCGGGTGGCCGCCCCGGTCGCCCGACCCGCGCCACCACAGCCGCGGTCGGGGCGACGCTACGCAGCATCCGGCTCCCTCACCCGGGCGAGTCGGCCGGTTCCGCATGGCCATCCACCGCCGCCGGCGCTCGCCCCGAGCCCTCTGCCCAGGCACAAGGACCGGCCAGGTCTGCCGGGAAGGCCACACCCCCGACCGGTAGCCTCCCCGCACACGCCGCGGTACAGCATCAACTTACGCCTCAGGCCCGCCGGCGGAAACTCCCCCCTGCCGGCAATCACCCTCGAGCAGCCTGGCACACGGAAAAGTGGGGGTGATCGCCCCCCCGCCGCAACTGGCGAGCCCGTTGTGCTCGCAATTTAGTGGTCGGGAACGCAGCGCGCAAAAACGGGAAAGGCGCCCGACCTCCGTCGGACGCCTTTCCCTCACGAGGAGGTTTTGGTTGGGCTCAGCCGCGGACCTTGCGGACCTCCTCGATGCGCTGCAGGGGCTGGAAGACGCAGCCGGTCGCTTCGAGCGGCACATAGAGCACGTCGATCGTCTCGAAGACCTGCCGCACGGTCGCATCCTGCTCCAGGATCATGCCGAGCTCCGTGCGGCCCATCTGCCGCTGCTGCGCCAGCTCGTCCTCGATCTGCGCCGCATCCTCCCGGCTCGCATACACCGCAAGCCCATTGACCATGCCCAGGTACGTCAGCTCCTCGGGCTCGATCACCCGCCCACCACCAAAGGTGACGAACTGCTCCTGCTGACCCCGGACCATGATCGTCAACGGCTGCCCCGCCATGAACCAGCTCGCATTGCGCGCCGTCATGACCGTGCCCACCGTCGTCCGCAGCGGCACCCGCTGCCCATTGACCGTCACCAGCGTATCGCCCGTCGTGGGCACGTAGACCGCCGAGACCTCCCTAAGCCCGCCCGGCGCCGTCGGATCAACCACGCACACCGTGATCATCTCCTCGGCCGGAGGCGCAGGGGCCGGAGGCGGCGGAGGCGCAATCACCACCGGACGACGCGGCCGCTCGAGCCCAAGGAGCAGGTGCGCCCCGATCGTCCCGTAGATCTCGTGATTCACCTTGCCCACATCGTCCTCATCCGTCCGAATCACGATGATCTCGTCGCCGTTCACCTCGTCGATCACGTCGACGTCGACGAAGAGCTCCCGGATCGGCACCTCCCAGATCCGGTCCCCCACCTCAAGGCGCAAGGCGAAGTTCGGCGCAAGACGCACGTCCGTCCCAAGCCCCACAAGCCCCATGAACTTCGTCTCGTCCTCCAGGACGAAGGCCCGGTTGCCCAGGAAGAAGATCCCGCCGTTCAGCCCATCCTCGACGATGATGTTGTCGTCGATGATGACGCCGTCATCGATGATGTCATCGATGATGTCGATCAGAAGCCCCCTGCGATCGAAATCATCCCCGGCCGGGTTGACCCACTTGGCCCCAGCCCCCAGGGCGACGTAGGGCAGCACCTCGGTGCCCCGCCACTCCCGGTTCGGACGCCGGAAGCGGAAGAGCAGATCGCCCGAGCCGCTCCAGAGGTTGACGTCGTTGACGAGCGTGAAGCCGTCGGTCTCGAAGGGACGCTCGGTGTAGTTCGCATTGGCGCGGATGCCGAGGTAGGGCAGCGCCCAGAAGGTCGCCTGCGCCCCGACGATCCCGCCCGCATCGAACTTGGCGTCCGTATCGAAATCGACGATTTCGTCGATGATGTCGCCGTCGATGATGGTGCGGTCGATGAACAGGGCGTCCTCGTCCAGCCCGTCCGACCACCACGCAAACCCCCCGTTCACCCCGATGTCAAACCGGTAGTTCTGCGCAGCCGCAGGCACGACCGCCAGTGCGAGCAGGATTACCGCGGCCGCAGTCGTGCGATGAAGCAGTTGCATGAGACCTCCTTTGCCATGCAGATCCCGCATGCAGCCAGCCGGTCCTTGCCATCCCGGCGTGCCGCGCCCGGGCGCCATCTGTTCCCGGACGGCGGACCGTTGTGCACGACCTCTGCCAACGAGGCCGGGCGAGCGGTCCTGAGCGGGGCGGCGAGCGGGTTCTGGTCCCTGCGGCGGCGGGTGCATCGACGGGGTTGCCGGCCGGCGGGCTCGGCTGTAGCCTTCCTCCTGACAAGCGAAAAGGCGGAGGACCGGGGATGAAGCATCGCCGTTTTGGTCGCACGGGCTGGCAGGTCTCCGAGATCGGCTACGGCGCCTGGCAGATCGGCGGCACCCAGTGGGGGCCGGTGCGCGAGGAGCAGGCCAGGGCCGCCCTCCATGCCGCGCTCGAGGCCGGGATCACGTTCTTCGACACCGCACTGGCGTACGGCTGGGGCCGCTCCGAGCAACTGGTGGGGAAGGTGATCCGGGAGGCAGGGGTGCGGGACCGGGTGACCATCGCCACCAAGGTGCCGCCCAAGAACCGGACGTGGCCTGCCCGGCCCGACATGCCGCTGCGCGAAGTCTTCCCGGCGAGCTGGATCCGCGAGTGCGCGGAGCTGAGCCTCCGTAACCTGGACGTCGGCCCGATCGACCTCCTGCAGCTCCACGTCTGGACCGACGCCTGGGCAGACGACCCGGAGTGGTACGATGCGCTGGCGAGCCTCCGGGAGGAAGGAAAGATCCGCGCCTTCGGCGTCTCGGTGACCGAGAACGACCCGTCCAGCGCGCTGCGTGTGACGCGGTCGGGGAAGATCGACAGCATCCAGGTGATCTACAACGTCTTCGACCAGACGCCCGAGGAGGCGCTCTTCCCGGCCGCGCAGGAGAACGACGTGGCCGTCATCGTCCGCGTCCCGCTGGACGAGGGCTCGCTCGCCGGCACGCTCCGGCCCGACACGACCTTCCCGCCGGACGATTTCCGGGCGAAGTACTTCACGCCCGAGCGTCTTCCGGAGACGGTCGAGCGGGTGGAGCGGCTCCGCCCGCTGCTCGAGGGGCCGGGCCAGAGCATGGCGCAGGGCGCGCTCCGGTTCTGCCTGTCGCACCCGGCGGTCTCGACCGTGATCGTCGGCTCGACGAACCCCGAGCACGTGCGGGACAATGCTGCGGCGTCGGACCTCGGGCCGCTCGACGCCGCGACGAGGGAGGCGCTGCGAGCCCACGCCTGGCCGCGGAACTTCTATCCCTGACCCGCCCGCCGTCGGGCCGTGCAGGGGGCGGCCGGGTGTCATGCTCCCCGGAGGCTGGACGTTGCTAGCTCGAGAGGATCCCGCGCCGCGACCCCGGCGGAGTCGAGCCGGTCGGGCGTGGATCGTGATGGAAGATGACGCCGGGCGCCCCGGCGGCCGATGCCGGCGGGGCGAATCGCACCGGCGAGGCCTTCGTAGGGAGCAGGAGATGCAGGCACGCGCACTGACCCTCACGCTCACGGCTCTGACGGCGTTCATCCTCCCCGCGTGCTCGAGGGAGAGCACCAGACCTCTCGATCCCGGCGCACCTTCCCCGACGCGCGTCGTCGCGGGAGGGGTCACCTACGATGCCGAGCTCCGGGTGCTGGAGAGCTACCCGGTGCGGCTGCAGGCCGAGGTGCGGCTCACGAACACCAGCGACGAGCCGGTCGAGATCCGGTTCCCGGATGGCTGCGTGGTGCTGCTGCGGGCGTACCGGTCGGCGGACCTTTCGGGGCAGCCGGCGTGGGACCCGATGCGGGGCCCGCTCTTCTGCACCATGATCCTGGTCCAGTTCACGCTCTCGCCGGGCGAGTCGAGGGAGTTCCAGGCGACCGCGTCGGCGCCCGAGATCCTGGGCGACTCGCTGCCCGCCGGACGCTACTTCTTCACGGCGTTGCTGAGGCCGAACGGCGGGACCGTCGAGGTTCCGGCGGGGCAGGCGGACCTGCAGCGGTAGGAAGCACGGGTGACCCGCCGGGCGCCGGGAGGCGATGCGGGCCGGCCGGCGCCCGCGCGCGCAGCCGACCGCGTCGAGATCGGATCAGCGGTGACACGTCCTGGAGCGGAGGAGTGGCGTGCGAACCCCCTTCGGCCGGCTGGTCCTTGCGGGGCCGTTGCTGGCCATGAGCGCGTGCGGCGCGATGCACCAGCAGCAGGATAAGGCTGAGCTTCCGGCGGGGGCGGTCGCGCTGCCGCCGGACCAGGTCGAGCGGATCGTCGCGCGGCCGTACAGCGGCATTGCGGAGCCCCGGCGCAGCGTGATCCGCGACTCCGCGGCCTGGGCCCGGTTCTGGGCCGAGGCCGCGGGCGACCTGGTCCCGAGCCCGCCTCCACCGCCAGTGGCGTTCGACCAGAAAATGGCGGTGGTCGTGGCGATGGGCCGGAGGCGTACGGGCGGCCACGCGATCACCGTCGAGAACGTCTACCGGGCGGGGGGCCGTCTTTACGTCGTCGTACGGGAAACCACGCCAGGCCCCGGCTGTTTCGTCACCCAGGCGCTGACCTTCCCGGTCGAGGTCGTGCTGCTGCCGCGGACCGATGAGCCCGTGAGCTTCATTGAGAGGAGGGAGGAGGTGGCCTGTTAGCAAGAGCGGGTGTCCGCCCATCGAAAGGAGAGTCCCATGCCCATAGAGGAGCCTGCCGATCCTTCCCGCCGTCAGTTCGCCAGAGCGATGGTGCTGCTCGCCGCCACGGCGCCGCTCCTGCCGGCGTGCGGGTCCGGTCGCCTGGTCCTGCCCGCGGCGGTCCCTGAGCCCGACACGCCGCTCCTGCCGCGGCTCGAGGACGCGGAGCCGCAGCCCGTCTCCCCCGAGACCGAACTGCTCTTCCAGCTCGTCCGCCACCGCTACGGCGCTTTTCTCTCCCCCGAGCAACTCGAGGTCGTGAGGAAGGACATCGACGCGGTACGCAGCGCCGCCGCGCGCCTGCGGAGGATCCCGCTCGGGCCCGACGATCCGCCGGCGGCCATCTTCCGCGCCTACCGCGGGGGGGAGTGAGATGTACCCGGAGGACGTGCTCTACCTCCCGGTCCGGGAGCTGGCGGCGGGGATCGCGGCGGGGCGGCTCTCTCCGGTCGAACTGACGCTGTCATACCTCGAACGGCTCGAGCGGATCGGCCCGAGCCTGAACGCGGTGGTCACCGTGCTGCGCGACCAGGCGATCGAGGAGGCGCGCCGGGCGGAGGCCGAGATCCGTGAGGGGCGCTACCGTGGCGCGCTGCACGGCATCCCGTACGGCGTCAAGGACCTCCTGGCGACGAAGGGGGCGCCCACGACCTGGGGCGCCGCGCCCTACCGGAACCAGGTGTTCGACTACGACGCCACCGTGATCCGGCGGCTGCGCGAGGCGGGCGCCATCCTGGTCGCCAAGCTCGCGATGGTCGAGCTGGCCGGGGGCCTGGGGTACGACGAGGCGAACGCGTCCTTCACGGGCCCGACCCGCACGCCGTGGAACCCGCGCTACTGGGCCGGCGGCTCGTCGAGCGGGTCGGCCGCGGCCGTCGCCGCCGCGCTGGTGCCCTTCGCCATCGGCTCCGAGACGTCCGGCTCGATCGTGACCCCCGCCGCGTTCTGCGGCGTGACCGGCCTCCGGCCGACGTATGGCCGCGTGAGCCGCTACGGCGCGATGCCGCTCTGCTGGACCCTGGACAAGATCGGCCCGATCTGCCGCACGGCCGACGACTGCGGGCTGGTGCTGGCCGCCATCGCCGGCCCCGACCCGCTGGACCCCACGGCGGTCGACCGGCCGTACCGCTACCCGCCGGTCCCGGAGATCCGGCCGCCGTTCCGGATCGGCGTGCCCCGCGGGGCGACCGACAGGGTTCAGCCGGAGGTGAGGGCCAACTTCGAGGCGTCGCTCGAGGTGCTCGGGCGGTTCTGCACGGTGGTGCACGACGTCGAGCTGCCGGATTTCCCTTACAGCGACATCGCGGAGCTGATCATCGATGCCGAGAGCGCGAGCGCCCACGAGGAGCTGATCGAGAGCGGGCGCGTCCAGGAGCTGACCGCGCCTGGCAGCCGGACGGGCGGGTACGGCGGGATGGTGATCCTGGCGAAGGACTACCTGCGCGCGATGCGGATCCGGGGGCTCGTCGAGCGCGCTCTGGACGAGGTGTTCGCGCAGTACGATGCGATCGCGCACCCCACGCGGGCGACGGTGGCGTACCCGATCGGCGTTCCCTTCCGGGAGGCGTACCCGAAGTATCGCGGCGGGCATCCGGCGATGATCCCGGCGGCGAACCTGGCCGGGCTGCCCGGGATCGCCCTGCCCAACGGGTTCGGCGAGAACGGGCTTCCGACCTCGCTCGGCCTGACGGGCCGGGCGTTCGAGGAGAATCGCCTGATCGCGGTGGCCGCGGCGTACCAGCGGGAGACGAACTGGCACCTGATGCGGCCGCCGGTCACGTAGGGCTTGCGGGCGCGAGCGCCCGTCGCGGGGGCGCGTCCGGGGCCGTGGGCCCTTCGCCCTGAGCGACGTGGCCCGGCCGCCGGGCTAGGCCTGCTCGCTCGCCTCCCCCTCCTCGTGCTCGCCGTGGCGGAAGAGGAACGCCTCCATGTTGGCCGTCAGGAACTCGCGGGCCTCGCGTTCGCGCACGTCGAGGCCGTAGTGGTTGATCAGCGCCGTCTGGTAGCGGAGCCACTTGTCCCAGCAGCGCTGGCAGATCTGCTCGTAGATGCGCTGTCCCAACTCGGTGCGGAGGGGCGGGCGGTCGAGCTGGGGCTCGGTGTGCCCGCAATGAACGCACTGGATCTCGGCCATGGTTCCTCCTAGCGCTCCTTGCCGGCGGTGTCGTGCGCCGGCATTTTGTCTTCCCATCGCGGGGCGATGGCGGGTAACCTACACGGAGACCTCGGCGTGTCCACCCCTTGCGCGCTCCTGCATGCGAAGGGACGCAGGAACGGCGCCGTCCTGTTCGGGTGGCGCGGCTCCGGCGCGGCCCGTCGGCTCGCCCGCCGGCCTTCCTCAGGGGTTCGGTCGCCTTCTCCCGGCCGGGCATGATCGGTCGCCTCCTGCGAAGCCGGGTCTTTCTGGTGTGCATGGGTCTGCTGGCGTCGTCGCGCCCTGGCGGGGCGCAGGATGCGCTCGTGCTCGGGGGCGGCGGGTCGCGCGGGCTTGCGCACGCGGGGGTGCTGGTCGGGCTCGAGCGCCTGGGGTGGGAGCCCGAGCTGGTGGTGGGGGCGAGCATGGGGGCGATCATCGGAGGGTTGTACGCGGCGGGATACTCGCCGGAGCGGATCTGGCGCCTCGTCGAGCGGGAGGACTGGGCGGCGCTGTTCGCTCCGGGGCCGCTGTTCTTCGGCCCGGATGGCCGTGCCCGGTACCCGATCCTCCGCTCCGGGCTCGGGGATGATCTCCTTCCTCCGTTCGGGGGGCTGGTAGCGGACTGGCGGATCAATCGCCGGCTGGTCCAGCTCCTCTTCGACGCGGGCGCGCGCAGCGGCGGCGACTTCGACCGCCTGCCCCGCCGGTTCCGGCCCGTGACGGCGGACTTCAGGACAGGGGAGCTGGTGGTGCTGGAGCGCGGGGACCTGGCGCGGGCGATCCGGGCGAGCATGGCCGTGCCGGGCGTTTTCGCGGCGGTGGAGTGGGAGGGGAGGATCCTGGTGGATGGGGGCGTGGCGGAGTACCTGCCGGTCTCGGTGGCCCGGAATCTGGGTGCGCGGTGGGTGGTGGCGGTGGATGTGATCCGGCCGGGGCCGGAGCTCGAGGAGCAGAACGCCCTCGAGCTCGGGCTGAGGGGGCTCCGACTCACGCTCCTCAACACGCTCCCGGCCTCGGCCGTGCCGGACGTGCTGATCCTGCCGGAGATCGGCCCCGGCATGAGCGAGGCGACGTTCCCCAGCCGGCCGGTGCGGCTGCTCCGTGCGGGCCTGGAAGCGACGCTGCGTGCCTTCGCGGCGGGGCCGGATTCGACGCCGGCAGAGGGGCGTGAGGGGGTTGTCGGCGCCGGACCGGAGTGGCTGGGGGCGCTGGTGGTCGAGGCGCCCGAGCCGGCGCTCGAGGCGCTGGCGCGGCGCGCGTTTGCCGGCGTCGCGCCCGGGGCATACGATCCGGGGAAGGTGCTCGAGGCCGTCGACCGGCTTTACGCCACGGGGCTGTTCGACGGGGTCTGGCCGTCCGTCGAGGGCACGGCAGCGGAGGCCGGCGGTGCCGGGCCGCCGCTGCGGGTACGGGTCGAGGCGCCGGGGGCGACGCGGCTGCTGGGCTCGGCCGGGTACGACACGGATCGGGGTCTGCGGGGCTGGGCGGCGTTCCGGCAGCGGATCGGGGTCGGCAGGCCGGCCGAGCTCACGCTCGGCGCGTCGGCGGATGGGATCGAGCGCTGGGCCGCCGCGGAGGGGCGGCTGCACTCCCTGCGCTGGCTGCCCCTGGCCTGGAGCGCGGGCGTCTACCATCGCGAGACGGAGGTCCGGCTGTTCGCTTCCGGCGGGCGGGTCGGCGAGCGGGACGTGGGGCGGACGGGCGGGTGGGTCGGGGCGGATTTCCGGAGGCTGGACCCGGATCGGGTGATCACGGCTCGCGTCCACATCGAGCAGGTGCAGGACGAAGGGGGTCGGGACGGCGCGTCCTTCGGCCCGCTGCTCCGCCTGGGCCAGCCCGAGCCGCTCTCGCGGCTGGTCGGCGTCCCGTGGCTGCTCGAGGCGGAGGCGCGGGCGGGGACGGTGGCCTACCAGCGCGCGCGTGCGCGGGGCTCGCTCCAGGCGCGGCGCGGGAACTGGCGCCTGGCCGGGCTGGTAGACCTGGCCGTCGCGGACGATGACGCCCCGCCCGATGTGCTTCCCGCCCTGGGCGACGAGCACGCCATGCCGGGCATGCGGTGGGGCGAGGGGCGGGGGCGAGCGCGGATCCTGGCAGGAGCGGACGTCGCCTACCCGATCCCGCTGGAGGGCTACGCCCGCCTCCGGCTCCGCGTAGGCGCGGCGCCCGACCGGGTGCGCGACACCGGTGATGCGGACTGGGTCGCCGGCGCCGAGCTGGGCGCCCTGTGGCGCACGCCCGTCGGGCCGGTCTCGGTCGTCGCGGGCGCCAACTCCCGGGGCCGGGCGCGCCTCGAGCTGAGCATCGGCCCGGAGTTCTAGGGTACAGCGGCTCGCCGCTGACGAGCCGCGCGGCGGTGCCCGGGGCCGGACGTACGGAGAAGGAGCAGATGCAGGCCGTAGAACCCCACGCCGAATCGACCCCCGCAGACGACGCAGCGTTGCGCCCGCTGGACCCGCGGGCGATCCGGCTCTGGCGCACGGCGCTGTTGCTCCCGACCGCCGCAGCGACCCTCGCGCTCGTCGCCGCCAGCGCCGCCGCGGCCGCCGGGCTGCTGTCGCTCGAGGATGACGTCCTCCCCCGGCTCCTGCTCGCCGCGGTCGGCGTCGCCGCGGTCGGCCTCGCGCTCGCGGCGTTCCTCCCTCCGGCCCGGTACCGCGCCTGGCGCTTCCAGGTGAGGGACGACGACGTGCTGATCCGCCAGGGCGTGTTCTGGCACACCACCTCCCTGGTCCCGCACAGCCGGATCCAGCACGTCGACACGCTCCGCGGCCCGCTCGAGCGCTGGCTCGGGCTCGCACGCGTCGTCATCTACACCGCCGGCACGCGCGGCGCCCGCCTCACCATCCCGGCGCTCGCCGTGGACGAGGCGGAGGCGCTCCG
>DATCLG010000172.1:0-9966 GCA_036564015.1 Longimicrobiales bacterium
CGACTCGAGCACCTCGTCGTCTTCCTGCGGCTCGTCCTCGATGTTCAAGCCGTACTGGAAGCCGGAGCACCCGCCGGGCAGGACGGCCACCCGCAGGCCAGCCGTCTCCTGCGCGCCCTGCTCCTCCATGAACTTCCGTACTTCAGCCACCGCGTTGGGTGTAACCGTGATCTTCATCGACCCCTCCGAGATCGAGCAACGCTGTCGGTCGCTCGTCATATTACCCGCCAGGAGCGTGCACGTTTCGCGAACGTTACCCACCGCTCGCCTCGCTGTCAAGGCCGAGCGGGTCCGGACCCGTGGATGATGTAGCCAGGAAGCGCCGCGAGGTCCGGGATCACGAGGACGTCGTCGGGGGCGGCGTCGGCTTCCTGCGCGCCGTAGCCGGTGCGGACCAGGATCCCAGTCCCGCCCAGCACGCGAGCGGGCAGCACGTCCCTCAGCCGGTCCCCGACGTAGTAGGACGCCCGCAGGTCTAGCCGGAGTTCCGCGGCGGCCTGACGGAACAGGCCGGGCGCCGGCTTGCGGCACTCGCAGGGACCGGTGATCTCCGGGTGATGCGGGCAGCAGTAGACGCCATCGAGGCGTACGCCCTCCGCGGCGAGGAGGGCGTGGAGGCGGTCCTGGACGGCCTGGTATTCCTCCGGGCGGATGTAGCCCCGCGCGATCCCCGACTGGTTCGTGACGAGGACCAGCGCGTAGCCCGCCTCGGCCAGGGCACGAAGCGCCTGCGCCGCGCCCGGGATGAGCTCGACCAGCTCCGGATCGGCGAGGTAGTTGCGCTCCTGGATCAGGGTGCCATCGCGATCCAGGAATATGGCGGGTCGGAGCGCACGTGGCTCCCGGACCGCATTTCCTGGTGAGGAGACGGACTGCTGCATCGTGCGCGTCAGGCCGCGCGGCGGTGCGCTCGGGAGGCCCAATCCCAACGTCGCCGGCCGTCTTACGGGCGTATCGCCATGGACACGCGAGCCCTTCGATGGTTCACCTGTTCAGGCTGTCCGGCGGGGCCTGTGCGCGGGCGCTGTCGACGGGCTCCACGGGCGCCCGCGCCGTGTCCGGGCGCGGGGCGGCCGGACCATTGAACACCACACTGCCCCCTCCGCCCGCCACCCCCGCCACGTTCGTGATCCCGCGCGCCTCTACCCGATAACGCACCCCCGGCCGCAGCGCCGCCCCCGGGACCAGCACCAGCTCCCAGGTCGGAAGCGGCGGCGTCGAGTCCTGAGCAGCCGTAGCCGGGCGCACCCCCCCCTGCCTGGTCGTGTTCTGCGGCTGCTGGATCGTATCCCGGGGTTGCCCGGTCGTGTCCCGCGGCTCCGCGGTCGTGTCCTGGGGCCGCGCTGCCGCAGCGGCTTCCGCGCGCTGCCGCTCCCACTCGTGCGGGTACAGGACCGAGGCGATCGCCACCGCCGTGCTCTCCGGGAGCTGCCACAGCCCGAACTCCGCGCCCGTGAGCGGGCGGAGCGGGTCCAGCGGGTCGTCGAAGAAGAGCCGCACCTGGAGCGAGTCCCGGGCCTCGGCGCGCAGCAGCCGCGCCGGCGTGGTGTCCGGAGCCAGGAGCGCGAGCGCGTGCAGCGCCGTGTCGTTCGCGGCCAGCAGCGTCCGCGCCGTGTCCTGGATCTCGAAGAAGTCGGGCCGCCGGTCCCGGTTATCGTCCCGGTAGGCCCGCAGGCGGTATTCGCCGGTCGGGATGCGGAGGAAGACGAACATCCCGGCGGTGTCGGTCAGCTCGACGTACGTCGTCGAGTCGGGCTGGTGGATCGCTTCCACCCGCGCGCCGGCCACGGGTTCGCCGGTCAGCCGGTCGACCACCGTCCCCGCCACCACCGTGTTCGGGATCTCGGGGCCGGTCGAGAAGACCACCTCGACGGCCTCCTTCCGTGCATTGCCAAACAGGTCCAGCACCCCGGGGAGAAGGACGACGCGGTAGATCTGCCCCTCACGCCAGCCCCCCTCGATCGAGACCTCGAGCCGCGAGCCCTTCTTCCTGACGCGGACCTCGCCCGTCTCCGGGGAGACCAGCACGGACTCCCGGATCCCCCGCTCGCTCAGGCGCTCGTCGAACTGGAAGACCACCGGTCGATCCCAACCCGGCACGACCGAGTTGGGCTCGGGCGACACCTGGAGCAGCCGGGGCGGCTCCCGATCCGGGGGGCCGCCCGGCGGGGGATCCGCACTGGCGCAGGCGAAGCCCGCGAGCACGGCCGCTCCGAGGAGCAGGGTGCGGAGCCAGCTCATGCCGTCAGCGACTCCAGCTTCCTCCTCAGTCGCTCGCACTGGTCGCGGAGGCTCGCCGCCTTCTCCCGCTCCCGCGCCACCACCTCCGCCGGGGCCCTGCTCACGAACTGCTCGTTCGCCAGCCGGCTCTCCGTCGCCCGCAGGTGACCCGACAAGCGCTCCAGCTCCTCCTCCAGGCGCTGCTTCTCCCGCGCCACGTCGACGATGCCGGCCAGAGGGATGAAGAGTTCCGCACCGCTCCGCAGCACGGCGTGAGCGCCGGCGCCTTCGATCCGGTCGGCATACACGATCGTGCTCACGCGGGCCAGCCGGCGGATCGAGCGCGCCTCCGCGTCAACCGCCATGCGCAGCAGCTCGGGCGCGTGGAGCAACCGGATCTCCAGCTCCTGCGCCGGCGGGATCCTGTACTCCGACCGGAGCGAGCGCGTGGTTTCGACCAGCTCGATCAGCGCGCCGATCGCCGCCTCCGCCGTGGCGTCCTCGCGGGCGGGCTGGGGCTCCGGCCAGCGCGCCACCACCAGGGACGGCTCCCGCTCACGCCCCTCCACGCGCGGCAGCCGGCGCCAGAGCGCTTCGCTGATGAACGGCATGACCGGGTGCAGCAGCCGGAAGACGCCATCCAGCACCTCGACCAGCGTCGCCGCGGCCGCCTCTCGCGAGCGGACGGCCCGTTCCGCGTCGCCCCCGGACGCCGCCTCCTCCACCCGGAACCGCGGCTTGACCAGCTCCAGGTACCAGTCCGCGAGCTCGTCCCAGAAGAAGTGACGAACCGCCAGCGCCGCCTCGTTCAGACGGAAGTTCTCCAGGTGCTCGGTCGTCTCGCGCACGGCCGCCGACAGCCGCGAGAGGATCCACCGGTCCGCGAGCTCCAGCGAGTCGGCCACCTCCTCCACCGCGCGTACCGGCCCCTCCCCCAGGTTCATGAGCGCGAAGCGACCCGCGTTCCAGATCTTGTTCGCGAAGTAACGGCCCGGCGCGAAGCTCTCGTCCAGGTTCTCGTAGTTCAGGAACAGGTCCGTGCCCGCCGCGGCACCCGCGACCACCGTGTAGCGCAGCGCGTCCGCACCATAACGCCGGACCACCTCCAGCGGATCGATCCCGTTCCCGAGCGACTTGGACATCTTCCGACCCAGGTGGTCGCGGACCAGCCCGGTCACGAAGACGTCCCGGAACGGCACCTCGCCCCGGAACTCGAGCCCGGCCATGATCATCCGTGCGATCCAGAAGAAGAGGATGTCGTAGGCCGAAACCAGCGTCTGGTTGGGGTAGAACGCCCGCAGGTCGTCCGTCTCCTCCGGCCAGCCCAGCGTCGAGAACGGCCACAGCCACGACGAGAACCAGGTGTCCAGGACGTCCGGGTCCTGCTCGAGCGCCGTGCCGCCGCACTTCGGGCAATGCGTCGGGTCCTCCCGCGCGACGATCGTCTCGCCGCAACCCTCCGCCCGACAGTACCACACCGGAATGCGATGGCCCCACCAGAGCTGGCGCGAGATGCACCAGTCCCGGATGTTCTCCAGCCAGTGCTCGTAGACGCGGGTCCACCGCTCGGGCGTGAACCGGACCCGCCCCTCACGGGACGCGGCCAGCGCCGGCTCGGCCAGCGGGCGCATGCGCACGAACCACTGCTCGGAGAGCCGGGGCTCGATGATCGTGTCGCAGCGGTAGCAGTGCGGGACCGCGTGGGTGTGGTCCTCGATCCGCTCGAGCAGCTCCTGGCCGCGCAGGGCCTGGATGACGCGCTCCCGCGCCTCGAAGCGATCGAGCCCCTGGAACGCCGGCGGCGCGTTCTCGTTCAGCGTCGCCTGCGGCGTCATGATGTCGATGGCCGGCAGGTCGTGCCGCCGCGCCAGCTCGAAGTCGTTCGGGTCGTGCGCCGGCGTAACCTTGACCGCGCCCGTGCCGAACTCCGGGTCGACGAAGGCGTCGCCGACGATCGGGATACGCCGCCCGGTGAGCGGCAGCTCGAGCTCGGCGCCGATCAGCCGCCGGTAGCGCTCGTCCTCCGGGTTGACCGCGACCGCGACGTCGCCGAGCATCGTCTCGGGCCTGGTCGTCGCGACGACCAGGTAGGCGCGGCCGTCGGGCAGCCTCGGCAGGTCGTCGCCCTGCACGGCAGAGGCGAACGGATAGCGCAGGTAGTACAGCTTCCCCTGCGTTTCCTCCGGCTCGGCCTCCTCGTCGGAGAGGGCGGTGAGGCAGCGGGGGCACCAGTTGATGATGTAGTTCCCCCGGTAGATCAGTCCCTTCTCGTAGAGGCGGACGAAGACCTCGCGCACCGCGCGAGAGAGCTCGGGGTCGAGCGTGAAGCGGGTCCGGCTCCAGTCGCACGAGCACCCGATCGCGCGGATCTGGTCCAGGATGGTCGACCCGGTCTGGCGGACGAACTCCCAAACCCGCTCCACGAACGCCTCGCGGCCCAGGTCGTGGCGCGTCTTGCCCTCCTGTGCCAGGAGGCGCTCCACCACGTTCTGCGTGGCGATCCCGGCGTGGTCCGTCCCGGGCAGCCAGAGCGTCTCGCGCCCCTGCATCCGCCGCCACCGGATCAGCACGTCCTGCAGAGTGTTGTTCAGGCCGTGCCCCATGTGGAGCACTGAGGTCACGTTCGGTGGCGGGATGACGATGACGTAGGGCTCACGCTCGCCGCGGAGGACCCGCCCCGCGTCGGCGCGGAAGTACCCTCGCTCCTCCCACTCGCGGTAGAGGGGCGCTTCGATCGATTGGTGATTGTATTGTGGCGAAAGAGGTTCGGACATCTTCCCCACCAGTCGACGTCGAAACCCCATAGCTTATCGTCTTTCGGGGCTCTTCGTCAACCGGAGATGCCCCTGACGCCGGGGTGGGACTGGAGGCAGGGGGCGGATCTACCCGACGGGCGCTATCGCGTCCTTCCCGTTTCCGGGCTGTGGGGTGCGAAAGAGCGGCCGCCGCTCAGCCGCCCTGGGCGCCCGGCTGCTCCGCGGCCCCGCCCGACTCGGCCTGCTCGAGGAGGATCTTCTCCGCCTTCTTGACGAGGTCGCGGCCGGGCGGCTCGGGGTTCACGTCCTGGTGCCAGGTCGGCGGCTCGTTGCCCAGGCGCCGGTGCGAGGCCTGGTCGTGCGTGCCCCGGTCGGTGGGCGCTGCGGGGACTGTCGAGTGCCCCGCCACGGCGGGCGGCAGCTTTTCCTCGATCTCGCTCGTGTCCTCGAGGACGCGGTCCGTCCCCATCGAGCGTTCGAGCAGCTTGACGCGGTCGTCGGGGCGGTCCGGGTCCGTGTCGCGCCCCTGGCGGCGTCGTCCCGTCCCGACCACCCCCAGCCCGTACCAGTGCGACTCCGCCGGGGCGCCGCTGGCTTCGTGCCGGCGGCGCACGAGGCTCAGGTGGGCCTCTTCCGCCTCGATGTCGAGCCGGTTGAGGACCGTTCGGACCCCGGGCACGCCTCCCGCGAGGGAGACCGCCTGGCGCGCCTCCTCTTCGTCCCGGACGGTCCCGGTGAGCTCGACGATCCCGTCGTTGAGCGCGCCCACTTCGATGGGCCGTTCCTTCAGCCGGGGGTCGGCCAGGAGCCGTTCGACGACCGCCTTTTCGAGCTGGGCGAGTTCGTGGTGCTCGAGGATGGTGCGGAGCGGCGGCTGACGCCGGATCCGGCGGGAGAGGAGGATCCCGGTCGCGAAGCCGACCGCGGCGCCGATGGCAACGGGCCAGATCTCCAGGCGGTGGTGGGACTTGGGAATCAGGCGCATCTCCCCTCCTTGCGGATCCCGGCGGCGTCTCGGGCGCGAGGAGGTGCAATTCGCAGACCAGGGGGCGACGAACGGGCCGTTGGGGAGGGGGGATTCGGGGAGGCCGGCCTGTCAGTTTCCGGAGGCGGCCCGCTCCGCCTCCTGTTTCTCCTGCCGCTCCCTTTCCTTGCGCTCGTTCATCTGTTTGACCCGTTCGTTGAACTGGTCGCGGATCTGGGCCCGGAGCGCCTGGTCCTCGATCTCGCTCCACTCCCGCAGCCGTTCTGCGGTCTCTTCCCGGCGGCCTGGCGGAGCCTGGAAGCCGAACGGGAGGGGCAGCGTGATCTTGCCGAGGTGCAGCTTACCCGGTGAGATGCCCCAGCGCTCGCCGTCCTTGCCGGTCACGGTCCAGTCCGTGGCCCGGCGCGCGGCCTCGGCGGCTGCCATGACCGAGTCGTTGAACTGCTGGATGCGCGCGTAGACGCGTTCGGTTGCGCGCTCTTCCTTGGTCTTGGGGGTGGGTAACGTCGGGATCGGCGCCCAGAGGCGGGGGTCGCCGGCGCGGGGTCTCAGCGCCTCGGCGGCGGTGGCGGGTGCCCTGCCCTCCCCTCCGCCTCCACCCGTGCCGGCGGGGCCCGCCGGGGCCGTGGTGGGGGGTGGTGGGGGCGTCGGTGCCGGCGTCGGCGTCCCCCCGCCCTCCGGCGCCACGATCGCGGGGACCTGCGGGCCCGCGGGCTGCGGCTGGGTCTCCTGCGGCGCCGGTGAACCCCCGGCGGGCGCCGATGGCCGGTCGAAGAAAACGATCACCGCCTCGTCTTCCGCCTCCCCCTGCAACCACGTGACCCGCCAGTCCGCCCCCGCCCGCCACCGCTCCGCCGCCGTCACCCAGACGAGCACGACGACGGCGACCAGATGCAGGAAGACCGCCGCCGTGGCGGCCACCACGACCCCCTTCCGCTCCCGCGGCGGATCACTGGCAAGCAGCCGACTGAGCGGCAGTGGCACGGTCACCACGCGCTCGGGTGCCCTCCCCCTCGCCTGTGAGGGGGACGGCGCGGTAGATGCCGGCGGACGATCGAGAGTCGTCGGTTCCATGCTGATCGTTCTAACCCGCGCGCGCCCGCCTGTTCCTTCGCGTCACAGCAGCCGTCCCAGCCGCTTTGCAGCCTCGCGCAGCCGATCCGGCGGCTGCGTCAGCGCCAGGCGAAAGAACCCTTCACCTCCCGCTCCCAGCGCGGCGCCCGCCATCACCACCACGCCCTGCTCGAGCAACGCCCGGCGTGCGAAGGACTCCGAGCTCTCTCCGCCCGGAACGGGCAGCCACAGATACATCGTCGCCCGGGGAGGCTTCGCCTCGAACCCCTCCGCGCACAGCGCCTTCACCAGAGCGTCTCGCCGCTCCTGAAAGACGGCGATGTTGCCCGGGACCCAGTCGTCGTACGACTCCAGGGCCGCCCGGGCACCCGCCTGCACCGCCAGGAACTGCCCCGTGTCGACGAACGCCTTGATCCTCGAAAGCGCCGCGATCGCCCCCGCGCTACCGGCCGCCCACGCAATCCGCCACCCCGTCATGTTGTACGTCTTCGAGAACGAGTGGAACTCCACCGCCACCTCCCGCGCCCCCTCCACCTCGAAGATGCTCGGCGGACGGTAGCCGTCAAAGCCGAACTCGCTGTACGCGTTGTCGTAGACCAGCAGGATGTCGTGCTCGCGACAGAATTCGACCGCCTGCTCCAGGTACTCGCGCGGCGCGATCGCCGTCGTCGGGTTGTTCGGGTAGTTCAGGTACAGGATCCGCGCGCGCCGTACCACCTCCGCGGGAAGCCCGTCGAGCGGGATGAGGAAGTCGTTCTCGGGGCGCAACGGTACCCTGTAAGGCTCCCCTCCCGCCAGCAGCGTCCCCCCGACGTAAGGCTGGTACCCCGGATCGGGCACGATCGTCACATCCCCCGGCCCCACGTAACAGAAGGCCAGATGCGCGATCCCCTCCTTCGAGCCCAGCAACGGCAGGATCTCCCGATACGGGTCCAGCCGCACGCCGAACCGCTTCTCCATCCAGGCCGCCACGGCTTCCCGAAACTCCGGCAGCCCGAGCTGGAACGCGTAGCGGCTCATCCGCGGATCCCTCGCCGCTTCTTCGAGCGCCCGCACAGCCGCTGGCGGAGGCGCGAGGTCGGCATCCCCCGCACCCAGGTCGATCACGTCGACGCCCCGCTGGGCCAGCTCGCGCTTGATCTGCGGCACGTCCGCCAGCGGGTACGACGGGAAATCGCGGAATCTGGACGCCAGCTCAGGCATCGGCCGCCCGCTCCTCGGCCACGACGGGGTTCCGGACCCGCGCCAGCCCCACGAGCTCCACCTCGACCACATCGCCGTGCGACAGCCGGCCCACGCCCTCCGGCGTGCCGGTGGCGATCACGTCGCCGGGCTCGAGCGTCATGATCCGGCTCACATAAGCGATGAGCGTCGGGATCCCGAACAGCATCTGCGTCGCACGGCCGTGCTGCCGCACCTCCCCGTTCACGCGGCAAACCACCTCCAGCTCTCGCCAGTCCACGTTCGCGGCGGGCACGACAGGGCCGAGCGGGCAGAACGTGTCGAACCCCTTCGCGCGAACCCAGTGTCCGTCCAGTTGCTGCAGGTCCCGCGCCGTCACGTCGTTGAGCGGGGCGTAGCCGGCGACGACCTCGAGCGCCTCCGCCTCGGACACGTTCCGGGCGCGCCGGCCGACCACCACCGCGATCTCTCCCTCGTGGTCCACCCGTTCAGCTTCCGCGGGCAGCACGATGCTCGCGCCGTCGGCCAGGAGCGACGACGGAGGCTTGAAGAAAAGGAGCGGCCGGGCCGGGACGTCGTTCCCCAGCTCGCGCGCGTGCGCGGCGTAATTCCGGCCGACGCAAATGATCTTCGACGGTCTCGAGGTCATCACCGCACCGTGTTTTCCTGCGTGGAACGTATCGGAAGTCTAAAGACCCGCGACAATCCGCGCCAGTCCGCGCCCCCGATCCCCACCGCTCACGCGGCCCGCGAGCGCCACCCCTCCGGCGTAGCCGACGTGGGGATCGTGAAGAAGAAGGTGCAGCCGGCCCCCTTCGCGCTCTCGATCCAGATCCTGCCCCCGTGGGCCTCGACGATCCCCTTCGCGATCGCAAGTCCGAGCCCGGCGCCACCGCGACGCGCGTGCGTCGCCTGCCAGTAGCGATCGAACGCTCGGGGCAGATCCTCCTCGGCGATCCCGGGTCCCGTGTCCTGCACCGCGAAGCGCACCTCCCGCCCGCTCTGCTCTGCCCGCACCACGATCTGCCCTCCCTCCGGCGTGAACTTGATCGCGTTCCCGATCAGGTTGCTGAACACCTGCAGGATCCGCTGCCGATCCGCATGGATGCATGGCAGGCGCTCCGGCATCCGGACCTCCAGCCGGAGCCGTTTCTCCGCCGCCGGGAGACGATGCAGCTCCAGGGCTTCCGCCACCAGCGAGGCCACCTCTCGCGGTTGCGGCTCGATGGCCAGGCACCCGGCCTCGAGCTTCACCGTATCGAGCAGGTCCTGGATCAACCCGTTCATCTGCTCGACCGACTTCTGGATCGCCTGGATGTGTTTCCGCGCCGGCTCGTCCTCCCCGAGCCTTTCCAGCACCAGACCCGCGGACATCGAGATCAGGTTCACGGGGTTGCGCAGGTCGTGGGAGACGATGGCGAGGACCTCCTCGCGCGCTCGCGTCGCCTGCTGTGCGGCCCGGTAGAGTCGCGCATGGTCGACGGCGACGGCGGCGCGGCCGGCCAGTTCCTGGGCAAGTGCCAGGTCGGCGGGGCCGTAACCGCGACCCGGTCCCAGCGCGACCAGGGACAGCGCGCCCACGGTGCGTCCGCGCGACTGGAGCGGCACGATCATGAAGGCCCGGACCCCGACCTGGCGCAGCAGCTCGAGGTGTTCCGCATCGTGGGCGATCCTCTCCAGGCAATGCGGCGGCAGGTCGGGTACGAACTGCGGCAGGCTGGTGCGGATCACCTCGGGGACGCCGGCCGA
>DATCLG010000173.1:0-2990 GCA_036564015.1 Longimicrobiales bacterium
GGTGGACCAGTGGGGGATCCCGGTGCTGCGCTTCCACTGGAAGTGGAGCGACTACGAGTACAACCAGGTGAAGCACATGCAGGAGACCTTCCGTACCCTGATCGCGGAGATGGGCGGCGTGCCGCTCTCGCCGATGCCGACCCGCGAGCACGGGTACGGGATCGCGCCGGGCGGCCGCATCATCCATGAGCTCGGGACCACGCGGATGGGCAACGACCCGCGCACTTCGGTCCTCAACCGGTTCTGCCAGGCGCACGACGTGAAGAACCTCTTCGTGGCCGACGGTGGGCCGTTCGTCTCGCAGCCGGACAAGAACCCCACCTGGACGATCCTGGCGCTGGCCTGGAGGACGGCCGACTACATCACCACGCTGATGAAGCAGAGGGCCATATGAGCGAGATGAATCGTCGTGAGGCGCTGGCGCTGATCGCGCTCGCACCGTTCGCCGGGGTCGCGGGGGTGGAGAACGCCACGGGAGCGGAGGCCGCCCCGCAGCCCTTGCCCGGGGCTCCCGAGTCGACGCGCCCGAAACAGGAGCCGGAGCTGAAGTTCTTTACGCCGCACGAGTTCGCGACGGTGACGGTGCTGGCCGATCTGGTCATCCCGGCGGACGAGCGCTCGGGCAGCGCGAGCGAGGCCGGCGTGCCCGAGTTCATGGACTTCATCCTGAGCGACGAAGTGGGCGCGGGCCATCGGATGGCGATCCGCGGCGGACTCGCCTGGCTGGACCGCGAGAGCCGGCGGCGCTTCGGGAAAAACTTCGTCGACTGTGCGCGCGAGCAGCAGACCGCGATCCTGGACGACATCGCCTGGCCGGCCCGGGCGCGGCCGGAGATGCGCCCCGGCGTCGCGTTCTTCAACCGCTTCCGGGACCTGGTCGCCTCGGGGTTCTGGACCAGCGAGATGGGGATCCGCGACCTGCAGTACATGGGCAACACCCCCATCGCGCGGTGGGATGGCTGTCCGCCCGAGGCTCTGCGGAAGCTCGGGGTCCGCTACGACTGAGCGTGCGGCGCCCGCTCCCGCGGCGGGCGCCGTCCGTTTCGGCCCGCGCAGGCTCCTCGACGCGCGCGGAGAGCCGGTCCCGCCCGGCGCTTTCCAGGGGAGGCTGGGGGAGGGGCGGATCGCACCGAGTGGGACCGACTAGGGCGAGAGGAGAAAGCCGATAGGGAGGAGGAGGGCTGGCGCGCCCGGGCGCTTGCGGGGCCCGCGCCCCATCGCGTAGGTTCGCCTGAACGATTGCGGAGCTGTGCGCTCTGGCGAGGGTCGGTGGAAGGCGAACCCGCCGGGGCGATCCCGATTCACGCGACGCTGGTGGCATGCCCCGCGTGTCGATCCTCCTCCCCTGCCGCAACGCCGCGGCCTACCTCCCCGAAGCCATCGCGTCGATCGAGGCGCAGACGTTCTCCGACTTCGAAGTCCTTGCCGTCGATGACGGGTCCGGAGACTCGACCGGCGAGCTGCTCGCGGCCTGGGCCGCCCGCGACGCGCGCGTGCGGATCGTGCAGGCCAGCCGCCGGGGGCTCGTCGCGGCGCTGGAGGCGGCGCTCGCGCAGGCGCGCGGCGAGCTGATCGCCCGCATGGATGCCGACGACATCGCAGAGCCCCGTCGTCTCGAGCGCCAGGTGGCGCTCCTGGACGCGAATCCCGGGCTGAGCGCCTGCGGCACCCGGGTCCGCTACTTCCCCCGCGCCGCGATCCGCGAGGGCGCTCTCCGCTACGAGGAATGGCTGAACAGCCTCGTCACGCCGGAGGAGATCAGCCGCGACATCTTCGTGGAGTGCCCGATCGCCCACCCCACCCTTCTCGCCCGCCGCGGGGCGCTCCTGGCCGTCGGCGGCTACCGCGACCCCGGCTGGCCCGAGGACTACGACCTCATCCTCCGCCTCTGGGCCGCCGGACACCGCATGGCGAAGGTCCCCGAGGTCCTGCTCCACTGGCGCGACACGCCCGGCCGCGCCTCGCGCACCGACCCGCGCTACGCCCCGGACGCCTTCGTGCGCTGCAAGGTCCACTACCTCCGCCACACCCTCCTCGCCCGCCGCCAGGGGGCGGTGGTGTGGGGCGCGGGGCCCGTCGGCAAGAGCTTCGCCAGGGAACTGCTCCGCCAGGGCGCCACGCTCCGCTGCTTCGTCGACCTCGACCCCCGCAAGATCGGGCAGAACATCTACGGCGTGCCCGTCATCCCGCCCGACCGCATCCACGACTACCGCGGCGCATTCGCCCTCGCGGCCGTCGGCTCCGCCAGCGCCCGCGCCGAGATCCGCGCCGCGCTCCACGCCGCAGGCTGGCGCGAGATGGAAGACTTCTGCGCCGTCGCGTGAACGCCCTCCCGCGGATCACGCCCCCTCGAAGATCTCCCGCACCGGCAACCGGAAGCCGGGCAGGACACCACCCCCGTCCAGCTGCTCCCCTTCGCCCAGGACCCGGATGTCGCTCCGCGAACGATAGATCATGACCCGACGCGCACGCGGCTCGACCACCCAGACCAGCCGGGTGCCCGCCTCCAGGTAGTCGAGCGCCTTGTCCTGGACCTCCGAGAGCGTGCTCGAGGGCGAAACGACCTCGACCGCCAGGTCCGGCGCGAACCGCGCGAAGCCCGCCGGCGGGCTTTCCGTCGGAACCCGCCCCCGCCACGACGAACGCCACATCCGGCCCCCGCACCGTCGGCGGATCCTCCGACAACACGAACCCGGTTTCCGCGGTCACCACATCGCCCAGCCGATGCCCACGCACGAAGGCGGTCAGGAGGAACGCGATCCGGTTCGCCAGCAGACCGTGCTCGTACCCCGCAAGCGGCTCCCGCACGAGCCGCCCCCGCACGAGCTCGGTGCGCCAGTCCCGCTCCGGCAGGCGTCCGAACTCCTCGATCGAGAGCGGGCGCGCATCGGTCTCCAGGGAATCGATTGTCATGGCTCCCTCCTCGGGCGCACGCCGGGAACGACCCGCCGACCACCAGAGATCCGCCCCGCACCGTCGACGATAAAGCG
>DATCLG010000174.1:0-2991 GCA_036564015.1 Longimicrobiales bacterium
TGCCCGAGTGTGGCGTTCGCCGGGTACGAGCCCGCTCCGGTGGACGCTGGGACGCCCGCGTGGCGAGTGGCCGTGGCATGCGGGCACGTTCGATGCCGTGTTCGACGCTGGGACACCCGCGTGGGGAGTGACCACATCGGACGGGGTGACGGTCCTCTCCTCCTAGAGCTGCCGGAGTGCGTCGCGATGGAGCCTGTGGGGCGGTCGCATGGCGCCACCGGCACATCACCGGAGCGATCCGAACTGACATTGCCAACCGTCTGAACGGCTTCCTCTGGCAGTCGTAGGAGACCCGCCGCCGGGGGCAATTGCAACGAAAACTGCAACTATCGCCTAGGAAACAGGCCCCGCCAGGTCACTGGCCGGGGCCTTCTTCGCCGATCCTGTGGGATGCCGAATCCAACCGGCGAGGGCCGGACGAGGCTCAGGATGCACGGCCGGAGGGCGAGGAGGACGGGGTGGACAGCGCTGGCGACGAGTCCGATGAAGCCAGCTGCAAGGTCAATCGCAACCCAAGCTGCAACCCTGAGCTATGAGAAACGGCCCCTGTCGAAGGTGACGGGGGCCGTTTTCGCTGGTCCTGTGTGGTGGCCAGGGCCGGGATCGAACCGGCGACCTTCCGCTTTTCAGGCGGACGCTCGTACCAACTGAGCTACCTGGCCTCGCCGCGGTCCTGACGGGATTTGAACCCGCGACCTCCGCCTTGACAGGGCGGCGAGCACTCCATGCTGCTCCACAGGACCAGTATTAACGTCTCCCGACCCGGAACACTACCGTCCCGGTCGCGGTGCCCCCAACGGGATTCGAACCCGTGCTACCGCCTTGAAAGGGCGGCGTCCTAGGCCGCTAGACGATGGGGGCAGGCTGCCATCATCGCACAACGCGTGATCCCGCCCGCCTCCTACCGTCCGCCGCCCGTCGGAGGCCAGTAGAGCATACGTGATCTGCCGCCGCACGGCCAACCGGCCCCGTCCGACGCCCGGTCAGGGCGGGAGGGACCGGTGTCCCGCGACGATCATGATCAGCGCGGGTATCCAGACCAGCGCGGCCAGCAGCGCGACCGCCACCAGGTACCGGAACCCCACCAGGCCGGGACACCCGCCGCCGGACCGGCCCGCGACGCCGGCGCGGGGTACGGGCTCCGACGCCGGCCGGCGGCCCGGCGCGTCCGGCACCGTTCCGCCCGGTGCTGCCCCGCCGGGCGACGCCGCGTCCGGCATCGCGGCCGGCGGCGCCGCGTCCGGCGACGCGGGATCGGAACGTCTCGCCCGTACGGTTCCCGGCTGGGTCATCACGGCCGTACCTCGCAGGAACGTGACAGCAGGCGGGAAATGACTCAACGTTGCACCATCATTACTTTCAGCATGCACAGGGATCACGGTGGACGCCAGCACCCACGCCCACCGTCACCCGACCGCGCCGCCTCCGTCCCCCGTCCCCCGACACCCGCGCCGGAGCCCCCACCGACCGCCTGCCTGCCTCACCTCCCCCCTCCCGGCTGCCTACCGGTCCCGCGCGTCCGCCGCCCCGCGTGCCCACCGTCCGCCCGCGCGTCGCCCGACCCCACCGCGCACGTCGCCAGCCCCGCGCGACGCCACCGCCGCCGGCCGGACATGATCGCGAACTCGGCAGTAGAGCGGGGCCCCGAACTCTGCGAGGATGTGGGCCTGGGAGCATGTGACCCCGACCGCGCGGCTCCAACAGGGCTCAGCGCGGTACCCCCGAGCGCGCGGCGCAGGACACCCCGGCCGACGCAGACACGACAGGAGACTAACGATGGCGAAGGGCGCTACAGCCTCCCGGACCCGCTCGACCCGCGCCACCGGCGCAGGGCCGGGCGAGCCGGAGATGGTGCAGTTACTCACCCCCGAAGGGAAACGCATCGAGAAGTCCCAGGACCCCTACGGCACCGAGTACACCGTCGACTTCACCGACGAGGAGTACCGCGGTCTCTACCGGGACATGGTGGTGATCCGCAGGCTCGACGCCGAGGCCGAGGCGCTGCAACGGCAGGGTGAGCTGGGCATCTGGGCCAGCCTGCGGGGGCAGGAGGCCGCCCAGGTCGGCTCCGGCCGCGCACTGCGGCCGCAGGACATGGCGTTCCCCACCTACCGCGAGCACGGAGTGCTCTACTGCCGCGGGATCGACCCGATCATGCCGCTGGGACTGTTCCGCGGCGTGGACCAGGGTGGATGGGACCCGCGGGAGTTCAACCTCCACATGTACACGATCGTGATCGGGGCGCAGACGCTCCACGCCACCGGCTACGCGATGGGCATCGCCAAGGACGGCAAGGTCGGCTCCGACGACGGCGAGGCCGTCATCGTGTACTTCGGGGACGGCGCCACCAGCCAGGGCGACGTCAACGAGTCGTTCGTGTGGTCGAGCGTCTTCCAGGCACCGATCGTCTTCTTCTGCCAGAACAACCAGTACGCCATCTCGGAGCCGATCGAGCGGCAGACCCGCGTCCCCCTCTACCAGCGCGCGGCCGGCTTCGGCTTCCGGGGGATCCGGGTCGACGGCAACGACGTCCTGGCCTGCTACGCGGTGACGAGGGCGGCGCTGGACAACGCCCGGCGCGGCCAGGGCCCGACCCTGATCGAGGCGTACACCTACCGGATGGGTGCGCACACCACCACGGACGACCCCACTCGCTACCGGATCGCCAGCGAGGTCGAGGCGTGGCGGGCGAAGGACCCGCTGGCCCGGGTCAAGGCCTTCCTGACCAAGGAGCAGATCGCGGACGAGGCGTTCTTCGCCGACGTCGACGAGCAGGCCAACAAGGAGGCGCTGAACCTGCGGGAGCGGGTGCTGGCGATGCCGGACCCGCAACCGTTGAGTCTCTTCGACCACGTGTATCCGCACGGCTCCCCGGAGGTGGACGCCCAGCGCGAATTCATGGCCCGGTACCTGGACTCGTTCGAGGGGAGCGTGCACTGATGGCCACCGAGACCCTCACCCTGGGCAAGGCGCTCAACCGCGGCCTACGCC
>DATCLG010000175.1:0-11333 GCA_036564015.1 Longimicrobiales bacterium
TTCTCCCGGCAGACCACCTTCACGGCAGCGAACGCAGCGCAGCCACGCCGCCGGGACAGACGACTCCCGCGCCGTCTTGCTGCCTGCCCCGCTCGCGGCCTATCTTTCCCGCGCGTGGTACTCTTCAAGTGGAGTCATCCCATGCAGATACGCGCCGCCTTTTTGATCCTCGCAGCCGTAACCGCGACCGCTTGCGCGAGCGGGCAGCCGAAGCCCGCCCCCGCCGCCCCTCAGCCCGGGGCGGGCGCGCCGCCCGAGACCGAGCCTTTCGCTTCCACCTACAGGCCGCTCCCCTCCGGCCCCACCCTGATCCGCAACGCCACGATCCTCACCGCCGCAGGGCCGCTCCTCGAGAACGCATCGATCCTGTTCCAGGACGGCAAGATCGTGGCCGTGGGCCACGACATCGCCGCGCCCCCGGGAGCGACGGTCATCGACGCCACCGGCCAGTGGGTGACGCCCGGCCTCATCGACACCCACTCGCACCTCGGCGTCTACCCGGCACCCGGCGTGGCCGCCGTCGCCGATGGCAACGAGTCCACCGACCCCAACACCGCGCAGGTTTGGGCCGAACACTCCGTCTGGCCCCAGGACCCGCAGTTCGCCCTCGCGCTCGCAGGCGGCGTCACCACCCTCCAGATCCTCCCCGGCTCCGCCAACCTGTTCGGCGGCCGGGGCGTCACCCTCAAGAACGTGCCCGCACGCACCGTCCAGGAGATGAAGTTCCCCGGCGCGCCCCACGGGCTGAAGATGGCGTGCGGCGAAAACCCGAAGCGCGTCTACGGCAACCGCGGCCGCGCCCCCTCCACCCGCATGGGCAACGTCGCCGGCTTCCGCTCCGCCTGGATCCGCGCCCAGAAGTACCGCGATGACCTCGCGGCCTGGCGCAGGAACGGCGCCGACCCCGCCCGGCGCCCCCTCCGCGACCTCCAGCTCGAGACCCTCGCCGCGGCCCTCGACGGCGAGATCCTCGTCCACATCCACTGCTACCGCGCAGACGAGATGGCCGTCATGATCGACGTGGCCCGCGAGTTCGGCTACCGGATCGCCTCCTTCCACCACGCCGTCGAGGCCTACAAGATCCGCGACCTCCTGGCCAGGGAAGGGATCTGCGCCAGCATGTGGGCGGACTGGTGGGGCTTCAAGCTCGAAGCCTACGACGGCATCAAGGCGAACGTCCCCCTCGTCCACGCAGCCGGTGGCTGCGCCATCGTCCACTCCGACGACGCCCAGGGCATCCAGCGCCTCAACCAGGAGGCGGCCAAGGCCATGGCCGCCGGCTGGGAGCTCGGGATCGACATCACCCGCGAGGACGCGATCCGCTGGATCACCATCAACCCGGCCCGCGCGCTCGGCATCGACCGGTGGACCGGCTCGCTCGAGCCGGGCAAGATGGCCGACATCGTGATCTGGTCCGGCGACCCGTTCAGCGTCTACAGCCGGGCCGAGAAGGTCTTCATCGACGGCGCGCTGGTCTACGACCGGAGCGACCCCGCGCGCCGGCCCCAGAGCGACTTCGAGATCGGCACCCTGCCGAAGAAGGTGGTGTCATGAGGCACACGCTCGCACTCCTCGCGGCCGGACTGCTGGCCGGCGCGCCGCTCGCCCACGCGCAGTCCGTCGCCATCACCAACGCGAAGGTCTACACCATGACGGGGCCGGCCCTCGAGCGGGCCACGGTCCTGATCCGGGATGGGAAGATCGCCGCCGTGGGCGAAGGCATCGCCATCCCCGCCGGCGTCCGCGTGATCGACGCGGCCGGCAAGGTCGTCACGCCGGGGTTCCTCGACTCCTTCACCCACCTGGGCATCATCGAGATCGAGGCGATCGCCGAGACCGCCGACCAGTCGACGAACGACGACCGGATCACCGCGGCCTTCAACGTGGCCGACGGGCTCAACCCCTTCTCCACCCTCATCCCGATCACCCGCGTGGAGGGGATCACGCGCGCCGTGGTCGCGCCCCAGCCAGGCGCCTCGCTCATCGCCGGACAGGGCGTGCTGATCGATCTCTCGGGCGAGCCCGGCGAGGCGATGATCCACCGGAACCCGGTGGCAATGTACGCCGTACTGGGCGCGGCGGGCGCGGAAAAGGCGGGCGGGGCACGCGCCGCCGCGCTCCTGAGACTGCGCGAGGCGCTCCAGGATGCCCGCGACTATGCCGCCCACCGCCTGGCCTTCGAGGAGGCCCGGCGCCGCGACTACGCCCTCTCGCGCCTCGACCTCGAGGCGCTCGTCCCCGTCGCCCGACGGCAGCTCCCGCTCGCCGTCCACGCCGACCGCGCCGCCGACATCCTGGCAGCCATCCGCTTTGCCCAGGAGCTCGGCATCGACCTGGTCCTGCTCGGCGCCGCCGAAGGGTGGCTCGTCGCCGACGAGATCGCCCGCGCCCGCGTGCCCGTCGTCATCAACCCGTTGCAGAACCTCCCAGGCTTCGACCGCCTCGGGGCCACGCTCGAGAACGCCGCCCGCCTGCACGCCGCCGGCGTCACCGTCGCGTTCGCCACCTTCGAGGCGCACAACTCGCGCAACCTCAAGCAGGCCGCAGGCAACGCCGTCGCCTACGGGATGCCGTACGAAGAGGCGCTCCGCGCCATCACGCTCTACCCCGCCCGGATCTGGGGCGTGGCCGACCGCTACGGCTCGATCGAGCCCGGCAAGGACGCCGACATCGTCGTCTGGTCCGGCGACCCGCTCGAGCTGACCACCCGCGCCGAGTACGTCTTCATCCGCGGCCGGGAGATGCCCATGACCAACCGCCAGCGCGAGCTCGCGGAGCGTTACCGCAACCTCGGCACGACCCTCCCGCCGGCGTACCAACCGTAGCGCCGGCGGCCAGCCGGCCGCTCCGCCTCCGTCGCCCGGGGTCCGGCACCCGCCCCGCCAGCGGGCCAGCCGGACCTCAAAAGATTTCACCGGGAATCCCGAAATTTTTTCGTTTTTCCGACCCTCCATCACGCGGCGCCCGTTCGCGTAACTCGTTGTCCCCGCGCAGCACCGCCGAGATCGTGGCGGGTGGCACAGGCTTTGCTGTGCGGCAAAAATCCGGGAGAATCGGGCAGCACCCTCGGAATTCCACCGGCCCGACACCGTTCGCGTCGCGTATGCAAGCGCAGCCGCCGGCTCAGATTTGCCGCGTCCCAATCTGCGCGAGGCCTCGGGGAGGTTTCACGCTCATCGAGGCCGTGATCGTTTTCTCGATCATCAGCGTGCTCGTCGCGATGGCCGCGCCGCTCATCGACGTCACCGAGCATCGCATGAACGGCGCCGTGCGCGAGGTGGCTGCGACGCTGGCTGGGGCCCAACAGAGAGCGGTCCTGCGCCAGCACGACGTCATCGTCTCCTTCGACGCCCAGCAGCGCTGGCTCAGGATCCATGCCGACGCCGACAACGACGGCGCGCTGGATGCCGGCGAGCTGGTCCACTACGCCCCCCTAGGGGAGGGCGTCGTGTTCGGGCTCGGAAGCGCCCCGCCCCGGCCGCACGGCTCGGCCGCGATCAACTTCAACGCCCGTCCTGGCGAGCTGCCCCGCCTCGTCTTCCACCGAAACGGCAGCGCCAGCGAGAGTGGCGGGTTCTATCTCACGTCCGAGCGCGCGCTGCGGAGCGGGTCCTACAGCAAGGACTCCCGATCCGTCGAGATCGAGCGGGCCACAGGCCGCGTCGCCTGGTACCGCTACGACGACAGAAGCGGATGGAGGAGGGTCTTCTGATGACGCAGGCAAGCAGGCCGGGCTTCTCCCTCGTCGAGGTCCTGGTCGCCCTGACGATCCTGGCCGTCGTCCTCCTGGGCGCCGGCATGACCACCTCCGGTCTCAGCCGGCTCTCCGCCGGGGCCGCCCAGCGCTCCATCGCGCTCAGTCTCGTCCAGGATCGCATCCAGCACGTCCAGATGCACCCCGACTACGGCACCATCGAGGCCCGGTTCCAGGGAACCGAAAACTCGATTCCCGGCTACCCGGGCTTCCGCCGCACCACCCAGGTGCAGCAGGTGCGGACCCAGGGGTCGAACAACCGCTGGATCGACTACAAACGGATCACGGTCACGGTAACCGGGCCAGGCCTGAACGAGCCGATCTCCCGCACGATCGTGGTGGCGGCGCCATGAGAACAGGACCCGAACCGATAACCCTGGGAACACCCGCTGGCGCCTGGGGCGACAGCCTGCGGCCGGGGTTCTCCATCATCGAGCTGCTGGTCACGCTGGTCGTCTTCAGCGTGGTGGTCATCGGCGCGCTCAACTTCTTCTCCGCCGAGCACGGTGCTTTCCGCGAGGGCGCCGCCCGCGCCGAGGCCGCGCAGAACCTCCACTACGCAGCATCGATCCTCGAGCGGGACATTCGCACCGCGGGCACGAACGTCCCGCCCGAGCAGCCGTTCCTGGTCTACGCGGGCAATGACATCATCGCCTTCAACGCCGACTACGCCTCCAACATCCGGAACACCTTCTCCGTCTACTACGACCCGGATGCCCCCAATGGCGCGGTGGAGGCGATCCAGCTCTCCCAGCGGATCCAGCTGCCGGGAACGTCGGTCTATTATCCGGACGTCAACTACACCCTCCCAGGTGGACAACTCAGCCCGGCCGAGCTCCTGATCTTCTTCTTCGCGCCGGATACGACCACGCCGCGGCCCGACGACTACGTGCTCTACCGGCAGGTCAACAACTTCCCGCCGGAGGAGGTGGCCCGCAACATCCTGCGTGCGGGCAACGAGCCGTTCTTCGAGTACTACCACGTCGTCACGGCGGGGGGCGCGCCGACGGTCGTCCCGGTTCCCTCGGCCCAGATCCCGACGCGTCACGTGGCCCCGCGCCACGGCGCGCCGGCCGACACCGGCCGCTTCGCCCTGGTCGACAACATCCGCGGCGTCCGCGTCAATATGATCGTCACCAACGGCCGGACCGGCTCCCAGGAGCGGCGCCTGGAGATCCACCGGATGATCTGGATGCGGAACGCCGGCCTCGCGGCCGTGGCCATCTGTGGCGACCCGCCGATTTTCCTCACTTCTGTCCAGGCGCTGCAGATGACCCAGAACGGCAAGCCGGTGATCCAGCTCACGTGGCTCGCGTCGGTCGACGAGCACGGCGGTGAGCAGGACGTGGTCCGTTACGTGGTGTGGCGGCGCGTGAACGGAAACCCCAACCTCGGGGACCCGTTCGTCAGCCTCCCCTCGGGCTTCCAGATGTACACCTTCGTCGACGAGACCGTCGAGGTGGACTCGAGCTACGTCTACTCGGTCGCCGCCCAGGACTGCACGCCATCCATGTCGCCGCCCATCAATTCGAACCCGGTGTTGGTCCAGTAGCCCCCTAGCGAAGGTGCGATGACCATGAACCCGATACAGACATCGCGTCCCGGCTTCGCCCTGGTGCTGACCGTGCTGATCTCGCTCGCGGTCGGTGCCCTGGTCGTTGCCGCATCGACGATCGGGACGAACGTCAGCCTGGTGGGCGACTACTATTCCCGGCAGGACCGGCTCGCGGCCGCCGCGGACGAGGGGATCGAGCTCGCCCGCGCGCGGCTCAACGGTGACAAGGACCTGCTCCCGGAATCGCTGTACGTGGCGATCGAGCAGGATCAGCCCGTGCTCGACGGGTCCGGAAAGCCGATCCCGGGGGTCACGCGCTCGACCTACGTCGGCCCCGTCGGTATCACGAGCGGGCAGTACGGCGTCTACGCCATGGTCGTCTCCGTCGCGCGTGATGCGGGCGGCGCGACCGTGATCCGCCGCAGCCAGCTCATGCAGGAGAGCTTCTCCCGCTTCGCCTACTTCACCAACTTCGAGGGGGATATCTACTTCGGCGGCGGGGACCAGATCCATGGCCCGCTCCACACCAACGACAACATCAAGATCCACTCGAACGGCGGCGCGATCTTCCACGGCCCGGTCTCGACCGCGAAGACCATCTCGGGCAAGCAGTACGGCCAGTTCAAGCAGGGGTACAGGGAGAATGCGGGCGTGATCCCGTTGCCGGAGGTGGCCGAGCTCAGCAAGCTGCGCGCGCAGGCGATCGCGGGCGGCATGAGGATCGTTGGCCAGACGACGAGCCAGCCGGGCCGGGCGACCACCCGGATCGAGTTCGTGGCGATCGACCTCAACGGGGACGGCGACACGAACGACGAGATCGAAGGCTTCGTGAGGATCTACCAGTCCTCGGACCATGCCTGGGTGGTCGCCGGGGATCCGGAGGGCAGTCTCCGCAACTCGCGCAACTGCGGACACTACGAGACGAACGGCCGCTTCGTCCCGGCGGGGCAGCACAGCGACGACCCCAACAAGAACAGGAACTGGGGCGGCGGGGATCTCAGCCCGCCCCACAGCTGGGTCGCCTCCGTGAGCAGCAATGGCAATTTCCGTGGGCCGCGCTGCTTCCTCGGCGGCGATCCCGAGCTGTTCGGTCGTTTCACCGCGAACGACGGCAGGGGCCAGTGGCTCAGGTGGCCCGGCCCGGTGAGCCAGCTCCTCCTCGACGCCGGCTGGGCCCCCGATTCCGCGGAGTACCTCTGGCCGCTCTCGCGCCAGCTCAACCCGGCCTTCAAGGGCGTCATCTTCGTGGAAGGCGACGTGGCGGTGAGCGGCTGGGTCCGGGGGCGGGTGACCCTCGCGGCGACCGGAGACATCATCATCGCCGATGACCTCCGCTACGTGCACGAGCCGGGCGGGGTCTCGTGCAAGGACATCCTGGGTCTCTTCGCGGGCGGTGAGGTCGTGGTCGCCTACACACCGATCAACGCGCCATGGCAGCGTGACAACGGGGCGGCGTACTTCTCGTACGACGACACCACGGCCGAGTACATCCACGCTTTCGTCCTGACGCTCAACAGCTTCGGCGCGCAGAGCCACGACCGCGGTTCGACCAAAGACGAGCCGTGCGAGCCGACGAAAAATTGGGGCCGGGGGTGCCTGTTCCTCACGGGCGGCATCATTCAGAGAGAGCGCGGCGAGGTGGGGACGGCCAGCGGGCACGGGTACGTCAAGCGGTACCAGTATGATGCCTGCGGCGCCAGCCAGCCGCCGCCCTACTTCCCGACCACCGGCCGCTTCTCGCCTGCCGGCTACTACGAGGTCGACCCGAACGGCTTCGATGTGGACGACTACTTCCGGTTCTTCACCGCTGGCGCGTGATCGCCGCGGCAGGCCGGACCGGCACGCAGGGCGCCGCCCCTCCGGCGGCGCCCTTTGCGTTCGCGGCCGCCCCGCAGTAGCTTCCACCCCCTCTCCCCGCGCGCATGCGCGCGCAAGGCACCGGATGCCCGTTCCGGGGTACCAGAAAAGCGCCCCGCTTGCGGGCATTTTCCCGTGAATCCTTGACCAGAGAACCGGAACACTACGCCGATGTCGACGCCCGAACCGCGTGAGAAGATCGTGCCCCGTCTCATCGAGGACGAGATGCGGGAGTCGTTTCTCGGCTACTCGATGAGCGTGATCGTGCAGCGGGCGCTGCCGGACGTGCGCGATGGGCTCAAGCCCGTGCACCGCCGCATCCTGTACGCCATGCACGAGCTGGGGCTCTCGCCGAACCGGCCGTACAAGAAGAGCGCATCGGTCGTGGGTGAGGTCCTCGGCAAGTACCACCCCCACGGCGACATGGCCGTCTACGACTCGCTCGTGCGGATGGTCCAGGACTTCTCGCTGCGCTACCCGCTCATCGATGGACAGGGGAACTTCGGCTCGATCGACGGCGACAACGCGGCCGCCTACCGCTACACCGAAGCCCGGCTCGCTCCTGCGGCGATGGAGCTGCTGGCCGACATCGAGAAGGACACCGTCGACTTCGTCGACACCTTCGACGCCCAGCGCAAAGAGCCGGTGGTCCTTCCCGCCAAGCTACCGAACCTCCTCGTCAACGGCAGCTCCGGGATCGCGGTGGGAATGGCGACGAACATCCCGCCCCACAACCTGCGCGAGGTCGCGGCGGCCGTGCGCCACCTTGTCGAGCACCCCGACTGCACCGTCGACGATCTGATCAAGCACATCCCGGGCCCGGACTTCCCGACCGGCGCGTTCATCCTGGGCGTGGACGGGATCCGCGAGGCGTACCGCACCGGCCGGGGTCGGATCGTCATGCGCGCCCGCGTCCAGAAGGAGGTCAAGCGCGGCGGCAAGGAACAGCTCGTGGTCACCGAGCTGCCTTACGGCATCTCCAAGGCGCGGGTCATCGAGCAGATCGCCGAGCTGGTCCGCACGCGCAAGACGGACGACATCGCGGACCTGCGCGACGAGTCCGACCGCGACGGGATGCGCATCGTCATCGAGCTTAAGCGCGGCGCCAAGGCGAAGCCGGTGCTCAACCTGCTCTACAAGCAGACGTACCTCCAGGCGACGTTCGGCGCGATCATGCTCGCCCTCGACGGCGGCGTGCCCCGCGAGCTCAACCTCAAGGAGCTACTCGAGCGGTACCGCGACCACCGCCTGGACGTGATCCGCCGCCGCGCCGCGCACGACCTCGGGAAGGCGCGCGCCGAGGCGCACATCACCGAAGGGCTCCTCGTCGCCGTCGACAACATCGACGCCGTGATCGGGATCATCCGCAAGGCGAAGGACCGCGACGACGCGGCCGCCAAGCTGCGCAAGCGCTTCGGCCTCTCCGAGGCCCAGGCCGACGCGATCCTCAACATGCGCCTCGCCCGCCTCACCGCCCTCGAGACGCGCGAGCTGCGCGAACGGCTCAAGGAGCTGCAGAAGCAGATCGCCGAGCTGGAGAAGCTGCTCGGGAGCGAGAAGAAGCAGCTCGCGCTCCTCCTCTCGGAGCTCGACGAGCTGGTCGAGAAGTACGGCGATGCGCGCCGCACGACGATCCTCGAGGGTGGCGCCGAGGACTTCTCAATCGAAGACCTCGTCGCCCAGGAGGAGGTCGTCGTGACGATCAGCCACCAGGGGTACGTCAAGCGGACCCCGATCTCGCTCTACCGCCGCCAGGTGTCGCGGGGCACGGCGCTGGCCGGGATGGACCGCTACGAGGACGACTTCCTCGAGCACGTCTTCATCGCCAGCACGCACGACACGCTGCTGTTCTTCACCGAGGACGGGCAGGCGTACGCGCTCCCCGTGCACCAGATCCCCGAGGCCGGGCGGGCCAGCCGCGGCAAGCCGCTCTGGCAGCTCCTAGGGATGGAACGGGGCGACGACGTCGCCGCCCTCGTCGCGGTGAGCGACTTCTCGCCCGAGCGCTCGCTCGTCTTCCTGACCGCGGGCGGCACGGTCAAGCGGACCCCGCTCGACCAGTTCTCGAACACGCGGGCCAACGGGATCCTCGCGATCAAGCTCGCCGATGGCGACCGGCTCCTGGACGCCCAGCTCTCGGACGGCACCGGCGACGTCGTCCTGGTCACGAAGCAGGGGCAGGCGATACGTTTCCCCGAGTCCGAGATCCCGGCCATGGGCCGCGCCGCGCAGGGCGTGAAGGGGATCAAGCTGCGCAAGGGCGACGAAGTCGTCGGCATGGTCGTCGTCCGCCGCGAGGCCACGCTCTGCACCATCACGGAGCAAGGGTACGCCAAGCGCACGCCGATCTCCGAGTACCCGGTCCAGCGGCGAGGCGGGATCGGGACCACGACGCTCAAGGTCACGCCGCAGACCGGCGCGCTCGTCGCGGCGAAGGAGCTGGTCGCCGGAGACGAGCTCATGATCCTGACGGGCAGCGGCCGCGCCACGCGGGTCACGGCGAAGGACATCCCGCAGCAGGGCCGCGCGACGCAGGGCAAGCAGCTCATCACGCCCGTGCGCGGCGACCGGGTCATCGAGGTCGCCCGCGTGGCCCGGGATCGCAGCGACGCGCGCGCGAACGGGAAGGGCGCCGAAGCCGAAGAGGAACAGGTCGAATTGATCGCCACCGCGGGCGAGTGATACGCCTATGGCACGGCTCTTATCGGGTCTCGTGCGGCTCGTCGCCGACGCGCGCGGCGCGTTCCGCGCCGCGCCCCTCGAGGCGACGCTCGCGCTCCTTGCCGGCGCGACGTTCTCCGTCAGCATCCCTCGAGAAACCTGGCCCGACACCTCCGGCCGCCTCCTCCTCACGTTCAGTCTCGCCATCCCGGCAACCTTCGCCTTCACCCTCCTGCACGCAGTGGGGGTGTTGCGCGCCGGCGCGCGCTGGGCGCTCTCCCTCGCGGCGGTCGCCCTGGCAGGAGGATTCGCGTTCGGTGCCTACGATCCGGAATACACGGCGGGCGAGTGGCAGCGCGCACTGCTCCTCCTCACCGCCGCGCTCCTTCCCTTCGCCGCGATCACGCTCGGAGCGGACCGCGACCGGAGCTGGTGGATCCAGGCACGCCTGCTCCTCCGCGTGGCGGTCGCCGCCGCCTACGGCGTAGCGCTCTTCGTCGGCATCGCGATCGCTATCTTCGCCATCGAACAGCTCTTCGAGCTGGACATCGACGACGACGTCTATGCCCACCTGGCGGGCTGGACCTTCTTCGCCCTGGTCCCGTGGATCGTGGTGGGTGGCAGGGATGCGCTGGTCGGGCCGGCCTCGCCCCGCGCCGAGGGCGTGCGCCGCGTCGCCCGTCTGGCCGCCACGTTCTTTGCCGCGCCTCTCGCCGTCGGGTATACCGCGATCCTCTACGCCTACGCCGTCCGCGTCGCGGTCACGGGCGAGGTACCGAAGAACCTGCTCTCGCCGCTGGTCACCGGCGCCGGCGCGCTCTGGCTCCTGCTCGCATTCCTGGTCGAGCCGATCCGCGTCACCGCGGATGTGGGGAGCTCCGGCCTGGGACCAGACGAAGGAGAATCCATGGCTGCGAAGACGCCTGCGGAGGCGCCCGGGTCGACCGCTCTCACCCGCCTCGCGCGGTGGTTGCATCCCGCGCTCCTCCCCATGCTCGCCCTCGGGATCTGGGCCGTGGCCGTGCGGATACAGCAGTACGGGTGGACAGAGTTCCGCTACGTGCGGGTGGCCGCGTTCGCCGCACTGGCCGTCCTCGCCGCCGCCGGCACGGCGCGCCTGCTCCTCCGTCGCGGACGCGACGTCGGCGACGCTACGATTGCCCCCGCCGGCGGCGTCGGCATTGTCGGCGGCGGTGACGCCGCAGGCGACGCGATCTCACCTCACCCGGGTCGAGGACCGTACCATCGCGACCGCTCGCCGCTCCCCTGGTCCGCCGTCCCCGTCGTCCTCGCCCTGGCCACGTTCCTCTCTGCCGTCGGTCCGTGGAGCGCCGCCGCTGTCAGCCGGCGCAGTCAGCAGGCGCGCCTTGCCGCCGCCATCGAACGGGCCCGCGAGGTCGCAGGCGTGCCCGCCGATTCGGTCGCCGGTGCCGCCCCGGGCACGACGGCCGGCGTCCCGGCTTCCGGCGCCACGCCACGGCGTCCGGTGCCCGCGGAGTTGTACGA
>DATCLG010000176.1:0-21549 GCA_036564015.1 Longimicrobiales bacterium
TCGACCGGATCGAGGAGCCGTACGTCCGGGCGCGGATCGTGTGTCCGGCCGAGTACATCGGGAACGTGCAGAAGCTGTGTCACGACCGGCGCGGCGTCTTCGTCTCGATGCACTACCTGGACACGCAGCGGGTGGAGTTCACATACGAGCTCCCGCTGGCCGAGATCGTCCTTGACTTCTACGACAAGCTGAAGGGGTCCACCCGGGGTTACGCGTCCCTTGACTGGGAGATGCTCGAGTACCGTGAGGGCGACCTGGTCAAGCTGGACATGCTGATCAACGGCGACCCGGTCGACGCGTTCAGCGTGATCATCCACCGGGACAAGGCGTACGAGTACGGCCGGTCGATCGCGCAGAAGTTGAAGGAGCTGATCCCGCGGCAGTTGTTCGAGATCGCGATCCAGGCGGCGATCGGCGGGAAGGTGATCGCGCGGGAGACGATCAAGGCGCTGCGGAAGAACGTGACCGCCAAGTGCTACGGCGGCGACATCACCCGGAAGCGGAAGCTGCTGGAGAAGCAGAAGGAGGGGAAGAAGCGGATGAAGCAGGTGGGGACGGTGGAGATTCCGCAGGAGGCGTTCCTGGCGGTGCTGCAGGTCGGGGACTGAGGTCGGTGGCCGAATGGGCGTCGGCGTTGTGAGGTGTTGGACGCCTACGGGCGAGCGGGGTGCGAGGCGGTCATGCCCGGGGGGCTGATCGTTCGCGCCCCGAACCATCTGGGCGACCTGGTGCTGGCGCTGCCGGCGCTGGAGGCGGCGGGCGGGGCGGACGTGATGGTGTTGAGGTCGCTTTCGCCGCTGCTGGAGCTGGCGGGGCTGCGTGGGCGGATCCTTCCGCTGGACCGGGGGGCGCGGGGCTTCCTGGCGGCGGCGCGGCGGCTGCGGCGCGGGCGGTATGAGCGGGGCGTGCTGCTGCCGCCGTCGTTCTCGTCGGCGCTGCTCTTTGCGGCGGGCGGGGTGGCGGAGCGGCGGGGCACGGCGACGGACGGGCGGGCGGTGCTGTTGACGGAGCCGGTGGATCCGGCGGAGCTTGCCGGGTGTCATCGGAGCGTGGCATACTTCAGACTCGTGACTGGCAGGCTGCCGGCACGGCCGCTGGTCCCGCACCTTCCGGTGCCGGAGCCGTTTCTCGCGCGGTGGAGGGAGCTGGCGGGAGCGGCTTCGCGGCCCGTCATCGGAATCTTTCCTGGAAGCAAAGCTTCTTCCCGGCGATGGGATCTCACCCGTCATGCGGAGCTGGCTCGTCGGCTCGCGGCCCGAGGAGCGCGGGTGGTGGTGTTCGGTGGGCCGGAGGAGCGGGAGCTGACGGCCGTGGTGGCGGGCGACTGGGCGTTCGATGCGGGGGGCCGGACCGACCTGGGGCTGCTCGCGGCGGGGCTGGCCGCGTGCGACGTGCTGGTCACGAACGACAGCGGGCCGATGCACCTGGCGGCGGCGGTCGGGACGCCCACAATTTCGCTCTGGGGTGCGGGGGATCCGAACGTGACCGGTCCACTGGGGGAAGGTCACCTGATCCTGCGGCACCCGGAGCTGCCGTGTGTGCCGTGCGTGAAGAATGAATGCCCGCGGCGGGGGCGTGGCTACGTGCTGGAGGAGGCGGAGCGGGAGTGTCTGCGATTGATCCAGGTGGCGGATGTCGAGGCGGTGCTCGAGGCTCGGGGGACGTTGAGAGGGAGTCCATAAAAGGGAGTGGAATCGACTATGGCCGACAAGAAATGGATCGTGGGGGTGGACCTGGGCGGGACGAACATAGTGGTCGGCGTGCTTCCGATCGACGGCGGGGAGGTGCTGGCGCTGCGGTCGCTCCCGACGGAGGCGCACCGCGGTGCGAAGTTCGTGGTGGACCGCATCGTGTCGATGATCGAGGACTCGATCCAGGAGGTGCTGTCGAAGTGCGGCGGCGTGCGGGAGGACGTGGTGGGGGTGGGGATCGGGTCGCCGGGGCCGCTGGATCGGCGGACCGGGGTGGTGATCAACACGCCGAACCTCGGCTGGCGGAACTTCCCGCTTCGTGATCTGATCTCGAACGCGGTGGGGCTGCCGGCGACGCTGGACAACGATGCGAACTGCGCCACCTACGGGGAGTGGTGGCTGGGCGCGGGGCGGCACGTGGACACGCTGGTGGGGCTGACGCTGGGGACGGGGATCGGCGGCGGGATCGTGCTGAACGGGGAGATCTTCCACGGGGTGACGGATGCGGCGGGCGAGATCGGCCACATGACGATCGATTCGACGGGCCGGCGGTGCAAGTGCGGCAATTACGGCTGCCTGGAGGCGTACGCGTCGGGTCCGGCGATCGCGATGCGGGCGATCGAGGGGATTGAGGCGGGGGCGGAATCGGTGCTGCCGGAGCTGGTGAACGGGAAGCTGGAGGACATCACGGCGGCAACGGTGTACGAGGCGGTGGTGCTGGGCGATGCCTACGCGAACGAGGTCATGAAGGAGACGGCCCGGTTCCTGGGCGCGGGGGTGGCGAACCTGATCAACATTCTGAACCCCGCGATGATCGTGATCGCGGGCGGGGTGACGCGGGCTGGGGACCACCTCTTCGTCCCGTTGCGCGCCGAAGTGCGGCGGCGTGCGTTCCGGGTGGCGGAGGAGGCGTGCCAGATCGTGCCGGGTCAGCTGCCCGGGACGGCGGGCGTGGTGGGCGCGGTGGCGGTGTTCAAGAAGGAGATGTTCGGGGAGGTGTAGCGGGCCGCGAGCGTCGTCGTTCCGGCTGCGGGAGCGGGGGAGGCCGGCGGGATCGCCTGGCGCGTCCTGCGCTGTGGGCGCGTGGGTAGCTGGTGACGCGTTCCTCGAGGTGGGAGCCCATGCCGCGACTGGGCGTGATCGGCACGATGGTGTGGGACCGGATCTACGCGCGCGATGGCCTCGCGACGCCGGTCGAGGAGTGGGGCGGGATCTCGTACGCGCTCGCGGCGCTGGCGGCGGCGATGCCGGAGGGCTGGGAGGTCGTGCCGATCCTCAAGGTGGGCCGGGACCTGGAGGAGCAGGCGCTCCGCTTCCTGCGCACGCTGCCGGCGATGAACCTGGACCTGGGGATCCGGACCGTTCCCGAGCCGAACAACCGGGTCGAGCTGCACTACCACGACGGGGAACGGCGCACGGAGCGCCTGAGCGGGGGTGTGCCGCCGTGGGTCTGGCCGGAGCTCCGGCCGGTGCTCGCGCAGGTGGATGCGCTGTACGTCAACTTCATCTCGGGCTTCGAGATGGGCCTGGAGACGGCGACGTACGTGCGCGCTGGGTTCGACGGGCCGATCTACGCGGACCTGCACTCGCTGTTCCTGGGGGTGGGGCCCGGGGGGGTGCGGGTGCCGCGGCCGCTCGAGGCGTGGCGGGAGTGGCTGCGGTGCTTCGACATCGTGCAGGTGAACGAGGACGAGCTGCGGTGGCTGACGGGTGTGTGGGGGGACCCGTGGCGTTTCGCGGCGGAGATCGTGGGCCCGGAGCTGCGGCTGCTGCTGATTACGCTGGGCCCGCGCGGGGCGGCCTACTTCGCCTCGCCGGCGTTTCGGCCCAATCCGCTGTCCTGGTATGAGGCGTCGCCTCCGGGGCCCCGGCTGCTGGGTGTGCCCGGCGCGGTGAAGAGCGAGCACATCCTGCCGGAGGGAGGGCCGCTGGAGGGGGATCCGACGGGGTGCGGGGACGTGTGGGGTGCGACGTGTTTCGCGCGCCTGCTGGCAGGTGACCCGCTGGATGTCGCGATCCGGCGGGCGAACTGGGCGGCGGGGAAGAACGTCCAGCACCGGGGGGCGACGGGGCTGCATCTCTTCTTGCGCGGACAGATCGAGACGTGAACGTGATCCATCTTCCGGGGTCGCTCGAGGAGCGGACGTTCGACCAGCTCGTGCAGGCGCTGGCCGGGCGGGGGGAGGGGCGTGCGCTCTTCGACGCGAGGCGGGTCCACTGGGTAGACCCGTACGGCATGCTCGCGCTGCTGGCGGTGGGCGAGGTGGCGGGGCGGGGCGGGGAGCGGCCGCTGCTCCAGCTCCCGGAGTCGGCCGAGGTGACGAGCTACCTGGCGCGGATGGGGTTCTTCGAGCACGCGGCGGAGCTCTTCGAGCTGCACGGGCCCCGGCGGCGGGCGGGGGAAGGGGGGCACTCGGACGTGCTCCTCGAGATCACGCCGGTCCGGTCGCACGCGGACGTGCACGCGGTGGTGGACCGGGTGAACGAGCGGGCGCAGGCGATCCTGACGCGGCAGCTCGACTATCCGTCGCGGGAGGCGTTCCAGTTCAGCGTGATCCTCTCCGAGGTCTGCCAGAACATCGTGGAGCATTCGGGCGCCCACGGGTGGGTGGCGACCCAGACGTACAACTGGGCGCGGCGGTTGGGGCGTAAGGTGGTCGTTATCGCGGTCATGGACCTCGGGGTCGGGTTCCGGGGCTCGCTCTCCGGCGAGCACGCGGCCCGTTACGGGGACCGCTGGAGCGATGCGGTGGCGCTGGAGGCGGCGTTCATCCACGGGCTCACGCGCTTCCGCGACCCGGGCCGCGGGCAGGGGCTCCAGCAGATCCGCAAGCTGGTGGGACGGTGGGGTGGCAAGGTGTCGATCCGGAGCGGGACCGCGCGGATCGCGCAGGTCCCGGACTGGGACGACGCGCCGCCGATGGAGGAGCGGCTCGCCCCGTTCCCGGGCGCACAGATCTGCATCGTGCTGCCGGCCCGAGCGGAGGGCGCTGCGTGAGGGAGCTGCCGGCTGACGCTGGCCGGCCCATGGGGCCGCCGAGGGTCGTGCCGTACCGGTTCGACCTCTCCGCCCTCGTCCGGCGCTCCGTCGCCTCGCTCTACTCCCACCTGGTCACGCGGCCGACGGGCCAGGCGCTCCGGTACGGCATCGAGCGCCAGATCGCGGATCTGGGGGCGCCCTGCCTCTCGGTGCTGGACTTCAGCGAGGTGGTGGTGCTGGACTACAGCTGCGCCGATGAGACCGTGGCCAAGCTGATCCAGCGATACCGTCGGGAGGATCGGCCGGCAGACGCCTACCTGATCGCGCGGGGCGTGGGGGAGCGGCACCGGGACATGATCGAGGCGGTGCTGGCGCGGCACGGCCTCGCCCTGGTCGCGGAGGTGGACGGGGTGGGCTTCACGCTGCTCGGCGAGCTCCCGGCGCTCGAGCGGGAGGTGTGGGCGGCGGTCGAACGCCTGGCCATGGCGAGCGCGGCGGACGTAGCGACTCTCGTGGACGCCCCGGAGGATGCGCTCGCCGCCGCGCTCGACTCCCTCGCCAGCCACCGGGTGGTGCTGCGCCGCGACGAGCCGGTGCCGGTGTACTGCTCGTTGACCTCGCTGCTCATGGCCGGCTGAGGCGCGACGGCCGGCCGCGGGGTTACGGGCCAGAGGAAGGCGGGGGACGACGGCCTTCCCCGTCTGACCGCAGCCGCAGGCCGAGCACGCGGTTCGTCGCCTTGAGCGCGGCCAGCGCGCCGGCGAGCTCCGGCCCTTCCTCCTGCGGGTGCACGCCCGAGAGCGGGAGCGGGCGGCGGCCGAGGGAGGGCGCAACGGCGATGACGGAGACCAGCGCGTAGTCGCGGTCCAGCGCCCGGACCAGCGACGCGGCCTCCAGCTCGAGCCGGAGCTCCCCCTCACACGCCAGCGCCGCCGCCCGGAGCGTCGCCGCGGCGCCGGCCCGGACGCGTCCCGGGCCCGTGTCGACGTCGGTGGCTTCCGCCTCGTACCCCTCCCCACCCCAACCCAACCGAACCCGCACGGTGACGCGGCCTTCGCGCACCGCCGACTCCAGGCCACCGAAGATGAGGCGAGCGCCGCGGGGGGGCTGCCCCTCGATCTCCAGTCCCGCCTGCCCCGCCTCGTTCCCCGCCGCCTCCACCCCGTCCTCCGTGGCGAGCAACCCTGGCGGCAACGGACGCCCGAGCTGCGCAATGCTGATCACCCGCTGATCGACCGGCACGCCGAGCCGCGCCTCGAGCAGAGCGCGGACCTCCCGCGCCAGCAGGCGCGGATCGGGGCCCGGCCCAACCAGCAGGTGCACCTCCCGCGGGTGGCCGAAAACATCCTCTTTCACGGAAACACCCAGCACGGATGGCAATTCGCGGAGTGCAGCGTCGGCCGCCGCTTTCGTACTGATCTTCCTCATGCAGAACCATCCGACCGGGTCCGGGTGGTGGGCTCCCGGCCCGACGATGAAGACACGGCGACGCGGCGTCAAGAGACAGGTTGCCGGCCCCGACCCGGAACCGTACGTTAGGCGTCGGCACGGCGATTGCGCGTCGCGCCCTTTCACAATCGAGCACCCTCTCACCTTCCTGATCCGAGCCGACAGCATGAAAGGCGTCATCATGGCCGGCGGGTTCGGAACTCGCCTCAAGCCACTCACGATCAACCGTCCGAAACCGATGGTGCCGGTGGCCAACCGGCCGATCATGGAACACATCGTGGAGCTCCTCAAGCGCCACGGCATCACCGACCTCGTCGCGATCCTCTACTTCCAGGCGGAGCAGATCATGGAGTACTTCGGGGACGGCTCCGCCTTCGGTGTGCGCATGCAGTACGTGACGGCGGACGCGGACTACGGGACCGCCGGCGCCGTCCGGTACGCCGATGACCTCGTGATGGGCGAGCGCATCCTGGTCATCAGCGGCGATGTGTTGACGGACTTCGACCTGAGCCGGGCGATCGAGGACCACGAGCGCCGGGGCGCCGAGGCGACGATCGCGCTCACGTCGGTGGAGAACCCGCTGGCCTACGGGATCGTGATCGCGGACGAGGAGACGGGCCGGATCGAGCGGTTCCTGGAGAAGCCGACGTGGGGCGAAGTCTTCAGCGACACGATCAACACGGGGATCTACATTCTGGAGCCGGAGGCGCTGGCGCGGGTGCCGTACCGGCAGAACATGGACTTCTCGAAGGATCTCTTCCCGCAGATGCTGCGGGAGGGCGCGGCGCTGTACGGTCACGTCGCGCACGGGTACTGGCGGGACATCGGGAACCTGGACGAGTACCGGCGGGCGCACGACGATGTGCTGGCCGGGCGCGTGCAGGTGTCGATCAAGGGCGAGCAGCGGAAGAGCGACGGGGCGGTGGTGTGGGGTGAGCGGGGCGCGGTCCTGGAGCAGGATGTGCGGCTGGGCGGGACGGTGATCCTGGGGCGGAACGCGCATGTGGGGCGGGGCAGTGTGCTGGAGAACGTCGTGGTGGGCCCGGACACGGTGATCGGCGAGGGGGTGACGCTGCGGAACGTGGTGCTGTGGGAGGGGTGCCGGGTGGGTTCGGCGGCGCGGGTGAGCGAGACGGTGTGCGCGCAGGGGGTGCAGATCGGGGAGGGGGCGCTGGTGCGGGAGAACACGATTCTCTCGGACCGGACGGAGGTGGGCGCGTTCGCGGTGGTGGGCCCGAACGTGAAGGTGTGGCCGGACAAGACGGTGGAGGAGCGCGCGGTCCTGACGCATTCGCTGATCTGGGGCGAGGCGTGGGAGCGGAGCCTCTTCCATGGGGCGCGGGTGAGCGGGATCGCGAACTCGGAGCTGACGCCGGAGATCGCGGCGCGGCTGGGCGGGGCGTACGGGGCGATGCTGGGCCCGGGCTCGTACGTGATCACGTCGCGGGACTCGGACCGGGCGTCGCGCATGATCAACCGCGCGATGATGACGGGCTTCATGTCGGTGGGGGTGAACGTCGAAGATCTGCGGCAGATGCCGATCCCGGTGGTGCGGCACGCGGTGCACCACGGGCGGGAGGCGGGGGGGATCCACGTGCGGCGCTCGCCGTTCGACCCGAAGGTGGTGGATGTGCTCTTCTTCGATGCGGACGGGCGGGACCTGCCGCCTGGGAAGACGCAGTCGATCGAGCGGCTCTTCGCGCGGGAGGACTTCCCGCGGGCGGGGCCGGGAGGCGCGGGCGACATCAACTTCCCGACCCGGGTGGTGGAGGGGTACCGGGCGCACTTCCTCTCCGAGGTGGACCGTAACCTGATCGCGGACCGGCGGTTCACCCTGGTCGTGGACTACGCGTACGGGACGACGGTGGAGGTCTTTCCGGGGCTGCTGGGCGTGCTGGAGACCGACGCGGTGAGCCTGGACGCGTACGCGTCGCCGGGGCGTCAGTCGCGCAACGAGGAGGAGTTCCGGGCGGCGCTCGGGCGGCTGGGCGGGATCGTGCGGTCGATCAATGCGGATCTGGGGGTGTGGATCGACCCGGGCGGGGAAGCGATCCGGCTGGTGGACGACGCGGGGCGGCCGATCCCGTCCGAGCTGGCGCAGGCGATCTTCGTGGGGCTGGCGCTCGAGCACCTCGGGGTGCGCCGGGTGGCGATCCCGGTGACGAGCCCGGTGCTGGTCGCGGACACGATCCGCGAGGCGGGCGCCGAGCTCACCTGGACGAAGACCGAACACCACGCGATGATGGCGTCGGCGGCGGAGGCGGACCTGGTCGCCGGCGCCCGGGGCGAGTTCATCTTCTCGCGTTTCATCCCGGCCTACGACGGGATGTTCGCCGCGGTCAAGCTGCTCGAGGCGCTCGCGCGGTCGGGCCTGCGGCTCGGGGAAGTGATGGATCGCTACCCGCCGGTGTGGATCCGCGAGGCGCGGATCGCGTGCCCCTGGGGGCGGAAGGGGACGGTGATGCGGCGGCTGATCGAGGCGACGGAGGGCGAGGCACGGGACCTGGTCGACGGTGTAAAGATCTGGGTCAACGAGCGGGAGTGGGTGCTGGTGATTCCGCACTCGCACAAGCCGTACTTCGTGGTGACCGTGGAGGGGACGAACGAGAAGCGGGCGGAGGAGCTGCTCGCGAAGTACTCGCGGATGGTCGAGAGATGGCGCGATGAGGGGTGAGGCGCTGAACGAGGGGCCGCTCACGGGGCTTTGCACCCGGGCCGTGCACGCGGGGAGCGCGGACCCCGCGCCGGGCGCGCCGGTGGTGACGCCGATCGTCGAGAGCACGACGTTCTACACCGATCCGGTGCCGCAGGGGGAGGTGCTCTACACGCGCTACGGCAACAACCCGAACCATCTCGTGCTGGCCGAGAAACTGGCCGCGCTCGAGGGGGCCGAGGCGGCGATCGTGGTGGGGAGCGGGATGGCGGCCACGGCGCTCGCCCTGCTGAGCTTCGTGGGCGCCGGGGACCACGTGATCGCGGCCCGGGACCTCTACGGCGGGACCCGACAGCTCCTGACGCGGGATTTCCCGCGCCTCGGGATCGAGACGACGTTCCTGCCGCCCGACGCGGACTGGCGGGCCGCGCTCCGCCCGCGCACGCGCGCGCTCTTCGTCGAGATCCCCACGAATCCGCTGCTGCGCGTGCCCGACATCCGCCCGCTCGCTCGCCTGGCGCGTGAGCGGGGTCTCCCCCTGCTGGTCGACGCGACCTTCGCCTCGCCGGTGAACTTCCGACCCCTCGAACACGGCGCGGACGTGGTGATCCACAGCGCGTCGAAGTACCTCGGCGGCCACTCGGACGTGATCGCGGGCGTGGTGGCCGGGCCGGCGGCGGTCGTGGAGGAGGTGCGGGAGAAGCTGAAGAGCTTCGGGCCGGTGCTGGCGCCGCACGCCGCCTGGCTCCTCGAGCGGGGGATCAAGACCCTGGCGGTCCGGATGGAGCGGCACAACCAGAACGCGCTCACCCTGGCGCGGCGGTTGACCGAGCACCCGGCCGTGCTGCGGGTGCATTACCCGGGTCTGGAGGACCATCCGGACCACGCCATCGCCCGCGAGCTCTTCCGCGGGTTCGGCGGCATGCTGAGCATCGTGGTCCGGGGCGGGGACGAAGCCGCGCTGCGGGTCCTCGGCCGCCTGCGGGTGATGCGCGTCGCGCCGAGTCTGGGTGGGGTCGAGACGCTGGTCTCGATGCCACGGTTCACCTCTCACGTCGCCCTCTCGCCCGCCGAGCGTCACGCCCTCGGGATCGAGGACGGGTTCATCCGGTTCTCGATCGGGATCGAGGACGTCGAAGACCTGTGGACGGACCTCCGGCAGGCGCTCGACCCGGAGGCGCCTTGAACCCAGGGGGCCTGCCGGAGGATCGCTGGCGTGCGGACCGGCGCTCGGATTTCGTCCGGCTGGCCGACTATCCCGTCCCCGAGCTACGCAAGGCCGTGCTCACGGCCGCGCTCCTCGCCGCGATCCTGGCGCCTTTCATCTACATGGTCCACGAGGTACTCGTGGGCATCATTGCCGGGGTCGTGCTGGGTGCGTACATGATCCCGTTCCACCGCTGGCTCTGCCGGCGGCTCGGGCGGCCCCGACTCGCGGCGTTGCTGAGCATCTCGCTGGTGGTGGGGCCGCTGGTGGTGATCCTCGCCTATAGCTGGATCGAGGTCACGAGCGCCGCGAGCTACCTGCAGGAGAACAGCCAGGCGATCGCCCAGCGGCTGACGGCGACGCTCCGGCGTTCGGCGTTCACCCGCGGGATCGCGGTGGAGGAGAACCTGGCGCGGTGGGTGGCCGGGGTGGCCGAGCGGAGCACGGATGTGGTGGACGAGCTGCAGGAGGCGATCGACGAGGTCACGATCGGGATTGCGGTCTTCCTTTTCACGCTGTTTTACATTCTGACGGATCACGACCGGGTCGCGAGCTACGTACGCGCGAGGATCCCGGGTCGCTACCGCGAGCTGGCGGGGCAGATCGGGCGGAATGTGCGGGCGGTGATCTACGGGGCGATGTACGGCACCTTCGTGACGCAGTTCCTGAAGTTCGTGGTGGTGCTGGTGATGAATCTGGCGTGGCAGGTGCCGCTCGCGGTGGTGCTGGCGATCGTGTCGTTCTTCATCGGGTTCTTGCCGATCGTGGGGTCCTGGGTGGTGTACGTGCCGGTGGGCTTCTATCTCATGGTCTGGCGTGGGGACGTTGCGGACGGCCTGGCGATGATCGGGACGGGTTTCCTGGTGAACACGATGCTGCTCTCGATGTACGTGCGGCCGAAGCTGGCGGCGGAGAGGTCGCACGTGCTCAATTTTTACTGGATGTTCATCGGCCTGGTGACGGGCGCGTACACGTTCGGCCTGGTCGGGATCGTGATCGGGCCGGTGCTGATCGCGGTGCTGCATGCGGTGGTCGCGACGCTCCTGGGAGAGGGGGGGCTGGCGGGGCCGAGGCTGGCGGATGGGGAGGCGGGTCGCGGGGCCGCGGGCGGAAGCTGAGTTTGCTGGGGAGTCATGCGGAAGTCGTGGCTGGCGATCGTGGTCGGGGCGCTCGGTCTGGCGCTCTTGGCGGTCTTCTTCTACGTTCGCGGGGGGGAGCCGGACTACGATGGGACGGTGGTGGTGCCGGGGCTCAGGGCGGAGGTGGAGGTCTGGCGGGACTCGCTGGGGGTGCCGCACCTCTGGGCGCAATCGGCGGAGGACCTGTTCTTCGCGCAGGGTTACGTCCATGCGCAGGACCGGCTGTGGCAGATGGAGCTGCTGCGGCGGGTGGCGGAGGGGCGGCTGGCGGAAGTGCTGGGTGAGGATCTGATCGAGACCGACCGGTTCCTGCGGACGATCGGGCTGTGGCGTGCGGCGGAGGCGAGCGTCCGGGAACTCGGAGGGGAGGAGCGGCGCTGGCTGGAGGCGTACGTCGCGGGGGTGAACGCCGGGATCCAGGCCCGGCGGGGCGCGCTGCCGCCGGAGTTCCGGGTGCTGCGGTTCGAGCCGGAGCCGTGGACGCTGCAGCACACGCTGGCGATCGAGAAGATCATGGCGTGGGACCTCTCCGCCTACCGGCTGGAGGTGGAGCTGGCGCGGGCGGCGCGGCGGCTGGGCCGGGAGACGGTGGAGGCGCTGCGGGAGGACTACCCCGGGTGGGGTCCGACGACGGTGGAGGGTCCCAGCCCGGTGACGGGTAGAGGCGTGGGGGACGGGGGGCTACCGCAGGTGGCGACGGTGCCGGAGGCGCTCCTGCCGGACGTGCCGGCGTTCGCGGCGGCGTTGCTCGAGGCGGGGAGTATCCGGCGAGCGTCGAACGCGTGGGTGATCGCCGGCTCGCGGACCCGTTCCGGCAAGCCGATCCTGGCGAACGACATGCACCTGGTGCTGCGGGCGCCCAGCCTGTGGCACCTGATGGCGCTGCACGGCGGCGGGTTCGATGTGGTGGGTCTGACGCTTCCCGGGGCGCCGTTCGTGATCGCGGGCCGCAACCGGGCGGTGGCGTGGGGGTTCACATCCGCCATGGCAGACGACGTGGACTTCTTCGTGGAGCGGGTCGACCCTGCCGATAGCACGCGGTACCTCACGCCGACGGGCAGCGCGCCGTTCGAGGTGGTACCCGAGACGATCCAGGTTCGGGGCCGGAGGGGGCCGGTCGTGGTGCCGGTGCGCTGGACGCGCCACGGGCCGGTGGTGACGCCGGTCGAGGAGTGGACGGGCGGGGAGGTGATCGCGTTGCGTTGGGCGGGTCACGATCCGGCGCGGACGACGGCGGCGTTCCCGGCGCTCAACCGGGCGTCGAACTGGGACGAGTTCGTGCGGGCCGTGGAGGACCTGGACAGCCCCAACCTGAACGTGGTCTACGCGGACACGGCGGGCCACATCGGTTACATCCTGGGCGGCCGGATCCCGTTGCGGGGGAAGGGGAAGCGGCCGCCGCTCCTCCCGGTTCCGGGGTGGACGGGGGAGTGGGACTGGACGGGCGAGCTCGCCTTCTCGGAGCACCCGCGGGTTTTCGATCCACCGCAGGGTTACATCGTGACGGCGAACAACCGTCAGGCGCCGGGCCCGGTCGCGGAGCTGATCACGGCGGACTGGGAGGAGCCGTTCCGGGCGATACGCATCCGCGAGCTGATCCTGGCGGGCGGCCCCTTCGACGTCGGAGCCGTGCACCGGATGCAGCTCGATGTGGGGGATGCCCTGGCCGCGCGGTACCGGGACCGGGCGGTGGCGGCGGCGGAGCAGGCGGGGCTGGGCGAGGCGGCGCAGCTGCTCGCGGAGTGGGACCTGGAGGCGAGTCGGGACTCGCGGGGGGCTGCGCTCTTCTACGTCTGGTACGAGCGGCTGCGGGCCGGCGCGGCGCGGCTGCTCCACGGCGACGAGAGGGGCTGGTTCCCGCGGAAGGCGGTGAACCTGCTGCTCGAACGGCGCTCGGTGCCGTGGGTAGACGGAGATGGTCGGGCCGCCTTCGAGCGGATCGCGGTGCAGGCGATGCGGGAGGCGGACTCGATCGTGGGAGGGAAGCGCTGGGGCGAGCTGAATCGGGTGGTGATCGAGCACGCGCTGGGCTCGGTGCGGCTGCTGGCGCGGGTGCTGGGGCTCAACCTGGGGCCGGAGCCGCACGGAGGCTCGCCTTCCACGGTGAATGTCGCGTATCATCTCGGAGGCGACTTCCCGGTGTCGACGCGCTACGGCCCGAGCCAGCGTCACGTGGTGGACCTCGCGGATGGGGAGGGGGCTGGCGGGTTCGTGATTCCCACGGGGCAGTCGGGGATCCCGTCCAGCCGGCATTACCGGGACCAGTTCCGGTTGTGGCGCGAGGGCGGGCTGTGGCGGATCCCGCTCGAGCGGGAGGCGGCGCGCGGGCGAGTCGTGCATCGACAGGTCCTCAAACCAGCGGACGGGAACTAAGGTGCGGGAGCGATTCGAGATCGCAGTGGTGGGTGCAGGCCCGGCCGGTCTGAGCGTGGGCATTGCGGCCAGGCAGGCGGGGATCGACTGCGCTATCTTCGACAAGGGGTGCATCACCCGGGGGATTTCGTTGTACCCGACGTACATGACGTTTTTCAGCACGGCGGAACGGCTGGAGCTCGGGGGGCTGCCGTTCATCGTCGCGGGAGACAAGCCGACGCGTCGGGAGGCGCTGAAGTACTATCGGCGGGTGGTGGAGCATTTCGGGCTGGACGTGCGGCAGTACGAGGAGGTGGTGGAGGTGACGGGGAGGGCGGGGTGTTTCACGCTGCGTACCCGCCGCTTCGACGGGTCGGAGGAGACGTACGGGGCCGGCAGCGTGGTGATCGCGACGGGGTACTTCGACACGCCGAACCTGCTGGGCGTGCCGGGTGAGGCGCTTCCCAAGGTAACGCACTACTACCGCGAGGGGCACGCCTATTACGGCCAGGACTGCCTGGTGGTGGGGGGCGGCAACTCGGCGGTGGAGGCGGCGCTGGACCTGTATCGTTCGGGTGCGCGCGTGACCCTGGTCCACTTCGGCGACAGGCTCGACCCTGGGGTGAAGCCGTGGGTGCTGCCGGACATCACCAATCGTCTGGAGAAGGGCGAGATCGCGGTGCGGTGGCGGACGCGGGTGGTGGAGATCGGCCCGCGGCACGTCATACTGAGATCGGAGGAGACGGGGGCGACGGAGGAGCTGAAGAACGACTGGGTCTTCGCGATGACGGGGTACTCGCCGGACCCGAAGCTGCTCCGCGGGCTGGGTGTCTCGATCGACCCGGAGACCGGGGTCCCGGCCCACGACCCGGAGACCCTCGAGACGGACGTCCCGGGCGTCTTCGTCGCGGGGGTCGTGGTGGCGGGGAACAACCCGAACCGGATCTTCATCGAGAACGCGCGCGAGCACGGCCCGCGGATCGTGGCGGCGCTGCAGCGGTCCGGTCGGGCGGCGGCCGACCGGCGGTGAAAGCCGCCGGGCTCAGTGGTGGTGCGGGGTGGACTTGCGCTCGGGGTGTGCGGGCTTGCTGATGCGCTCGAGGGTGGCGGCGACGTCGAGCCCGCTGACCGCCCGGTCCTTGGCTGCTTCCACCGCAAGGTCGGCCTGGGCGATGATGCCGATGACCCTCCCGTGGTCGTCGACGACGGGCACGCGGCGGACCTGGGCGCCCTGCATGAGGTCCATCACCCTGCCGACCAGGTCGCCGGGGCCGGCGGTGACCACGTTCTCGGTCATGTGCTGGCCGGCGGTGCAGTGGTGGGGGTCGTGGCCGCGGGCGAGGCAGCGTACCACGATGTCGCGGTCGGTGATGATGCCCTGGAGCTGGTTCTCCGTGTAGTTGTTGACGATCGGAATGCTGCCGATGTCGTGCTCCCGCAGTTCTTTGGCGACCTCGACGATCGGGGTTTCGGCGGGGAGGGTGACGGGCTCGGGGGTCATCAGCTCGGCGGCACGCATCTCTCGCACGGCGCACCTCCACGACTAAAGGGGAAGAGGGCGTCCCGGGCCTGACATCCTGCCCGGGGCCCGGGGCGAGGCAGCTCCGCAGGGCGTGTGCCGCCAGGTCGGGCCCGGCTGTACGCGGCCGAGCGCTTCGTTCCTCCCAGGAGTTTCGCGGGTTGCGGTGTCACCCTGGCTCCGGGGGAGTTGTTCGCCTGCGGGTGCGGCAGTGGTGGGCGTGCGCCGTGCGTCCTGGCCGTCCGGGCGGGTCCCGCAGCGTTTTCGACGGTGTTGCCGTTTTCGAGCCATGAATGAGACCGAGAGGCTGGAGATCCGCCCGGCGACCGAGGCGGACGTGCCGCTGGTGCTGACCTTCATCCAGGAGCTGGCGGAGTACGAGAAGCTCCGGCACGAGGTCGTCGCCACGGAGGAGCGGATCCGCGAGGCGCTGTTCGGACCGCGTCCGTACGCGGAGGTGTTGCTCGCGGAGCTGGGCGGGGAGCCGGTCGGCTTCGCCCTCTTCTTTCACAACTTCTCGACGTTCCTGGGGCGGCCGGGGCTTTACATCGAGGACCTCTACGTGCGCCCGGCGGCGCGGCGCCGGGGCGTCGGCCGCCGCCTGCTGGCCCGGTTGGCCGCGCTGGCGCGGGAGCGGGGGTGCGGGCGGATGGAGTGGTCGGTCCTGAACTGGAACGAGCCGGCGATCCGGTTCTACCGGTCGCTCGGAGCGCGGCCGCTGGAGGAGTGGCAGGTCTACCGGCTGACCGGAGAGGCGCTCGAAGCACTGGCGGGGGAAGACGAGGCATGAGCGGGCGCCGACGCGCGGAGGCGAGGGAATCCCTGTACGCGGCCGTCGCCGACTTCGTCCTGGGGGCGGGCGAGCCGCCGGCGCTGGAGGTGCTGCGCCGCGCGCGCTTCGGCGCCTACGCGTACACCGCGCTGCCGGGCGACCTCCATACCGCGCGGAGCTGCGCAAGGAGTACCTGGTCGCGGCCGTGCGCCACGAACGCATCAAGCGGGAGCTGGTTCCGCTCATCACGGCGTGGCGAAAGGCCGGGATCGAGGTGCTCCTCTTCAAGGGGTTCCACCTGGCCGAATTCTTCTATCCGTATCCCGGGTCGCGTTTCCACGGCGACGTCGACGTGCTGATGCGGGAGGAGGACCTGGAGCCGGCGGCGCAGATCGCGGCCGAGCTCGGCTGGGGCGGCGGACCCGCGCCGGACGACCCGATCAGGCGTTCCCACCACGGCGCTTACACCCTCTGGTTCCCCGGCGGTGACACGCAGGTCGACGTCCAGCGGTACGTCGTCCACAGCCTGATGCCCTGGGCCCGGAAGGCTCGTCGGTTGACGGAAGCCGTCTGGGCGTCCTCGGTCGAGCTGGCCTGGGAAGGGACCACCGTGCGGATCCCCGATCCGGTGGATGCGGCTTTGATCTGCATGATCCTCCACAGGAGCTGGGAGAGCGCGCCGTGGCAGCTCAAGGTGTTCGATCCGATCGATCTCCGGATCCTGGGCGAGCGAGGCTCGGTCACCCGTGAGGCGCTACGGGCGCGGGCGAAGGAGGTGGGGGGTGAGCGTACGCTGGCGGCGTTCCTCGAGCGCTGCGACCCCTGGTCGGGCCGATGGGCGACGGAGCGTCCCGGCCTTGACACCCGTCTGCGCTTCGGGGTGGGGCGCTGGCTCGAGAGGACGCCGGAGAAGGCGGAGAAGCTGGCGATCCGCTCATCGCGGCTGCCCTTTCTCGCACTGGCGGCGCTACGTGCGCTCCCCGCCCTGGTTCGCATGCTCTACGTCGTGCGCCGGGAGCCGAATCTCTGGAAGCTGATGGCCTCGCTCACGCGGCCGCCGGCGCGGCGCCGGGGCAGCCTGGCGTGGAGGCGGTACACCGTTTCCGCGTTGCGGCATCTGGCTCGCCTTGCGCCGCGCGGCGGCGCGGGACTCTGCCTGGTCCGTTCGCTGGCGATCTACGTGGCGCTCCGACAGCAGGGCTGGCCCGTCGTTTTCGCGAGCGGTGTGCGGCGGGACGGGGATGGGGTGGTCGGCCACGCGTGGGTCGAATACGGGGGTCGGCCGCTGCCCGAGCTGGGCGAAGGGGCTGCGGCGTGCCGGTACGTGGTCAATTTCCGCTACCCGGCGGAGGCAGGAGCGATGGCAGGGGAGCCGGCCCCTCCGGCAGCTCCAGGCGCCAGAACGGGATCGTTCTGAGGATCTCGGGCAGGCGGCCGGCGACGGCGGCGCGGGTGGCCGGCAGCATCGGCACCCCGGTCGCCTCCCAGAAGACGCGGACGGACTCCTGGGGGGAGAGGCGGGTCAGCGAAGTGCCTGGCTGGTCCCCCCGCGGCAGTGCGGCTCCCTCGGTCGCGTGCGGGGCGAGCGGGTCCGCGTTCGCGCGGCGGTCGTTCGTGCGGCGCGCCAGGCGGATGATCCGGGCCAATCTGGCCTGCGGGACCCGCGGGGCGCCGAGCGCGTCGTAGGCGAGGAAGAGCTTCCCGTCGGGGTCGGTGCGCCAGGGGGCGCTGGCCAGGTGGGGGAAGAAGGTCTCGATGCTCGGGGGCCAGAGTCGTATTCCGCGGTCCCAGCCGTAGAGGGTGAGCGACTCCGGGTCGAGCCAGGAGAGATCCTCGGCGAGGGGCGCCCAGCCGGCGGTGAGGAGGCGGAGCAGGGTGGTGGTCTTGCCGGTGCCGCTGGGCGCGATGAGGGCGACGGCATCCGAGTCGTTGACGACGACGGCCGCGTGGAGCGGGATGAGCCCGCTGGCGCGGAGCGCCTCGTTCAGAGCGAGGTAGAGGGCAGCGGTCAGGTCGGGCGACGCGGCCCCGGCGTTCCAGATGCGAATCCGGGCTCCGTCGGGGTCGAAGCGGATCGCCGCGCCCCCCTCCCCACCCGTCCACCACCACGGTCCCCGCTGCCACCAGCGCAGCCTGATTCCCGGCAGCTCGGCGGCGAAGGCTTCCGCGCCCGCCCCTCCTGCCCCGGGGTGCGGCGCGGGGAGGTCGGCAGGCAGGTGGCGCTCCTCATCGAGGGTAATGCGGTAGGGATGGGGCGCCGCCCGGTGCCCCTCGAACTGCCAGCGGTCCACGAGCCAGTCGTGGAGCGCCGGGGTGCGTAGCCGGGCGCGCAGCGGCCGGCCGATGAGCGGGAACTCGAGGGGCTCAGGGCCGGGCATCGCCGCCGGGTCGCTCCACGATCAGGCCTGCCTGGAGCAGGTCCCGTACGAGCGCCGCCACGTCGGCGGCCGCCTGCTCCCGCTCCACCTCGAAACGCGTGACGAGCGCGTCCACCGCGGCGGCCTCGCCCTCTCCGAGCGCCGACCACGCCACCCGCCCCGGCCCCTGGAGCGCGTACATCTCGCCGTTCGTGGGGTCGAACAAGACGAGCTCGTCGCCGAGATCCGTGACGATGATGCCGGGATGGGGCACGTAGCCGGTCGACGCGCCGACACGGCCCCGTTCCGGAAGCTCGTCGGTCCGCGGCACGCGAACGCCCGTGTCGGGGTCTGGTCCTGCTGCCCGCCAGAGCGGGTCAGGGCTACGAGCCGCGCACGCCCCCGCCAGATACGGCGCGGCGTCCGCGGCACTCCTTCGCCTGCGCGTCGCCGGGCTTGCCCTTCACGCCGGAACTGCCGACCATGGAGCCGGGCGCGACCGGCCGGGCCAGGAACCGACACGGCGACGACCCCGAGCGCCGGGGCGGCGGATCCATGCAGCGAGCGACTCGATGGGCGGGTCCCTACCGAGGTCGGCTACTGCTACGACAGAGGGCGAGCGTCCTGCGCGGGCCCTCGTCGGGGGAGCCGAGCAGGCAGGGCGACGATACCGTCCCCGTGCCGGGGATACCGGACATCCGCAGGTCCGTCAACGCGATCGGACGCGGCGGCTGCGCGCTCCCTCTCGCCCGCTCGCCGGATGAAGCGCGCATGCGCCGGCAACGGGTAGGACTTCGAACCGACGTCCAGCAGCCCATGCCAGCTTCGATCCGCGGCGAACGGCCGGCCTCGCCGTTCGCCATCATCGATTTCCCGGACGAGGAAGGGCGCAGCCGCAGCCTGCTCTTCGAGCGTCCGGTCGAGGTGTTCACGGCGGACCACGTCGGCGGGGTGCGCCCGGCTCTTCGCGCGGCGGAGCGCGCCGCGGCGGCGGGGCTGTACGTGGTGGGGTACGTAGCTTACGAAGCGGCGCGCGCCTTCGAGCCGGCCTGCGCGGTACGGGGTGGCGGGCGCATGCCGCTCCTCTGGTTCGGGGCCTTCCGGCACGCGACCCCGGCCGACGGACTCGAAGCGGCCGGTGAATTCTCGCTCTCCCCCTGGGACCCAGGCGTCCAGCGGCGTGCGTACGGCGCGGTGGTCAGGGCGATCCGCGACGCGATCGGCCACGGCGCGGTCTACCAGGTGAACTTCACGCTCCGCCTCCGGGCCCGCTTCCAGGGCGATGACCTGGCCTTCTACCGGCGGATGTGCGCCGCCCAGGGCACCGGGTACTTCGCCTACCTCGGTCTCGGCCGCTTCCGCGTCCTCTCCGCCTCGCCCGAGCTCTTCTTCCGCCGGACCGGCGACCGACTGGTCGCCCGGCCGATGAAGGGCACGGCCCGACGCGGCCGATGGCTGGAGGAAGACGAGCGCCGCGCGGCCGAGCTGCAGGCGTCCGCCAAGGATCGGGCCGAGAACCTGATGATCGTGGACCTGGTGCGCAACGACCTCGGCCGGATCGCGCCGTTCGGCGCGGTCAAGACGGAGCGCCTCTTCCAGCTCGAGCGATACCGCACCGTCCACCAGCTCACCTCCACGGTCTCCGCCACGCTCCGCCCCGGGACCTCCCTCGAGGAGATCTTCGCGGCCCTCTTCCCCTGCGGCTCCGTCACGGGCGCGCCCAAGATCGCCGCGATGCGCTTCATCGCCGATCTCGAGGACTCGCCCCGGGGCGTCTACTGCGGCGCCATCGGCATGCTCCTCCCCGGCGGGGATTGCGCCTTCAACGTGCCGATCCGCACGGTCTGGATCGACAACCAGAGGGGGGAGGCGGAGTACGGCGTGGGAGGCGGCATCACCTGGGACTCCACGCCTTCGGGCGAGTACGACGAAGCCATGGCGAAGGCGGCGCTCCTCACCCGGGACTGGCCGGATTTCGAGCTGCTGGAGACGCTGCGCATCGAGCGCGGCACGCCCGTCCGCGTCGAGCGACACCTCGCCCGGCTGGGCGAATCGGCGCGCTACTTCGACTACCCGGTCTCCCTCGGGGCCGTGCGGGCGGCGATCGAAGCCCATGGCCGGGCGTTCCCCGACGAGACCCGACGGGCCCGGGTCCTCGTGTCGAAGGAGGGCGGCGTCCGGGTCGAGAGCGTGCCCTGGGACCCGAACGCGGCGCGCCGGGTCACCGAAGCCGCGCTCGCGGCGGCGCCGGTTTCGCGGCACGACTGCTTCCTCTACCACAAGACGGCCCACCGGGCCATCTACGAGGCGCGGCTCACGGAGCGCCCCGGGGTCTCCGGCGTCCTGCTCTGGAAAGAGGAGCGCGAGCTGACCGAATTCACGCGCGGCAACCTCGTCGTCGAGCTCGAGGGGGTGCGCTGGACCCCGCCGCGCGAGGCCGGGCTGCTGGCCGGGACGTTCCGCGCCGAGCTGCTCGGGCGAGGCGAGATCCGCGAACGCGTGCTCCGGCTCGAGGATCTGGAGCGCGCGACGGGGGTCTGGCTCATCAACAGCCTCCGGGAGTGGCAGCCCGTCCGGCGGGTCGGGTGAGTCGGCCAGGCGGGCCGGATCCTTGCCGGGATGGCGGAACCGTCCGATCTTTCCGCGGACGACGCGACAATGAGGACCCAGGGATTGGTGGAGCACGACCATGGGACTGGAAGCGCACGGATTCGCGGGCGGTGAGCGGAGCGTCGAAGGCCGGTTCACGCCTCCCCGGCCGGTGAACGAGCCCGTCCTCTCGTACGCGCCGGGCACGCCGGAGCGCAGGGCGCTCAAAGAGGCGCTCCGCAAGATGAGCGATGAGGTGATCGAGATCCCGCTCATCATCGGCGGCAAGGAGGTCCGCACGGGCCGGGTGATAGACGTGGTCATGCCGCACGACCGCCATCACGTGCTGGCCCGGTGCCACCAGGCCGGGCCCGAGGAGGCGCGGGCCGCGATCGAGGCGGCGAGGGCGGCGTGGCGCGAATGGTCGAACTGGGGGTGGGAGGACCGCGTGGCCGTCTTCCTGCGCGCGGCCGAGCTGCTTTCCGGTCCATGGCGGGCGACGCTCAACGCGGCGACGATGCTCGGCCAGGGGAAGACGGTGCACCAGGCCGAGATCGACAGCGCGTGCGAGCTGGCCGATTTCTGGCGCTTCAACAGCCATTACGCGGTCCAGATCTACGCGGACCAGCCGGAGTCCGCGCCCGGTGTGTGGAACCGGATGGATTACCGGCCGCTCGAGGGGTTCATCTACGCGGTCACACCCTTCAACTTCACGTCGATCGCCGGGAACCTGCCGACGGCGCCGGCGATCATGGGCAATGTCGCGATCTGGAAGCCCGCGCACGGCACGGAGCTGAGCAGCTACTACATCATGCGGCTGCTGGAGGCGGCGGGCCTGCCG
>DATCLG010000177.1:0-21475 GCA_036564015.1 Longimicrobiales bacterium
GCTCGAACCAGTAGAAGCCATAAGGGCCAAGCGTCAGAAAGTAGGGCAATGTTCCGATCGCCGGAAACTCGGTGTAGCCAAGCATCTCCACCGGGATCATGCCGGCAAACTGGCTCAAGTCGATCTCCGCCGGCTGCACGCTCCGCGACAGGTTCGCCACGCACAGGATGATGTCGTCCTTGTAGCGCCGGACGTAGGCCAGCACCTTGCGGTTGGCGGGCGACAGGAACTCGATCGTACCCCGGCCGAACACGCGGAAATGCTTGCGCAACCGGATCATGTTGCGCATCCAGTGCAGGAGCGATGACGTGTCGCTCTCGTGCGCCTCGACGTTGACGGCCTGATAACCGTAGACCGGATCCATCAGTACCGGGCTGTACAGCCGCGCTGCATCCGCCCGTGAAAACCCGCCGTTGCGATCGCTCGTCCACTGCATGGGCGTGCGCACGCCGTTGCGATCGCCAAGGTACAGGTTGTCGCCCATCCCGATCTCGTCGCCGTAGTAGATGACGGGCGTCCCCGGGAGGGAGAAGAGGAGGATGTTCATGAGCTCGATGGTGCGGCGGTCGTTGCCGAGCAGCGGGGCGAGGCGGCGGCGGATGCCGAGGTTGATGCGGGCCTGGGGGTCGCTGGCGTAGATGCGCCAGAGGTAGTCGCGCTCCTCTTCGGTCACCATCTCGAGCGTGAGCTCGTCGTGGTTGCGGAGGAAGATGGCCCACTGGCAGTTGGGCGGGATGGGCGGAGTCTGGCGGAGGATGTCGACGATCGGGAAGCGGTCCTCGGTGCGGATCGCCATGAACAGGCGGGGCATGACGGGGAAGTGGAAGTTCATGTGGCACTCGTCGCCGTCACCGAAGTAGGCGACGGCGTCCTCGGGCCACTGATTGGCCTCGGAGAGGAAGATGCGGTTCTTGAAGTTGGCGTCGAGGTGGCGGCGGAGCGTTTTGATGAACTCGTGGGTTTCGGGGAGGTTCTCGCAGTTGGTGCCTTCGCGCTCGTAGAGGTAGGGGATGGCGTCGAGGCGCATGCCGTCGACGCCCATGCGAAACCAGAAGTCCATGGTCTGGAGGACGGCCTGGCGGACCCTGGGGTTGTCGAAGTTGAGGTCGGGCTGGTGGGAGTAGAAGCGGTGCCAGTAGTAGGCTTTGGCGACCGGGTCCCAGGCCCAGTTGGAGGACTCGAAGTCGCGGAAGATGATGCGGGCCTCGCTGTATTTGTCGGGCGTGTCGCTCCAGACGTAGAAGTCGCGTTCCGGGGTGCCGGGCGCGGCGCGGCGGGCGCGCTGGAACCAGGCGTGCTGGTCCGAGGTGTGGTTGATGACGAGCTCGGTGATGACGCGGAGGCCGCGGCGGTGGGCGGCGCGCAGGAAGGTGCGGAAGTCCCGCATCGTCCCGTAGGCGGGGTGGATGGCGGTGTAATCGGCGATGTCGTACCCGTCGTCCTTGAGGGGGGACGGGTAGAACGGGAGGAGCCAGAGCGCGGTGACGCCGAGGTCCTGGAGGTAATCGAGTTTCTCGGTGAGGCCGCGGAAGTCGCCGATGCCGTCGTCGTTGCTATCGAAGAACGAGCGGACGTGGAGCTCGTAGATGATCGCGTCTTTGTACCAGAGCGGGTCGTCGGTCAAGCCAGGTACGGTGAACTCCCGATGGGCCATCCCAGCTACCTCTCCCTCACATGTAGTACTCGAAGTTTTTCTCGGTGCGGAGGTCTCGTATTACCCGGAAGATGTGTGCCGGGATCGCGTGGGGGTTGAGCTCGATGTAGTTCCAGGGCCCGTGCCAGAGGTAGCGGGCGTCGGTGAGGAGGTCGTGGACCTGGAAGGGCTGGTCGGGCGCGATGCCGAGGTCGTGGATGGGGACCTCGACCCAGCCGGACTGGGTGTGGTGCGGGTCCAGGTTGACGACCGTGAGGATGATGTCGGAGAGGTCGTCGGTGTGTTTGGCGTAGGCGATGAGCTGGTCGTTGTCGATGCGGTAGAAGCGGAGGTTGTCGTTGCGCTGGAGTGCGGGGCTCTCGCGGCGGATGCGGTTGACGCGGGCGATGAAGTCGCGGAGGCTGTCGGGGCGGGAGAGGTCCCAGTGGCGGATCTGGTACTTTTCGGAGTCGAGGTACTCTTCTGAGCCGGGCTCTCTGGGGGTGGCCTCGAGGAGCTCGAAGGCGGGCCCGTAGATCCCGTAGTTGCTGGCGAGAGTGGCGGCGAGGACGAGGCGGAGCATGAAGGCGGGGCGGCCGCCGGTCTGGAGGAAGGCGGTGAGGATGTCGGGGGTGTTGGGCCAGAAGTTGGGGCGGAAGAATTCGCGGACGGGGGTCTGGGTGAGCTCGGTCATGTAGGCGATGAGCTCGGCCTTGGTGTTGCGCCAGGCGAAGTAGGTGTAGGACTGGGAGAAGCCGAGCTTGGCGAGGCGGTACATGACCTTAGGGCGAGTGAAGGCCTCAGCGAGGAAGATGACGTCGGGGTGGTCGCGCTTGATGGTGTCGATGAGCCATTCCCAGAAGGGGAAGGGCTTGGTGTGGGGGTTGTCGACGCGGAAGATGCGGACGCCCTGCTGGATCCAGAAGCGGACGATGTTCTCGAGCTCGTGCCAGAGGTCGAGCCAGGCGTCGGACTCGAAGTCGAAGGGGTAGACGTCCTCGTAGCGTTTGGGCGGGTTTTCGGCGCACTGGATGGAGCCGTCGGGTCTGCGGCGGAACCACTCGGGGTGCTGGGCGGTGTAGGGGTGGTCCGGGGAGGCGTGGAAGGCGAGGTCGAGGGCGATCTCGATGTCGTACTGGCGAGCGCGCTCGAGGAGTGCGCGGAAGTCGTCGAGGGTGCCGAGCTGGGGGTGGATGGCGGTGTGGCCGCCGTCGGGGGATCCGATGGCCCAGGGGCTGCCGGGGTCGCCGGGGGTGGCGGTGGGGGCGTTGTTGGGCCCTTTGCGGTTGGTGAGGCCGATGGGGTGGATGGGGGGGAGGTAGAGGACGTCGAAGCCCATGGCGGCGACGTAGGGGATGCGGGCCTCGCAGTCGCGGAGCGTGCCGTGGCGGCCGGGCTCCGGGGAGCAGGAGCGTGGGAAGAGCTCGTACCAGGAGCTGAAGCGGGCGCGAGGGCGGTCGACGACGACGGAGAGCCTGCGGTCGTAGGTGGAGGCGAAGCGACGGTCGGGGTAGCGTGCGATGACGCGTGCGAGTCGCTCGCTGAAGGCGATGGCGAGGGCGGCGGTGGGGTCGGAGGGTGGGGAGGTGCGGAGTACGCGGGCCCACTGGCGGAGGAGGTCGCGGTCGGCGGGGCTGGCGCGGTTGCTTGCCTCTTCGAGGATGGGTGCGCCGGCGAGGAGGTCGGAGGCGATATCCTGGCCGGCCTGGACGCGTTTGGCGAGGTCGGTGCGCCAGGATTTGAAGCGGTCGACCCAGGCGGCGATGGTGTAGTGGTAGCGTCCGATCTCGTGGACGGTGAAGGAGGCGCGCCAGCGGTCGTTGCCGATGGGCTCCATGGGGGTTTCGGTCCAGGCGTGTGTGCCTTCCTTGCGGTGCAGGAGGACGCAGGAGAGCTCATCGTGGCCGTCGGCGAAGATGTCGGCCTCGACGACGACGCGGTCGCCGACGATGCGTTTGATGGGGAAGCGGCCGCTGTCGATCTCGGGCTGGACGGCTTCGATGACGACGCGGCGACGCCCGTTCTGGGGGCGTGGCGTTGAACGCTGGTCTCCCATGGTCCGTCGGGTGGAGCGCTGTGGTCGGGACCCGGCGCGGGGAAACGTGTGACCCGGGGGCCGGGTGGGCAATGGGGGAGAAAGCATGGATCGAGCCAGCGGGGCGGGGCTGGAGGGAGGTGGGCACGGTGCGTGCGCGGGCGGGGCTGGCGGGGGGAGGTGGGGCGAGGGGGCGTGGCGAGCCCGGAGCGGAGTGTGCGCATGGTGATGGCAGAGGGACGCCGGCTGCCGATCGGGGCGGAGGTGCTGGCGGGTGGGGGCGTGCATTTCCGGGTATGGGCCCCGAAGCGGGAGCGAGTGGAGGTGGTGTTTCAGGCGGGTCCGGGAGCGGCGGTGAAGTCGGCGGAGCTGTCGCCCGAGGGCGGGGGTTACTTCTCGGGCGCCGTGTCCGAGGCCCGGGCGGGGACGTGGTACCGGTTCCGGCTGGACGGCGGAGATGAGCTCTTTCCGGACCCGGCCTCGCGGTTCCAGCCGCGGGGCCCGCACGGGTGGTCGGAGGTGGTCGACCCGGGCGCCTTCGCGTGGACGGATGCCGGGTGGGAGGGCGTGCGGCTCGAGGGGCAGGTGATCTACGAGCTGCACGTCGGCACGTTCACGCGGGAGGGGACGTGGGAGGCGGCGGCGCGCGAGCTGCCGGCACTGGCGGAGCTGGGGGTCACGCTGATCGAGGTCATGCCGGTGGCCGATTTTCCGGGCCGGTTCGGGTGGGGCTACGATGGGGTGAACCTCTTCGCGCCGACGCGGCTCTACGGCACGCCGGACGACCTGCGGCGGTTCGTGGATCGGGCGCACGCGCTGGGGATCGGTGTGATCCTGGATGTCGTCTACAACCATCTCGGGCCGGCGGGGAACTACCTGCGCGCGTTCGCGGACGACTACTTCACCGACCGGTACACGAACGAGTGGGGCGAGGCGATCAATTTCGACGACCGCAACTGTGGCCCTGTGCGGGAGTTCATCCTCGCCAACGCCGGATACTGGATCGACGAGTTCCACATGGACGGCCTGCGGCTGGACGCGACGCAGGCGATCCATGACCGGTCGCCCGAGCACATCATCGCGGCGATCGTGCGGCGGGCGCGGGAGGCGGCGGGCGGGCGGTCGATCGTGATCGTCGCGGAGAACGAGCCGCAGGACGCGAGGCTCGCGCGGGCGCCGGAGGAGGGCGGCTGCGGCGTGGATGCGCTGTGGAACGACGACTTCCACCACGCCGTGACGGTGGCGCTCACGGGCCGGCGCGAGGCGTACTACGCGGACTATCACGGCACGCCGCAGGAGCTGATCTCCGCGGTGAGGCGCGGGTTCCTGTACCAGGGGCAGTATCATCGGCGGCAGCGGAAGCGTCGCGGCCGCTCGACGCGGGGGCTCGAGCCCGCGACGTTCATCGTCTACCTCCAGAACCACGACCAGGTCGCCAACTCGTTGCGCGGCGAGCGCATTCACGCGCTCACTGCGCCGGGGCGCTACCGGGCGGCCACGGCGCTGCTGCTGCTCGCGCCGGGGACGCCGATGCTCTTCCAGGGGCAGGAGTTCGCGGCCTCGAGCCCGTTCCTCTTCTTCGCCGACCACGAGGAGGGGGTGCAGGAGGCGGTGCGGGCGGGCCGTGCCCGCTTCCTCTCCCAGTTTCGCAGTCTCGGCACGCCGGAGGCGCAGGCCGCGCTGCCCGATCCCGGAGAGGAGAGCTTCCAGCGCTCGAAGCTGGATCACGGCGAGCGGGAGCGGCACGCGGCCGCCTACGCGCTCCACCGGGACCTGCTGCGGCTGCGGCGCGAGGATCCGGTGTTCACGGCGCAGGGCCGGGGCGGTGTGGATGGCGCCGTCCTCGGGCCCGAGGCCTTCGCCCTGCGCTTCTTCGGCGAGGCCGGCGACGATCGCCTGCTGATCGTCAACCTGGGGCGGGACCTGGACCTCGAGGTCGCGGCGGAGCCTCTGCTGGCGCCCCCCACGCGCGCGGGCTGGAAGATCCTGTGGTCGAGCGAGGAGCCGCGCTACGGCGGGAGCGGCGTCCCGCCGATCGAGACCGAAGACGGCTGGCGCCTGCCGGGGCACGCGGCCGTCGTGCTGGCTCCGCTACGGCAGGAGGGGTGATCCATGACAGCGGCGCCGAACCAGCATCCGTGGTGGCAGCGAGGGGTGATCTACCAGATCTACCCGCGCTCTTTCATGGACACGAACGGCGACGGCATCGGGGATCTGCCGGGGATCATCAGCAAGCTCGACTACCTCGAGTGGTTAGGCGTGGATGCGCTGTGGCTCTCGCCGATCTACCCGTCGCCCATGGCGGACTACGGCTACGACGTCTCCGACTACACGGCCATCCACCCGATCTTCGGGACGATGGAGGACTTCGACCGCCTGCTGGCCGCGGCGCACGAGCGGGGGCTCCGCATCATTCTGGACCTGGTCCCGAACCACACGTCGGACCAGCATCCCTGGTTCCTGGAGTCCCGGTCCTCTCGCGACAACCCGAAGCGGGACTGGTACATCTGGCGCGATCCCGCGCCGGACGGGTGCCCGCCGAACAACTGGCTCAGCGTCTTCGGGGGGAGCGCCTGGGAGTGGGACGAGAAGACGGGGCAGTACTACTACCACGCGTTCCTGAAGGAGCAGCCGGACCTGAACTGGCGGAACCCCGAGGTGCGGGCGGCGATGCTCGATGTGATGCGGTTCTGGCTGGACAAGGGGGTGGACGGGTTCCGGGTCGATGTGATGTGGCACCTGATCAAGGATGAGCAATTCCGGGACAACCCGCCGAACCCGGACTATCGGCCGGGGGTGGACCTGCCGTACGACAGCCTGTTGCCGGTCTTTTCCACCGACCAGCCGGAGGTGCACGAGGTCGTCGGGCTGATGCGGCGGCTGACGGACGAGTACACGGATCGGGTGCTCATCGGGGAGGTCTACTTGCCGGTCGATCTGCTGGTCCGGTATTATGGCGTGGAGCAGTCGGGGGCGCACCTGCCGTTCAACTTCCAGCTGCTCGTGCTGCCGTGGGAGGCGGCGGAGATCTACCGGGCGGTGACGGAGTACGAGGCGTCGCTGCCGCCGGACGGCTGGCCGAACTGGGTGCTGAGTAACCATGACAAGCCGCGGATCGCGACGCGGGTGGGGGAGGCGCAGGCGCGCGTGGCGGCGATGCTGCTCCTGACGCTGCGGGGCACGCCGACGCTCTACTACGGGGACGAGATCGGGCTGCAGGACGTTCCGATCCCGAGGGAGTTGGCGCGGGACCCACAGGGGCTGCGGCTGGGGGATCTGCGGTTCAGCCGGGACCCGGCGCGCACGCCGATGCAGTGGGAGGACGGGCCGGGGGCGGGGTTCACGACGGGACAGCCGTGGCTCCCGCTGGCGGAGGACTACAGGCGGCGCAATGTGAAGGTCCAGCGGGAGGATCCGGGCTCGATGCTGTCGCTGTACCGGCGGCTGCTCGAGCTCCGGCGGCGGGAGCCCGCGCTCCAGGTGGGGGGCTACGTGCCCGTGGGGCTGTCGGGCAACGTGATGGCGTACCTGCGGGAGCACGAGGGCCGCCGTTTCCTGGTGGCGCTGAACCTGGGCCACACGGCGGGCTCGCTGGTCCCGGAGCACGTGGAGCTGCGCGGCCGGGTGGTCGTGGGGACGCGCCTGGAGCGCGAGGGCTCGCGGGTGGAAGGCGCGATCGAGCTGGCGGGGGACGACGGGATCGTGGCGCTGCTGGACGGTTAGTCGAGCGCCGGCGCGGGGCGACGCCTTGCGGGAGACGGCCCGGCCGACCTACCCTTCCTTGGGCCGGGTTCAATCGCGAGTGAAAGGAAACCTCAACCTGCCGGCGGGAGGAGGGAGACCGTGAGTCTGCTGGTCTGGAAGCTTCGCCGATCTCTGATCGGAGGCGTGGCCGCGGTGTTTCTCTGCGCGGTGCCGGGGTCGGCGGCAGCGCAGGAGGCGCCGACGCTGCGGGTGATCGACGACGCGGAGCGAGGCGAGCTGGTGCTGGAGCTGGGGCCGGTCGATCTGCCGGCCGGGGCGTCGCACCACGAGATTGCACAGCCGCGGGGGCACATCGCGGAGCTTCCGATCGATGGCTGGCTGCGGGGGTACCGCTACGAGGTGGTGGATGGAGACGGGAAGCCGGTGCCCAATCACGTGCTGCACCACCTCAACCTGATCGCGCCGGACCGGCGGGAGCTGTTCAGCCCGATCATGATGCGGATCGGGGCGGCGGGTCACGAGACGAAGCCGATCAAGTTGCCGCGGCTCCTGGGGCTGCGGGTCCGGCCCGGGGAGCGGATCATGGTGACGGCGATTTTCCACAACCCGACGTCGCAGAGCTACTCGCGGGTCTATGTGCGCACGCGGATGCCGTACACCCGGGCGGACACGTGGCTGAAGCCGTGGTCGGTGTACCCGTTCTACATGGACGTGATGCCGCCGGCGAGCATCCATGCATACGATCTGCCTCCGGGCCGTTCGGAGAAGAGCTGGGAGGGGCGTCCCGCCATTTCGGGCCGGATCCTGGGACTGGGCGGGCACCTCCACAAGTACGGGGTGGTGCTCCGGCTGGAGGACGTGACGGAGGGGAAGGTGATCTGGGAGGCGCGGCCGAAGCTGGACAAGGACGGGAACGTCGTCGGGATGCCCACGAAGAAGTTCCTCTGGCGGCTCGGCCGGCCGGGCCTGCGGATCCATGCCGACCACGTCTACCGGCTGACGGCGGTCTATGACAACCCGACTGGTGAGACGATCCCGGAAGGCGCGATGGGGACGCTGGGCGGGGTGTTCATCCCGGACGAGGGGCAGGAGTGGCCGGACCTCGATCGGGAGCATCCGGAGTTCGCGCTGGACTGGAAGCTCTCGACGGAGGGCGCGCCGCCGCCGGAGGGTGGGGTGGCGGGGCACGGCGGTCACGGTGGTCACGGGACGTACAGCGGTGGGCACCATCACTGAGGAAACGCGAAAGGGCCTTCCGGGTACGGTGGTGAAGAGTCTCCGGCCACGGTGCAGCGTGCGTGAACCTCAGGCCTGTGCGGGCCGGCCGGCAGCCCGCACAGGCGCCTGGTCCAGGTGAAGCGATGCGAAGCGGCACGACGATGGTCAGGTCCGAACCACAAGAGTTCGATCTGTGGCGCGCCGTGCGGTACCTGCGGCGGGCGCTGAAGCTCCGCTGCCCGCACTGCGGCGTCGGACGGATGTTCTCCTCCTGGCTCGGGATGCGGGAGCGATGCACGGTGTGCGGCCTGCGGTTCGACCGGGGCGAGAGCGATCACTTCATCGGCGCCTACCTGATCAACCTGATCGTCGCCGAGCTGCTCGTCGTGGCCGGACTGCTGCTGCTCGCGGCGGTGACGTGGCCCGACGTCCCGTGGGACTTCCTGACGTACGCGCTGGCCGTGCTGATCGTCCCGGCGCCGTTCATCACCTATCCTTTCTCGAAAGCGGTCTGGCTGGCTATCGATGTGACGTTCCGGCCGGTGGAGCGGGCGGACATCGAGTAGAGCCGCCGGGCCGCGGTCCAGCCGTCATCGCCTTCCACTACATTCTCTGATAGCGAGGCCCGCTGCCTCCCTCGCGGGGGGTCCAGCGGGGCCCCAGCACATCCGTCGCCTTGCAGTCGATGCAGTTCGGCGGGTTGACGATGAGCCGGTCGCCACGGCGCTCGTAGACGCCCGCGGGGCAGAGGTGCTCGTAGAACTCCGCGACCTCGGGGGGCACGTCCTGGCCCACGATGAGGTGCGAGGGGATGTCGTCCCGGGTCGCGTTGCCGGACCGGAACACGGCGTCCAGCTTGCGGAAGGTGAGCCGGCCGTCCGGGGTGAACGGCTCGGCGGGCTGCATGGCGCGGGGGACGGCGGCGTCGGCGGGCATGTCGATCTTGCCGCCGGGGAACGCGCCGCGGGTCAGCGTCATGAGTCCGGCCTTGAGGCCGCCCACGTAGAGCCCGTCCTTGAACGCCAGCCGCATGTTGCGTCGCTCGTAGAGGTCCTTCGCGATGATGCTGTCGTTGACCAGCTCGTCGTAGCGCCGGAGCGCGGCGGCGGAGACGTCGCCCTGCCTGAGCGCCTCGAAGATGGCGCGTGCGGCGTAGATCCCCGAGTACATCGCGTAGTGGATCCCCTTGAGGGACGGCACGTCGACGAAGCCGGCGGCGTCGCCGAGGATCACCACGCCGTCGCCGCTGCGGCGTTCGGGGAGGGAGTAGAAGCCGCCCTCGGGGATCGTTTTGGCGCCCCACTCGATCATCTCGCCGCCTTCCAGGTAGGGCCCGACGAGGGGGTGGGTCTTCAGGCGCTGGAGCAGGACGTGGACGTCGAGGGAGGCGTCACGGTAGTCGAGGCCCACGACCAGGCCGATCGCGACGAGGTTCGGCTCGAGCGGGTAGAGGAAGCTGCCGCCGAAGGTGTCGGCGGAGAGCGGCCAGCCGAAGGTGTGGATGACGGTGTCGAGCGGGCGTCGGGTTTCCCAGATCTCCTTGACGCCGAGAGCGTAGATCTGGGGGTTCTCCGACCGGACCCCCTGCCACTGGAAGTAGGCCTGGGAGAGGAGCCCGCGGGAGCCTTCGGCGAGCGCCGTGACCCTGGCCACGATATCGGTGGGCGGCATGTAGCTGGCGGTGGGCTGGCCGTTGCGGTCGAGGCCGGTGGCGGCCGTCCGGACGCCGGTGACGCGGTTGCCTTCGACGCGGAGCTGGCTGGCGGGGAAGCCGGTGAAGATGTGGACGCCGAGCGCCTCCGCCTGCTGACCGAGCCAGCGGACGATCTCGCAGATCGACGCGATGTGGAAGCCGTGGTTGCGCATGGTGGGCGGGATGGGGAGCCGGATCGCCTGCGATCGGGTGAGGAGGTAGACCTGCTCGGCCTGGACCTGGCCGCGGAAGGGGAAGTCGTCGTCCCGGAGGTCGGGGAAGAGCTCGTGGAAGGGGGCGGGGTTCACGATCGCGCCGGAGAGGCAGTGTTCGCCGAGGCCGGCGGCTTTTTCGAGGACGGCGATGTTGATCTCGCCGATCCCCTCGCCTGCCTCGTTGGCTTTCTGAACCAGCCTGGCGAGCTCGATCGCGCCGGCGAGCCCGGCCGGCCCGGCCCCGACGAAGACCACGTCCATCTCGACGGCCTCCTCCCCGGGCGGCTCGGTCACCAGGATCTGGTCGAGGGGGAGGCCGGGCTGGTACCGGGCCGGGACGATGCTGGAGGTTGTCGTGTCGACCGACATGAGCTGCTCCTTGGCCGAATAGACCATCGCGACGATCGGGAAGTCGGCTCCCCGCGCTCTGGCGCGTCGGGGCGCGGCGCTCCCCTGGCGGGCGGTGCGTCGGCTCGCCCTGCCCGGGACGCTCGCCGCGCTGCGCCGGACTCGCGCGGGCGGCCGGCGGCCGTGCCAGCGCCGGGGCCGGAGGAGCGCACCGGCGAACTCCGTACTTTCTGCGGAACCCGGGCCGCACGCCGCGTGGCGGCCCGGATCCGTTTCAGTACCCCGGCTCGGCCTGCGCGTCGTCGGAGGGCGACAGGCGCATGGCCGTGATCCATTCTCCGGGCTGGATCGTCTCCGTGGCCTCGGGGACGACGACGAGGGCGTCGGCCCCGGCCATGGAGGAGAGGATCCAGGACCCCTGGGGCCCGGTCAGCCGGGCGATCCAGCCGCCGGGGCCGTCGGGCTCGAGGCGGGCGCGCAGGAAGCAGGTGAGCCCGGCCGGGGCGGTGATCTGCTCGCCGGCGCGCACCCTGAGGGTCGGCGTGTGGACCGCCTGGCGGCCGAGCATGCGGCGGATCGCCGGGCGGACGAGGACCTCGAACGTGACGAGCGCGGAAACGGGGTTGCCTGGCAGCCCGAAGGCGGGGACGCGGCCGAGGCGGCCGAAGGAGAACGGGCTGCCGGGACGCATCCGGACTCGCCAGAAGTCGAGCTGGAAGCCGAGGGCCTCGAGGGCGGGCTTGACGAGGTCGTGGTCGCCGACGCTGATGCCGCCGACGGTGAGGAGCGCGTCCGCGTCGAGGCCGGCGCGGAGGTGCTCGAGCAGGCTGGCCTCATCGTCGCGGGCGATCCCGAGGAGGATGGGGACTGCGCCGGTGGCGAGGACGGCCGCGGCGAGGGCGTGGGAGTTGGAGTCCACGATCCTGCGGCCGGCCATGACCTCGTGGAACTGGTCGAGCGCGGCGAGCTCGTTGCCGGTGGCCAGGATCGCGATGCGGGGCCGGCGGTGGACCGCGACGTGGGAGCGGCCGGCGGCGGCGATCAGGCCGAGCTCGGCGGGCCGGAGCACGCGTCCGGGCGCGAGGAGGAGTTCGCCGGCGCGGAGGTCGGAGGCGCGGCGGCGCACGTTGCGGCCGGCGTCGGCGTCGTCGAACACGAGGACGCGGCCGTCCTGCTCGGCGGTGTGCTCACGCCGGACGACGGAGTCGGCGCCCTCCGGGAGCGGCGCGCCGGTCATGACCCGGATCGCCTGGCCGGGCCGGAGGGGTTGGGACGGGAAGTCTCCGGCCGGGACGGCGCCGGCGAGCTCGAGGGCGATGGGGGAGTCCGGACGCGCCCCGGCGATGTCGGCCGCGCGCACGGCGAAGCCGTCCATCCCGCTGGAGTCCCAGGGGGGCTGATCGACGGGGGAAAGGATCGGCTCGGCCAGTGTCCGGCCGAGGGCGTCGAGCAACGCCACGCGTTCGGGCGGCAGGGGCTCGACCGCGGCCAGGATCCGCGCCAGCGCCTCGTTCACGGGCAGCCAGTCGGCGTGTCGGGCGAGCCGTTCAGCCACGCTCCACGCTCCTTGCGGGCAGGCAAAGCGCCGCCGCGCCGGGCCCGTCCTCCGGCCGGGCGGCGCGGGCCAAGGCGGTCGCGCGTGGTCCACCGGACGGCCTTCGGGCCTGCACGCCCCACGGGTTCTGGGGGGCAGTGTCTTCTCCTTGCCGCAGGGGCGAATGTCCGCGAGCACCCGGTCGCATGTCGTCAATCTGGCGAGGCGGCGACGCCGCGGCCTAGACGAAATCCGGCCCGATGCCGAGGATCAAGGCGATGATGGCGCCGACGATGAAGTAGGCGATGGCCCCGATAATCGCGGTCAGGACGGCCTTCCCCGTTCCGAAGTCGAGCGCCTGGCGGATCGCGACGATGGCGGCGACGAGGACCCAGGTCCCGACGATGAACCGCGCCAGCCAGCCGAGGAAGGAGGGGAGGACGCCGAAGATGTAGAGGACGCCGGGGGCCTGGGCGAAGCCGAGGGTTCGCAGGAGCTCACCCCAGGTGGCGGTGCCGCCGAGGACCTTGTCGCCGATGAGGTAGGTCACGGCGGACCAGAGGAGCCAGCCCAGGTAAGCGGAGACGAGACCGGTCCAGAAGCCCGCCGCCCCGGCCCTAGCTCCTCCGATGGCGGCGGCCAGGGCGACGAGCCCGACGACGAGCGCGGCCTGTCCGGTGGCGGTCGTGTCGGCCTCGACCTCTTCGTAGGCGTCCGCCTGCAGGAGCGCCGCGCCCTTCATCCGCTGGATCATCGTCCTCCGTCGCACCAGCTCCATGGTCACCTCCCGAATGAGGGGGAACAGGCAGAACGCAGGGAAGATAAGGTGGAGGTGGCGGGGTGGAAAAGCAGAGCCTGGGCGGGGCCGCGCGCTGCGCCGCGGATGGCCGGGCGCGGCATTGATGTTGCGACCGGCCACTCCTCTTGCGGCCGGGGGGAGGGGGCCTCCGGCTCATCGACAGGCAGGAGGAAACCAGATGGCGCATCATTATGGGCACCACGGTGAGCATTACGGGTCGGAGTTCCGGGGCGGGCCGCGAGGCCGCGGGTGGGCGGAGGAGGAGCGGGGCTACGGCTGGGAGACGCGGCGGCCGTTCGGCGCGCGCGCCCGCGGACGCCGGCCCGGCCTCGGTTACGCCGGGTACGACTACGAGTTCGGGGGCCGCGGCTGGCCGTACGAGGAGGGGTACGGGCCGCGGGGCCGCCGGCCCTACGACTGGGAGCTCCAGCGCCCCGAGGGGTTCGGGATGGGCTACGGCTTCGAGTATCGTCGGAGCGGCCCGCCGGGCTACCGCCGCGCTCGCGGCCGGCCGGGCGCGGGTCGGGTCGGTGCGCCCGAGCTGTACTACGGGGCGGAGTACCGCGGGCGGTACATGCGGCGCGGCCGTGGCCCGTACGGCGAGGAGTTCGCCGGGAGCCAGGCCGGCGAGGAGGTGGAGCCGAGGGGCGAGGAGAGGCGCAGCGGTCGCTTCCAGGGTAGAGAGTTCGGGCGGGCGGCCCACCCGCGTTACGGTCACACCCCTCCCGATCGCTGGCCGGACGAAGGCCACGAGGAGCACATCTTCTCGAGCGAGGCCCGGATCGAGGATGAGGAGATCCGGGAGGCCGTGCGGGAAAACCTGTTCCAGGACAGCTGGATCAATCCCGAGAACATCGAGGTCGAGGTCGACAACGGCGTCGTCACGTTGAGCGGCGAAGTGAACGACTTCATGGAGGCCCGGTACGCCTGGGACGACGCCTGGGAAGCTCCGGGCGTGCGCGGGGTGATCAACAACCTCACCGTCCGGACCGACGTGCCTGCGAGCGAGATGCACCTTCCGCAGACGTCCGGGCCGAAGTTCAAGGGCCGGGAGCGGGGTACCCGGCGGTGAGGAAGGGCGGCGGGGGCGTCCGCTACGCCCCCGCCCCTCTTCCCCTGACGTGATCGGACGCGGCACGTTCACCAGTCCGGCGATGCAGCCGGCCACCCTCCCGGGTGTGGCTGTAAGTGCCGCGGGCCGGCTGAACGCCCCTCGCCCGGGAGCGGACCTGACCCCGAATCTCCCCTTCTGACCCCTCCTGCGATCGATCCGTATATTGTAAGCGCGGGGGCGCCACGCCCACTCTGCCGCGGCTCCGGGCTGGAGGTGCGTGCGGGCACACCCGCGGACGACGGGAATGCGGCGAGGGCCCGGGCGAATGTGATGGCCACGGGATCCGGGCTCCCGTGCACCGTCAAACGCCAGGCACCTCGTACGTTCCTTCGGCAGGTCCGCGCGACGCGAATTCGGGAGGTCTTCGTGCTGCTGCACGCCGCGCTCCTCCTGGCGACAACGCTGGATGTCGCGGTCCGGGGAACGGTTCGCGCCGAGACGACGCGCGAGCCGATCCGTCAGGCGGTCGTGGAGGTGGTCCAGCTCGGCCGCCGGACGATCACGGACGAGCGAGGGTACTTCGTCCTCCCGGGAATCGCGCCGGGGCGGTGGACGGTCCGGGCGACCGCGCTCGGGTACCGGCCGGTCGAAAAGGAGGTCGTGGTGGGGGAGGAGGGCGGGGTGCGGGTCGACTTCGAGCTCCCGGTGCAGCCAGTCGAGATCGAAGGGCTCGAGGCCCTGGCCGGCCCGGAGACCGAAGTGCGCGTGAGGACGCCGGGACCGCCAGCGGTGCGGGTGGAGGGGCGGTCGCTCGGCCTCGTGCCCGGGCTCGCCGAAGCAGACGTGTTCCGGGCGCTCCAGGCGCTTCCCTCCATCGCGGGCGCATCGGACTTCTCGAGCGCGCTCTACGTGCGAGGCGGCTCGCCAGACCAGAACCTGCTGCTGCTCGATGGCGCGCCGCTCTTCAACCCGTTCCACCTGGGCGGGGTCTTCGCCGCGTTCGACCCCAGCACGGTGGCGACGGTGGACGTGTTGGCTGGCGCCTTCCCGGCGCGGACCGGGGACCGACTCTCCAGCGCGATCTTGGTCTCGACGCGCGATGGCGGCCGGGACCGCGTGCGCGGTCAGGGTGCCATCGGTTTGATCTCCTCCCGCGCCAGCGTGGACGGGCCGCTCCCGGGTGGACGGGGGAGCTATCTCATCTCGGCCCGCCGGACCTACGTGGATCTCTTCACCGATCTGGCCTACCAGCTCGGCGTGACCTCGTGGACCGTGCCCTACGCGTTCACCGATGCGCACCTCAAGGTGACGCACGACGTGGGCGCGCTCGGCTCGTTGTCCGCCTCGCTCTACGTGGACCGGGAGGGGGTCAGCATTCCGGAACGGATGCGCCGAGAGATGGGCGGCGACGCGGCGTTCTCCTGGGGCTCGCTCGCGGCGTCGCTCCGCTATCGCCAGCCGTTCGGCGCGACGCTGATCGGCGAGTTCCGGGTAGCGGCCAGCGCCTTCACCGGCTCGTTCGATGCCTGGGAGGAGGTCGGCGACCCGGAAGTCGCCGACCCGGACGAGCGCCCCCTCGAGCAGACCCTCCGCGCCCGGTCCGAGATGCTCGACGTGCTGGCCGGCGCGGACTTCACCTGGCACCGGCAGCGGCACAAGCTCGGGTTCGGGCTGCAGGTCGATCTGTACGGGTTCGAGCACGACATCGGCCCCGAGGATCACGAGTTCGGCCCGATCATCCCCGTGTTCCGGTACCGCGACCGGCCGAGCACGCTGGCCGCGTACGTCGAGGACGAGTGGGCGCCGTTCGAGGCGTTCCAGGTCAGGGCCGGGCTGAGGCTGCTGCACGCGGGGAGCAGGGGGACGGAATGGCTCCCGCGAGTCGGGGCCCAGCTCTCGGTGTCGCCGCGGCTCACGCTCTCCCTCGGCACGGGGCGATACGCCCAGGTGCTCCGCTCCCTGCGCGACGAAGAGTCCCTCGCCGCCAGCCTCATCGCCTACGACCTGCTCGGCGCCGTGCCGCGCGAGCTCGGGTTGTCGACCGGCGCCGACGCGGTCCTCGGCGCCGAGTGGCGTGCCCGATCGACCCGTGTCCGGCTGGATGCCTACGTGAAGCGGCTGCGTCGCCTGGCGCTGGCGCTCCCGCCAGACGACCCGATGGACGCGCCGATCCTGTCGGTCGATAGCCTGCGGGTAGGCAAAGCCACGGCGCGCGGCCTGGAGCTGCTGGCCCAGCACCGCCGGGGTGACCTGGAGTTCTCGCTCGGCTACGCGCTGGCGTTCGCCGAGCTGGAAGTGGCCGGCGAGCGGTACCCGCCACGCTTCGAACGGCGGCACACGCTCGAGGTCACAGGAGCGACCCCGCTCGGGCGGCGGGGCACCGTCAGCGCGCGCCTCGCCCTGGCAACCGGGCAGCCCTACACGCCGGCGATCGGGGTGACACAAACCGCGGAGTTCGATCCCGCCACCGGCCGGTTCATCTGGGGCAGCCCGATTGTCCTGCTGGGCGAGCACAATGCGGGACGACTTCCCGGCTACCTGCGCCTCGACGTGGCAGCCCGAAAGACCTTCGACAAACGGTGGTTCGGCACCACGGTCGCTGTGACGCCGTATCTCCAGGTCCTGAACGTACTCAACAGCCGAAACGTGCTCTTCGCGGAGCCGAACCCGTACGGCGTCCTGGGCAGGCCGGTGCTCGAGTACGTGCCTCAGTTGCCCATCCTTCCAACCTTTGGCGTGGAATGGCGATTCTAGGACGACGGGTCGTCCTGGCCCTCGCGGCACTCGCGGCGGGGTGCGACCTGACGCGCGCGCCGACCCCGCTCGAGCTGACGGGGGAGACCGTTTCGGTGCATTCCCTGCTTCGAGCGCGGAGCGACACGGTTGCGGTGTGGCTCACGCGCACGCTTGCCGGGACCGGTGAGGACGGTCCAGCGCTCGAGCCGATCTCTGGCGCGCAGGTCCGCATCGCCGGGCCGGGCGGGAGCGTGTACCTGGCGGAGGTGTCCGGCGCGGTCGGGCCCTGCGGCCCCGTCTACTGGGACGGATCCCACTCGAGCGATCGGCCGGGCGCGGGATGCTACGGCGCCATCTTCCCGGGTGGGATCGAGGCTGGAACGCGGTACGAGCTGCTGATCGTGCTCCCGAGCGGAGACACGATTCGGGGCGCGACGGTGGTCCCTGAAGCGCCGTTCCTGCTGGCGCCGGAAAACCACACTCGCATCGAGGTGCCGGCCTGGTCGTCGTCGTTGCCGGAGAAGCTCGAGGTGCGTTGGCGACGCGATCCGGAGGCCCGGTCGGTCCGTCCGGGGCCGAGCCTGGTGGCGGAGAGAGTGTTCGAGCGTGGGGCGGCGCAGCCGGATGCGTTCTGCCAAGTCATGGCGTGGCCGGACGGCGACCCGATCGGAACCACGGAGCTGCGCGTGGAGCTGGAGATCTACTGGGCCAACTGCTACCGCCCGCCAACGGAGGACAGCCCGCCCGTCGCGATCGACTGGGACTCGATGCACGTGACGCTCCGCGTCCCGGCTTGCGACACGGCGTGCGCGCGTTATCAGGAGCAGGTGGCGAACCAGCGGTACGCTCCGGAGGATCGAGCCTCCGCCGGGCTGACGGGCGCCTACGGGCTCTTCGGCGGGCTGGTGCTGGCCGAAAGGAGTATGGTCTTCGTGCGTAAGCGCTGAGGCGAAGGGGGCGGGCGCACGACGCGCGGGCTCTCTCGCGCGCCCGGCCCGGGCCTCTCCGCGGCGTTCCGGGGTGGCGGGTGGCCCCGGAAACGCGCCTTGCCGGGGATGCTGAGCCGGCAGGGCTTAGTGGTCCTCCTCCGACCAGCTCCCCTCCTGCACCGGCCTGTCCGGGGCCTCGTACGCCTCTCCTCGCTCGATGGCGTCCTGCAGGTCGTGGGTGCCGTAGAGCTCGGCCTCCAGGTCCACCAGCAGGTGGGCGGCCGTATCCGTCGTGGTGATCGCCCGGGCGCCGGTCCGGTCGGCCGTCTCCAGCTCCTCGTCTATGGCATCATCGGCCGCGACGTCGGTCTCGCCTCGCACGAGCTCGTCGACGACCAGCTCGTTCGAGTAATTGGCGATCCCGAGCACGTCGCTCAGGACATGCTCGACCGTCTGGAGCTCCCGCTCGGTGCCGACCCGCCCCGAGAGCGTCACGAACCCATTCTCGACCTGCACATCGATGAGATCCGGATCGATCTCCGGATACTCGCCGAGCTGCTCCAGGATCAGCTCGTAGATCTCCTCGTCGTCGGCGTCGTGCAGGCCGTAGAGGTCCTCGTAGTCGCGCGGCATGCTCTCCTCCGTGCTGGCGCCGTCGGATTCGGAGGTGTGGTGCGCGCGACCCAGGGGCCCGGCGTGGCCGGGCCTCAGAAGTTGTAGGTCACGCTGGCCGAGAGGAAGAGGTTGTGAATCCAGTCGTCTCGCCTCTCCCCCTGTAGCCGGAACGCCTGCGGCGTGTCGAGCTTCCAGAAGAGGTCACGCGCTTCGACGCGCAGCGAGACGTGCGGCACCACGAACCACTCGATCCCGCCTCCCAACTGTGCGGCGAAACTCGTGCCGAAGCGGAAGGCGGCCGTGGGCGTGGAGAGGAATCGCTCGGCGGGGTGCTCGTCGCGGACGGCGGTCGCGATGCCGCCGGTGGCGAGGAGGAAGGGCCGCAGGTGGTGGTAGGTCCGGGGGCCGGTGAGGTTGAACCGGAGTCCGCCCTGGAGGAAGAGCAGGTCGACGTCGGCCTCACCCACGTTGCGCGGCCGGCCGTCGACCCGGATGGTGTCGAGCACGGCGCGCGTGGTCGGGAAGTACCCGATCATGGCCTCGAGCTGGAGGGGACCGGTCAGGCGGAGCGAGTAGCCTGCTCCGAAGATGGGGCCGGATGCGGGCCCGAACCCGAGTTCGCCCCGGTCGGCGGAGAGGTATCCTCCGAACGGGCCGACCGACTGCTTCTCTTCCACGTACCGGTAGGGGGAGGTGATCCTCTGCGCGGCGGCAGAGGTCGAGAGCATCAGACTGGCCGCGGCGAGCAGGGCGAGCGAACGCCAGATCCGGAACATCGATCGATCCACGTTGTAGTTTCCAGTCAAACTGTTCTCCCAGATACGATTTCCGGGGAAGGTAGACCCGGGAGGTGGGCGGCGCAAGCAATTGGGCCGGGGGCCGCCGGTCCGTCTGTCCGGTGGCGGCCCGTAGCGGAGCAGGCCGGGGCCCGGGGCTCCCGGATCGTCGGTTTCCAGACGAGAGGTAGTAGTCGTGCCGTATACGAGTGCTGGTCTTCTGCTCGCCGTTGTGTTGGCGGTTTCGAACCTCTGTTGTAGCGCGGAAAAACGGTCCGGCGAGCCGTCGGGAAGCACGCCGGCGGCGGCGCTGCCGGCCGGGGCGATGGAGGCAGCCCCGCCGGTTGCGCTGGGGAAGGCGATGTTCGGCCGCAGTGGCGCGCTCCGGACGATCCAGGCCATGCCTCGCGAGAAGGTGCAGCTCTCCCTGGAATGGACGGGCGAGCGTCCGGCCGAGGTATGGTACCGCTGGGTGCCGGTGCTCGGCACGTCGGCGCGCACGACGTCCGCGCCGCTGGCGCCCGGGGATGTCGCGACCGCACCCGCGGAGCCCGGCACCTACGAGCTGGAGATCGGGGTGGGGACGGACTCCCGCGTCTTCGATGAGCTCCGGCTGATCGTGAAGGTCCCGTTCGAGCGCAAGCAGGGGATGCACCTCCAGGGGTACTTCATCGGCCGCTACCCGACGGAGGGCAAGAGGAGCACGGGGCGGTACGCGCCGCCGGAGGGCTTCATCGAGGTGACCCGGGCCAACGTCGACATGAAGCTCTCGGAGCATTTCCGGCTGCGCGAGTTCCTCACGCACGACCAGCAGAACAAGTGGCCGAAGTACGTGGTGGTCGATCCGCGGCTGCTCGACAAGCTGGAGCTGGTCATGGCCGAGCTCAACGCGATGGGCGTGCGTGCGGAGCGCATGGTGGTGATGAGCGGCTACCGGACGCCGCAGTACAACCGTAAGGGCCTGAAGGCCGGACGGGCGGTGCTCAGCCGGCACCAGTACGGGGATGCGGCCGACGTCTGGGTGGACAACGACAACAACTGGTACATGGACGACCTGAACGGGGATGGGCGCCGCGATACGCGGGATGCGGCGGTCATCCTGAAGGCGGTGGAACGGGTGGAGGCGAAGTACCCGGAGCTGGTCGGCGGCGCCGGGATCTACCGGGACAACGGCGTGCACGGCCCGTTCATCCACATCGATGTCCGGGGCAAACGTGCGCGCTGGTGACTCACTGGCCTGGACCCGTGGGTTGTGCGGGATCCACCGGACCCCCGATCTTTCCTGGCGGCCGGTCGGCGACCGTGACGTCGCCGGCCAGCGGGTGAGCGGTGCTCGTCCGCGGATGGCCCTGTAGGTGGGGGGACCCGAGCCACACGAGTCTGTGTGAGAGCCTTAGGATTCGCCAGCCCGGGCGGGAGCGCGGTGCTCCGCGTCCAGGGCAGAGCCGACCACGTCAGGGCCGGCGTGAGGCGAAGAGTGCTGGGCCTGCTGCTCTGCGGGCTGGCCACGCTGGGCGCTTGCGATCGAGGGCCCGCGGAGCCTGACGACGCGGCCAACTGGACCATCGCGATCTTTGCGGGAAACGGCCAGTTCGGCGCGCCGGGGCAGCTGCTGGCCGATCCACTCGAGGTCGTGGTCACGAACGGGGTTTCCCGGGAGGGGGTCGAGGGTGTCGCGGTGAGCTGGCGTGTTGTCGACGGCTCCGGCGCGGTGGTCCTCCCGCTTGGCTCCAAGACGGAAACGCTCGGCGTGGCCCGGGCCCGGCTCCGGCTCGGGTCGCAGACGGGCGTCTACCGGGTCGAGGCCCGCATCTCCAGCGGCGCCATCCGAACCGCCGTTTTCGAAGCCCGGGCGGTCCTGGTGCCCGAGGTGCTCGCCGTGGCTCCCGAGGCGGTGAGTGCCGGGGACACGGTCACGATCGCGGGGAAGAACTTCAGCCCCAGGCCCGAAGACAACACCGTGCTGTTCGGAGGCCTCCCCGGCACGGTGGTGGAGGCCACGCCCACGGAGCTCAAGGCCATCGTGCCGGCGTGCCTCCCCGATCGCACGGATCTGCCGGTGACGGTCCGGCTCGGGGCCGTGGCGAGCCCGCAGGCCGCGCGCCTCTCCGTTGTGGGTGGCGCGCATGCCACCGTGCGGCTCGGGGTGGGCGAGGCGCAGACCTTAGCGCCCGAGTCTGGGCTC
>DATCLG010000178.1:0-4652 GCA_036564015.1 Longimicrobiales bacterium
CCGGCGAACTCCAGGCACGCCACGAGCGTGTCCTCCACCTCGATCTGGTGCACCGCCGTCCGGGCCCGCGCGTACACCCGCTCCACATCGCCCAGCAGCCAGAGGAGCAGGTCCACGGTGTGGACCCCCTGGTTCATGAGCGCCCCGCCGCCGTCCAGCGCCCGCGTCCCCCGCCACCGCGACTGGCTGTAGTACTCCGCCGGACGCCACCACTTCACCCGGGCCGAGACCAGATGGACCCGCCCGAGCCCGCCGGTCTCCACCAGACGCTTGAGCCACGCGATGTGCGGCGCCACCCGGTCCTGGAAGAACACGCCCAGCTTGACCCCCGCACGATCGCACTCCTCGATCAGCGCGTCGATCCGTGCCGTCGTCACGTCCAGCGGCTTCTCCACCAGCACGTGGAGCCCCTGACGCGCCGCGGCGATCGCCTGCTCGGCGTGGACCCCCGACGGGCTCCCGATCAGCACCGCATCCATCGGGCGGTGGCGCAGGAAACTCTCCAGGTCCCCGTACACCGCCGCCCCGTACTGCGCCCCCAGCTTCGCCACCCGCTCCCGGTTCACCCCGTGCACCGCCACCACCTCCACCCCCGGGATCTCGCTCGCCGCACGGGCGTGCGTCTCGCTGATGTTGCCGCCCCCCAGGATTCCCACCCGGAACTGCATCGTGGTGCGCTCTTTCCGATTCCGGTTGCGGCTCGCGCCGGGTCGGGCGCGAGCCGGCTTCGCCTCGTCTTCCAGCTCGCTCCGGCCGGCACGGGCTCAGCGCCCCACGCGGGCCGGAGCCGCACACGCGCCCGGTCCGACGCGCCGCCGGCCCGGGCCGCCGGGAGAGCCCGTCAGCTCACTGCAGCTCCCGGATCTTGATGTTGCGGAAGTAGACCTCGTCCCCGTGATCCTGCAGGACGATGTGCCCCCTGCGCCGGGTGGCGAACCCCTCGATCGTCCTGTACTTGCTCGCCGCGAGCAGCGAGTCCATGCGAGGCGTCCCCAGCTCGAACACCACCACCCGCTCCCCGTTCAACCAGTGCTCCCCGTGGTTCCCGTGGAAGACGATCCTCGACTGGTTCCACTCGCCCACCGGACGCAGCCGCTTCACCTGCTCGTCCGCCGGGATCAGGTCGTAGAGCGAACCGGCGCGGTGGCTCGCGATCCGGCCGTCCGGGTGCCGGTCGTCGTCCAGGATCTGGTACTCGAAGCCCAGCGCCGCATGCCGCGGCGGGTGCGCCGTCGACAGCTCCTCCGAGACGTTGTACTTGACCCCGCTGTTCGCGCCGGGGGTGACCTTCCACTCCCACGTCATCTCGAAGTCGCCGAAGGTCTCCACCGTCATCAGGTCCCCACCCTCCAGCGGCTGGCCGTCCGCCTGGACCGGGACGTTCCCGCTCGCGATCTTCTTGATCGCCCCGTCCACGATCGTCCAGTGCGCGGTGGGGACGGTGTCCCGGCCGAGGCCGCGCCACCCGTTGAACGTCTGGCCGTCGAAGAGGAGCCTCCAGCCGGCGGCCCGCTCGGCTTCGGTCAGCGTGTTCGGCGCGCTCTCCTCCCCCGCCCCGCCCGCGGCCTTCTCGGCGGACGCCGATGGACTGCACGCCGCGGCGAGCACGCAGGCCGCGGCGGCGAGGCCCGCCTGCCACCGGCCCAGCACGGGGTTCCTCCTCAGCAGACGAATCGACATGGTGTGACTCCCTCGAGTACGTGTGTCCCCTCGCGCTCCACCGGCCCGGCGTCGCCCCTAGGACGGCGAGCCCGGGCGCGGAGGGAGCTGCGCGTAGCCGGGCGCGACCGCCTCCAGGTTCGGCGTGGTGTCCGCCTCCACGTCCCCGAACGCCCACCGGATCGCCCCCAGCGCCATCGCAAGGAACGCCGGATCCTCCCACTCCTCCTCGAAGTGGCCGAGCGCGGAGTAGAAGACCCGCCCCTGCCCGTGCCGGCGCGCCCACACCACCGGGTACGGCGGGCGGCGATACATCGTCCCCTCCATCCCCTCCGTCTCCAGCACCGCGATCGCGTGCAGGTCCGGCGCGAAATCCTTGAGCGAGTACCACTCGCCGAAGCGCTGCACGACCCCGCCCCCGAACGCGGCCATCCCCGGGAACTCCGGGTCGACCACCCGCATCGGCGCCGCCTGCGGCGTGCCGTGCGCGATGAACTCCCCACCCAGCATCCGGACGTACGGGTCCGACGCCGCCCCGTGGTTCCGGTACCGGTTCGACCGGTCCGGCGGGTCCGGCTGCGTGTGGAAGCTGTCCGACGCCGCATGGAAGGCGACGAACCCCTTTCCTCCCCACACCGCCTCCAACAGCGCGTCCTTCCCCTCCGGCGACATCGGCGGATGCCCGTCCGTGCCCCGCTCCGTCAGCAGCCCGCTCGTGAAAAAACAGAAGCCGTCGAACTCCCCGAGCCGCTGCGGGGTGAAGATCGACCCGTCCTTCTCGCAGACGACATCGAAACCCTCACGGGTGCCGAGCGCGGTCAGCGTCCGCTCCACCAGGCTCGGCCCGCCGGCCTGCGCCCGCTTCACCACGCTGTGCTCGTAGCCCGACGACTTCGTGAAGACCAGCAGACGGCGCCGCCGGCCCCCCTCCACCCCCAGCGTGTTGCACGCCGCCGCCACGGCGCCGACCAGCAGGCCGATGACAGCCTGACGCCGGTTCATCAACCGCCCCTCCTGCCGACCCGGCGCCGCCACAGCGCACCCCACGCCTGCGCCCCCACCCGCCATCAGATGTTCCGCCGCTTCATCTCCTCCACGGCGTAGTGTACCGCGCGCACCGTCAGCGCCATGTACGTGATCGACGGATTCACGCACGACGAGCTCGTCATGCACGCCCCATCCGTCACGAACAGGTTCGGCACGTCGTGCGCCTGGTTGTGCGCGTTCAACACCGACGTCTTCGGGTCCCGACCCATCCGCGCCGTCCCCATCTCGTGGATCCCGAGCCCGAACTCCGCCCCGTAGCCCCCTTCCCGGTACTCGTCGTACGTCCGGACGTTCTTGCACCCGGCCGCCTCCAGCATCTCCGCGGCCGCAGCGGCCATGTCCTTCCGCATCGCCAGCTCGTTCTCGCCCCACGACGCGTGGATGCGCAGCATCGGGATCCCCCACGGGTCCGTCTCCTCGGCCAGCTCGACGTAATTGTCGTACCGCGGCAGGCACTCCCCGAACCCGATGAGCGACACCACCCACGGCCCCGCATCACGCAGCCGGCTCTTCAGCTCCACCCCGATCCCGACCTGCCCCGCCCCCCGGTGCCAGGAGCTGCGGCTCGCCCCACCCTGGTAGCCGTAGCCCCGGAGGAAGTCCTTCTTCGTCCGCGGGTCCCACGGCAGGTTCCGGAACCGCGGAATGTAGATCCCGTTCGGGCGGTTCCCCTGATAGTACCGGTCCTCCAGCCCCTCCAGCTCCCCCACCGCGCCCACGCGGAAATGATGGTCCATCAGGTAGTGGCCGAGCACCCCGCTCGAGTTCGCCAGCCCGTTCGGGAAACGCGGCGTCTTCGAGTTCAGCAGGATCCGCGTGCTGTTCAGCGTCGACGCGCAGAGGAAGATCACCCGGGCGTAGACCTCGTGCATCTCCCGGGTCTTCGCATCGATGTACCGCACCCCGGTCGCCCGGTCCTTCTCCTCATCGTAAATGATGCTGTGCACGATCGCGTCCGGACGGAGCGTGAGCCGACCCGTCGCCTGCGCCGCCGGCAGCGTCGACGAGACGCTCGAGAAGTACGACCCCGTCGAGCACCCCCGGTGACACGGCCCGCAGTAGTGACACGGCTGCCGGTTCCCGATCGGCTGCGTCAGCACCGCACACCGCCCGATCGTCAGCGTCCGCTCCGGGAACGTCCGCTCGATCGCCTCCTTCAACCGCTTCTCCGCCGCGTTCAGCTCCATCGGCGGCTGGAACTCCCCATCCGGGAGCTGCCGCAGGCCCAGCTTCTCGCCGCTCACCCCCACGAAGCGCTCGACGTACGAGTACCACGGCGCGATGTCCCGGTACCGGATCGGCCAGTCGATCTCGATCCCCTCGCGCAGGTTGGCCTCGAAGTCCAGGTCGCTCCACCGGTAGCACTGCCGGCCCCAGATGATCGACCGCCCGCCCACCTGGTTCCCCTGGATCCACGTGAACGGCTTGGCCTCGATGTAGGGATGCTCGCTGTCCTTGATGAAGAAGTGCTTCGTCGATTCGCTGAACTGGCCGGTCCGGCTCTGGACCTGGTAGTCCTCCGTCCCCTTGTTCTCGGGCTTCAGGCGGGCATCACGCAGCGGGAACTCCCACGGGTTCTTGTGCTCCGTGATGTAGTCCTTGCCGTGCTCGATGTTCCGGCCACGCTCCAGCACCAGCGTCCGGAGCCCCTTCTCGCACAGCTCCTTGGCGGCCCACCCACCGGTGATCCCCGAGCCGACCACGATCGCGTCGTATTCTTCTCGCTTCAGGTAGATCATGGTGCTACCCGTTCGCTCTAGAGGTTGGGCACAAGAGGGGGAAAAAGAGGCCGGGTCGCGCGATCACGCCCACGCCCGGCCCACCTCCGCGTACGGGATGTCGCCGCGGTAGACGCCCATCGGGTTCACGCGCAACTCCTGGGTCGCGCCGACCTCCGACGTGTAGTAGCCCACGAGCGTGAGCTCTTTCATCCGGCGATAGAAGGC
>DATCLG010000179.1:0-18438 GCA_036564015.1 Longimicrobiales bacterium
GCGGGGCTGAGGCCGGAGGAGGAGACGATTGCGTACTGCCGGATTGGGGAGCGATCGTCGCACACGTGGTTTGTGCTGACGTACCTGCTCGGGTTCCAGAAGGTGCGCAACTATGACGGCTCCTGGACCGAGTGGGGCAACAGCGTCCGCCTCCCGATCGAGAAGTAAGACGGCCCCACGGGTCCCGCGGAGGAGGCTCCGTACATGCCCGTCGTGCGGTTTCGACCCGCGTCGGGTGCGCCGTCGGCGGGCATGTGCGGGGCTTCCGGGGCGGGGAGGGGGCCGAGCGGGGCGTGTCAGGTGAGTGGCCGGGGGGACAGGAGTTTGGGGGTTCGATGGGCAAAGTCTATCTGGTGGGGGCAGGCCCCGGGGATCCGGGGCTGCTCACCCTTCGAGCGGCGAGCCTGCTGCGGCGGGCGAACGTGGTGGCGTACGATGCGCTGGTGAACCGGCGCATCCTGGAGCTCGTGCCGCCCGGGGCGGAGTTGGTCTACGTGGGGAAGCGGAGGGGGGAGGGGCGGACGCCGCAGGAGGAGATCAACCGCTTGCTGGTGGAGGCGGCGGGGCGGGCGGAGGTGGTGGTACGGCTCAAGGGGGGCGACCCGTTCGTCTTCGGGCGGGGAGGGGAGGAGGCAGCGGCGCTGCGGGCCGCCGGGGTGCCTTTCGAGGTCGTGCCGGGGATCACGGCGGGGATCGGGGCGCTGGCGTACGCGGGGATCCCGGTGACCCACCGGGAGCTGGCCTCTGCGGTCACGTTCATCACGGCGCACGAGGACCCGAGGCGGGAAGAGGGGCACTCGTCGTGGGAGCACGTGGCGCGGCTGGGTGGGACGGTCGTGGTCTACATGGGGATGGCGAACCTCGACCGGGTGGTCGAGCGGCTGCTCCGTGGGGGGCGGCGTCCGGAGACGCCTGCTGCGGTGATCGAGTGGGGGACATGGGGCCAGCAACGGACGGTGACGGCGTCGCTGGACCGGATCGCGGAGCGGGCGCGTGCGGCGGGGCTGGGCTCGCCGGCGGTGGTGGTGGTGGGGGAGGTGGTCGGTCTGCGTGAGCAGATCCGCTGGTTCGAGGAGGGGCCTCTCCGGGGGCGGCGGGTGGTGGTGGCGCGGACGCGGGCGCAGCCGTCACGGCTCGCCGCGGCGTTCGAGCGGCTCGGCGCGGAAGTGATCGAGTTCCCGGGCATCAGGGTCCTGCCCCCGACGGACCCGGCCCGCGCGCGGGAGAGCCTCGCCACGTTGGCCGGGCACGATTGGATCGTCTTCACGTCGGTCACCGACGTGGAGCGGTTCTGGGCGGAGCTCCGCGAGAGCGGGCGCGATGCGCGGGCCCTGGGCGGCGCCCGGGTGGCGTGCTTCGGCGCGGCGACGGCCGCGGCGATGGAGCGGCGCGGGATCTTCCCCGACGTACGCACGACCTCGTACGCCCCTCCGGACGCGGCTGCGGCCATGGGTGCGGAGTGCGGCATCGAGGGTGCGAGGGTGCTGTTCGTGAAGGCCGAGGGGCTTTCCTCCCCGATCGCCGAGCGGCTGGTCCGGGCCGGCGCGATCCTGGACGAAGCTCCGCTCTACCGGCTCGAGGCCGACCTGGGCGGTCTGGACGCCCTCCGGCGCCGGGTGGAGGAGGGTGCCGTCGACCTGATCGCCTTTCCGTCCTCCTCCTCGGTCGCGGCGCTGGCCGGGCTGGCGGAGGTCGCCCGGGGTCGCACGCACGTGGCGGCCATCGGGCCGAGCACGGCGGCCGCGGCGCGCCGCGCCGGCTTCGAGGTCGACGTCGCGCCGCACGAGCACACGCTCGCCGGGCTGGTGCGGGCTGCCCTGGAGCGCCTGGCGGTGGATCCGGAGGCGCGAGGAGGGAACGAGGATCTCGGGGCAGTGTGTGCGTCGCTTCCCGAGGAGGCGCTGGAAGCGACGACGCCATCGGCCCCTTCGCTCGACGTGCTGGCGGAGGTCCTGTGAGAGCCCTGCTCCTGGTAGGTCACGGCTCCCATTACAGCCCGGACTCGAGCGAGCCGGTCTACGCCCACGCGGCGCGGATCCGGGCTCTGGGCGCCTTCGACGAGGTCCGCGAGGCGTTCTGGAAGGAGGAGCCTTCGCTCCGACACGCCCTGGACGCGCTCGAGGCCGAGCGGGTCTGGGTGGTTCCCATCTTCATCAGCGAGGGGTATTTCACGCGCCAGGTGGTGCCGCGCGAGCTGGGGCTGACCGGCCCGGTGACGCACCGCGACGGGCGCATCATCCATTACTGCCCCCCGGTCGGCGTCCACCCTGGGATCGATGAGGTCATCCTCCGGCGGGCGTCCGAGACGGCCCCGCTCTCGCCCACGGAGCGGGCCAGGGCCGCGCTGGTGATCATCGGCCACGGGACGGAGCGGAGCAAGACCTCGGGCGCCGCCGTCTACGCGGCGACCGAGCGCGTCCGGGCGCGGGGACTCTACGGCTCGGTCGAGTGCGGTTTCTTGGATCAGGAGCCGCGGATCGAGCGGCTGGTCGCGGAAACGGCGGCCGACCACATCGTGCTGGTCCCCTTCTTCATCTCCGAGGGGTGGCACACGAAGGACACGATCCCCAAGGCGCTCGAGCTGACGGGGACGCGCACGGAGCGCGACGGCCGGGTGATCTGGTACGCGCCGGCGGTCGGGACGCACCCTGCCGTGGCCGAGATCGCCCTCGAGCTCGCAGGGGTACGGTCGTCAGCGGGTTCCGGGCACGACGTCGATGCCCAGGACCTCACGGTCGGCCCCACCCCCCACGCCGCCCCGCCCGCGGCCCGGGCGCGCGCCGCCCTCCTCGAATGGGTGGCCGCGGCTGGGTCTGCGGGGGCCGGATTCCTGGAGGTCCTCATTCGGCGGGCCGAGGACGGCACCTTCGAGCTCCGGCACCGGGCCGATGCCGGGCTAGCCCTTTCTGCCCTCGAGGTTTCGACGGCGCCCGCCGCCGCGCGGGCGATCGCCCGGACGGACGGCCAGGGCCAGTATCGCCCGCTCAAGTCCGCGGCCAACCTCCGGCGGGGCTGGGCGCTCGCCGGCCTGGATGCCGCCGCCCTCTGGGACGCCCTGGGCTACCTCTACCCGACCGCCGCCATCCACTGGCACCAATGGCGCACCGGAGAGCTGCGCGTGACGTCCTTCGCCGAGGCGGCCGGGCGCCAGACGGGGATCTACGCGGATGTGAAGTACCTCCAGGAGCCCGACGTCGCGGTCGCCGTCCAGCGCTGCTGCCACGCGCAGGGCTGTCTGCGCCGCCCCCTCTGGTTCGCCGGACCGGACGCCGGAGGCGCGGAACCTTTCGCGTCCGGCCCCGGCATCCTGGGCTCTAAAGGCGAGGAGCGCGACCCCGATGGCCGGCCCGCGGCCAGCGTCCCCTGCCCGGAGCCCTGCTCGCTCTTCTTCACCCACGCCCGCGAGCTCACCGTAGCGGGTGTCGCGGAGTAGCCGCGGGCGCCACATCACCACACGCGGGCGGACAGTCCCCGATGCCCCGAGTGCGGGCGCTGCCTCCTAGCGGCGGCGCGGCAGTGGCGATCTAGGCCATGCCCCCCGCGCCGGCACGGCTCCGGCGCATGGCCAGCCAGGCCCGCTGCCGCAGGGCGGATGCGCTCACGCCCCGGCCGCCAGCGACCCGGCGCCGCTCCGCGCCGACGCGCGACGAGCGGCGCGCTGGATCGCCCCCACGAGGCGGTCCGGGCCGAACCGCACTGGGTCGGTGGCGGGAAGGCCGGTCTCCGCCTCCGCCTGCAGAATCGCCTGCCGCGCGTCCGCCTCCGAGAGCTCGTTCGTCTTGAGCGCGATCCCGATCACCGGCGCCGGGCGCAGCCACCCGAGCGCCATCTCGTACAGCCGGACCGCCGCCGTGAGCGAAGGCATGCGGACGAAGTCGTACTCGCCATCGCTCCGGATCCGCTGGCGCGACACGTCGTGGCAGAGGATCATCGCCTTCGGGAGCGAGCCGTGCAGCAGGCCGAGCGTGACGCCGGAGTAGGCCGGGTGCAGCAGCGACCCCTGACCTTCGATCAGCACGATCCCTTCCGGCCCCACCTGCTCCGCCGCCTGGATCACCAGCCGCTCCGCCGCCCCGGCGACGAAGTCGGAGATCACCGCGTCCACGGCGATCCCCCACCCCTCGATCAGGATCCCGGTCTGCCCGGTCGGCGCGAACGCCACGCGCTCTCCCGCCTCGGCCAGCCCCCGGCGGATCTCCAGCGCCGCCGTCATCTTCCCCAGGTTGCAGTCGGTGCCCACCGTGAGGACGGTGAAGGCGTCCACGAGCCGCGCGGCCCCTGTGGAGATCGTGAGGTCCGCCGGCGGCCGGCGCAAATCGCAGATCCGGGCGCCGGAGCGCTCCGCCGCCTGCCGGATCGCCGGGACCTCCGCCAGGTACTCATGCAGGCCCGACACCACGTCCAGGCCGAGCTCGGCCGCACGCACGATCAGATCCAGCCACTCACGCGGGAGCCGCCCGCCGCGGGGCGCGATCCCCACCAGCAGCGCCGTCGGCCGGACGCCGCCGGCCACCAGACCTTCCTCGAGCGACGCGACCACCGGGATCGAGCCCCCGAAACCCAGCACGTCCTGCGCGGTGCGTCCCGCCTTCTCCGAATCGATCACCCCCGCGACCCGCTCCGGGAAGTAGCGAATCGCGCTGGCCGCGGTCTTCGAGCTGTGGAGGCCGAAGGCTCCTTCGGCCAGGATCACGTAGACTGCGCGAGACAGATCCATCGAACTCACCTCTTCATGCCAGGGCACGGAAACCCGATCGCCATGCCGCGACAGCGGAGGCAGCACCGGCTCAGCCAGTTCTGGCTCGGGCCTCACCTCCCCGACCATCCTGCGGCCCGCGCCCACGCCGGACCGGCCGCAGGGGAAGGAGGGCGAAAAGAAGCGCGGCCCCTCGGTTCCCGAGAGGCCGCGCCCCGTCCGCTGTACGTTCTCTGTTCCACTACCGCACGTACGCGAGCACGCCGCCTCTCGCGAGGAGACGCGGGTGACGCGGGTTCGGGCTGACACGGAAGCGGAACATCTCGTTCATCCTCTTCGCGATCCGGTCACCGTCCGACCGGACGGCAATCTGAATATATATACACGCCCACCCCGATCATCGTCAAGCCCACCGGCGCACGCCGGGAGGCGAGCCGCGATCACGCGCCGCGGGATGCGGAGAAAGCGGTCGCGTCGCGCTCAGCTCCGGAGGCCGGCGACCAGGCCGGACGGGAGGTCGAGGACCAGCGCCGCGGGCCCGGCGTCGGTCTGGAAGAAGCGCGCTTCCCGCGCGGCCTCGGGGAAGCTCTCCCGATAGGCGTGTTCCCAGCGCGCCCGAAACTCCTCCGCGCTGGAGGCGGGGACGAGCGCCCAGACGCTGCCGCCGAAGCCCGCTCCGAAGGCGGATGCGGCGGTGGCGCCGAGCTCGCGGGCCTGCCGCGCGAGCGTGACGGTTTCCGGGACCTGGTTGCCGAGCAGGCGGGTCGCGAGCTCCTGCGAGCGGTCGACGAGCTCGCCGAGGCGCGCGAGGTCGCGGCACGCCAGCGCCCGTGCGGCGGCCGGGATGATCTCCTCGCTCTCGGCCAGGAAATGCTCGAGCCGGTCGCGCAGCTCCTGGCCGGAGAAGCCGGGGACCTCCGTCGAGCAGAGCAGGTCGCGAAGGCGCGCAGCCGCGTCGGCGCTGGAGGCGAGCACGCCGCGGAGCGTGGTGCCGTCTTCGCCCGTCGCGCGACGCCAGAGCTGAACGAGCGCGGCCGCCCGGAGCGAGGCGCGATTGTACGCTTCCAGGGCCCCGCCGGTCTTCTCCGCCCGGACCCCGCTCACGGCGATCACGAAGGTGTGATCCGGAGGCAGCGGGAGCAGCTCCTCGAAGCGGACCGGGCAGAAGGCGTAGCGGACGAGGGCGCGGGGCCGGGCGCAGAGGATGGCGGTGTGGTCCTCGCTGCCCCCGAAGGTGCCGACGCCGCGGTCGCCCGCGAGGCTGCCGAAGCTCTGGCCGTTCTCGACCGTGCCGAGGTACCCCGCCAGATCCTCGGGGCCGCGGATCTCGCGCCGGTACTCGTCCCGCTCCGGCAGGTCGTTGACGGCGGAGAGGGCGAGGAAAGTGGCGACGATGAGGGCGCTCGAGCTGCTCATCCCCGCTGCGGGCGGGAGGTCGCTGGCGAAAGCGATGTCGGCCCCGCGGAGCGCGCCCGGGAAGTTCCGCGCGACCCGACGCGCCACTGTGAGCGGATAGTTCGCCCAGTGGCCGAGCGGCGGCTCGAGCGCGGGGTCGAGCTCGCCCTCGATCGTCTCGCCCGCGAGCGCATCCCGGACGCGGAGCCGCCGGTCGGCGCGCGGGGAGACCGCAGCGCAGATGCCGTGCTCCACGGCGCAGAGGAGGCTCCGTCCGCCAGCGTAGTCGGTGTGCTTGCCGAGGAACTCGATGCGGCCCGGCACCCAGATGGCGCGGGTCTCCGCCGGCAGGGCGCCGCCGGTCAGCTCGCAAAGCGCGCCGAACGCCCGGTCGAAGAGCCTCGCCTTGTCCCCGGCCGCGGCATCGCTCATGCCCGCGCGACGGAGCTCATCCGCGAGGCGGTGCATCAGAGCCGCACCTCCACCCCGCGGAGCCGGGCGGCGACGGCGGGGATGTCGGCCCGGCTGGAGAGGTCGAGCACCGGCGCTGCGACGGGAAGGGCGCGGAACCGCATGCCGAGGTTGTCGATCGCGTGCTGCACCGCGAGCGGGAGCTCGAGCTCTCCGCGCGGCGACAGCGGGATCTCGCTGCAGGCGCGGAAGATCTCCGGCGTCAGGAGCCAGCAGTTCATGCTCACGTACGCGGCCTGGTCCAGGAGGGCGCCGGCGGTCGCCTCGTCCGGCTTCTCGACGATCCGGCGCAGGTAGCCGTCTGGCCCCACGTCGAGCACGGCGAACTTCGCGATCCGCTCGGGCGGGATGTTGCTGCCCTGCAGGAGCGCCGCGCGCTCGAAGGCCGCGAGCCCGGGCTCGCCGAGCGTCCTTAACCGGGCCAGCACCTCGACCGGATAGAAGTTGTCCGAGTTGAGGACGAGGAACGGCTCACGGCCGACGAACGCGCGTGCGGCGAGCACGGCGTCGGCGGTGCCGCGCGGCTCCTCCTGGATGGCGAAGCTCACGCGGATCCGCTGCGGTTCGACCTGGTGCGCGTAGTAGTCGCGGAGCTGGTGGTGCTCGGGGCCGATGACGAGGCAAATGTCCCGGAAGCCGGCGTCGGCGAGGGCGCTGAGCACGTAGTCGAGGAACGGGCGGTCGATGGGGATCATCGCCTTGACGCCTGTCTCGGCCACGGCCGCCTGCTCGGGCGCGAGCGCGACGGCATCGTCGGGCCGGCGCATACGGGTGCCGAGCCCGCGGGCAAGGATCACGGCCTTGGTGACCTCGGGTTGCGCCGTCATCATGCGTCAGCCTTCGAAGCGGGGACCTGCTCCGCGAGCCCGGCGGGCTCGGGTTCGGCTGCGGACCAGAAGCGAGGCACGAGCCGCAGGAGCCCGGCGCCGCTCACCAGGAAGAGCACCGCCCACAAAATGCCCTGCGCGGTCCTGCCGTAGAGGAAGCTCCCGGCGCCGAAGAGCGCGGCGTAGATGAAGGTGCAGCCGAGCACCCAGCCGAGCAGCGCCTGCGGCAGGCTGTCCGGCGAGGGGGGCAGCCCGGTGGCGGCCGCGATCGGGCGCCAGCCCGGGCCCGCCGGGCGGACCAGCCGGTAGAAGCGCTCGAGCGTCTCCCGATCGGTGGGCGGGGTCAGGTAGGTCACCGCGAGCCAGACGATGCTGGTCGCGGCCACGGTCGCGATCAGCGACAAGTGGGACGGGATCGCCACGCCCAGCTTCCCGGCGACGAAGAAGCAGACGGCCAGGAGGAAGGAGCTCGCCATGGCCGCGACCTCGCTCCAGGCGTTGATGCGCCACCAGAACCAGCGCAGGAGGTAGATGAGCCCCGTCCCCGCGCCGACCGAGAGGAGGAGCTCGAAGCTCTGCCGGGCCGACTCCAGCACGAAGGTGAGGAGCGCGGCCAGGATCATGAGGACCGCGGTCACGAGCCGACCGACCCAGACGTAATGGCGCTCATCGGCGTCCGGGCGGATGAAACGCCGGTAGAAGTCGTGGACGACGTACGACGTGCCCCAGTTGAGGTGCGTCGAGAGCGTCGAGACGTAGGCGGAGAGCAGGCCCGCGATCATGAGCCCCATGAACCCGACCGGGAGGAACCGGAGCATGGCCGGGTAGGCCAGGTCATGCCCGATGAGCCGGGAATCCACGTAGGGGAATGCGCTGGCGATGTCCGACAGCTCGGGGTAGACCAGCATCGAGGCGAGCGCCACGATGATCCAGGGCCAGGGCCGGAGCGCGTAGTGGGCGGCGTTGAAGAGGAGGGTGCCGGCGAAGGCGTCCTTCTCGCTCCTGGCCGCGAGCATGCGCTGCGCGATGTAGCTCCCGCCGCCGGGCTCGGCGCCCGGGTACCAGACCGACCACCACTGGATGGTGAGCGGGATGATCAGCACCGAGAGGGTGAGCGACCAGTCCCCGAAGTCGGGGAGGAGTCGCAGGGTCGCGGGATCGATCTTCTCCATGAGGCCGGAGAGCCCGCCGACGGCCGGGTGCTGGAGGGCGAAGTATGCCGCTGCGAAGGCGCCGGTCATCGCGATCCCGAACTGGATGAAGTCCGTCACCAGCACGCCCCAGAGCCCGGAGACGGCGGCGAAGGCGATGTTCAGGACGGTGCAGATCGCGAGCGTCTTGGTCATCGGCCAACCGAGGAGGACGGCTGCGATCTTGGCGGCGGCGAGGTTGACCGAGGCCATGATGACGCAGTTGAAGAACAGGCCGAGGTAGAGGGCGCGGAAGCCGCGCACGAAGCTGGCCGGTTTGCCGGAGTAGCGGATCTCGTAGAACTCGAGATCGGTGAGCACGCCGGAGCGGCGCCAGAGGCGGGCGTAGAAGAAGACGGTCGCCATGCCGGTGAGGAGGAACGCCCACCATGCCCAGTTGTTTGCGACGCCCTTCTCGCGGACCAGGTTGGTCACCAGGTTGGGCGTGTCGGTGCTGAACGTGGTGGCCACCATGGAGATGCCGATGAGCCACCACGGCGCGGCTCGCCCGGAGGTGAAGAACTCGGCCGTGCTGGAGCCGGCCCGTTTCGCGAAGAGGATCGCCGGCAGGAAGGACAGCGCGGTGGTCGCGATGACGATCAGCCAATCGAGCGGCGTGAGGTGCATCAGGCTCTCCGGCAAGTTCGGGTGATCGGGTATTGCCACTAATGGCCACTTAATGATCGGCGGGGAAACAGTTTGAGTGTAACCTGCGAGTCGTGGGGGCGGCAAGTGGGGGCGGCCTGTGCGTAGATCTCGGCGCCGTGACGTTCGGCCGACGATCGCTGGGGCGAAGCGCGCCGGATCGGTCGGACCTGACGGGGCACGAGTCGAGGTGGGGTCGCGGGCGGGGCAGCGCGAAGGACCGGCTTTTCGGCCCATCGTTCGAGTTCGGCCCTCGCCGCCGCAAAAGAGTTGCCGTGGCGGATCCAGGAGGCCACCTTGAGACTGCATCCAGGCTGGCAGCATTCGGGGGATTGAGCTGGAACCGGGGAGGGGCAGGGGCGCTACTTCTACAGCCCAGGAATTCGGCTCGGCTACCTGCATCGTGATAGGCGTCTTTCGGTGCCTCTGAAAGGAAATCCGTGGAAGGGGCCGTTCCATCTGCCGCGGATGCAATGGTACTGCTGGCGGCTCGTCGAGGAGCTGGAGCGTGAGGCGAGCGGCCCCTCCCGCCCATCACCTCCACCTCGAGGATGAGGCGAGCGATGTCGAGTCGAACCGTGTTCCCGTTCCTGTTCGGGCTGTTGGTGGTTCTCGCGGGCTGCGGCGGGGCCGGTGCGCCGGGCGCGGCGTTGCCCATGCCGTCGAGCCGGCCAGCTCCGGCGCGGGGTTTCAGCATCCCGCAGATCGATCTCTCGGGCGAGACCGAGCGCCAGGTGATCGTGGACCGTGAGCCGGGCCAGTATCTGGGGCACCCGACGACCGTGCTGCTGGAGGACGGGAAGACGATCCTGGCGGTGTACCCGAAGGGGCACGGGCGGGGCGCCATCGTGATGAAGCGGAGCACGGACGGTGGCCTGACGTGGAGCGAGCGGCTGCCGGTCCCGGAAAACTGGGCGACCTCGCAGGAGGTGCCGACGATCTACCGGGTGGTGGGGCCGGACGGGAAGCGCCGGCTGATCCTGTTCTCCGGGCTCTACCCGATCCGCATGTCGGTGTCGGAGGATGACGGGTGGACGTGGACGCCGCTGGAGCCGATCGGGAACTTCGGCGGCATCGTGGCGATGTCGGATGTGGTGCGCGTGAAGAACGGAGATTACCTTGCATTCTTCCACGACGATGGTCGGTTCATCGACGGGAGCGGCAAGGCGAGCAAGTTCGTCGTCTACAAGACGCGGTCGAAGGACGGCGGATTGACGTGGAGTGCGCCGGAGGTGGTGGTCACGCACCCGACGGCGCACCTGTGCGAGCCGGGGTTGATCCGGTCGCCGGACGGGAAGCAGCTGGCGATGCTGCTGCGGGAGAACAGCCGCAAGTTCAACTCGTTCGTGACGTTTTCGAACGATGAGGGGGAGACGTGGAGCGAGCCCGTGGAACTGCCGGGCTCGCTGACCGGGGATCGTCATCAGGCGATCTACGCGCCGGATGGGCGGCTGTTCATTTCGTTCCGGGACACGGGTCCGGAGAGTCCGACGGCGGGGGATTGGGTGGGGTGGGTCGGCACGTACGGCGACATCGTGCAGGGGCGAGAGGGGCAGTATCGGGTGCGGCTCATGGACAACAAGCATAGCTGGGACACGGCGTACCCGGCGCTGGAGCTGCTACCGGACGGGACGATCGTGGCGACGACCTACGGCCACTGGACCGAGGGTGAACCGCCGTACATCGTGAGCGTTCGGTTCAAGCTGGATGAGCTGGATCGGAAGGTGGCGGCGCTGAAGGCGCGGTAGTGGGCGGCGGGGGGAAACGGCTGGAATCAGACGAGAGGAGGCAGGCGATGCCGGAGCTCAAAGGCTTGGAGCGCGTGCCGGTAGTGATCCTGGAGCAGGCGGAGGAGATCGCGCGGGTGGTGGCGAGGCGGATCGCGGAGCTGATCCGCGCCAAGTCGGCGGCGGGGGAGCGCACGGTGCTGGGGCTGGCGACGGGGTCGACCCCGATCGGGATCTACCGGGAGCTGATCCGGATGCACCGGGAGGAGGGGCTGGACTTCTCGGGGGTGGTGACGTTCAACCTGGACGAGTACTACCCGATGGACCCGGAGAGCATCCACAGCTATCACCGGTACATGTGGGAGAACTTTTTCGACCACATCAACATTCGGCCGGAGAACGTGCACATCCCGCGGGGCGACATTCCGCGGGAGGAAGTGGAGGTGCATTGCCGGGAGTACGAGGAGGCGATCCGGCGGGCGGGCGGGATCGACTTCCAGATCCTGGGGATCGGGCAGACGGGTCACATCGGGTTCAACGAGCCGGGCTCGGCGATTACGTCGCGGACGCGGCTGGTGGCGCTGGACGCGATAACGCGGCGGACGGCGGCGGCGGATTTCTTTGGTGAGGAGAACGTGCCGAGCGAGGCGATCACGATGGGGGTGGCGACGATCCTCGAGGCCCGGGAGATCGCGTTGATCGCGACGGGGGAGCACAAGGCGGGGATCGTGAAGCGGGCGGTGGAGGGGGAGGTGAGCGCGGATGTGGCGGCGACGTATCTCCAGACGCACCCGAACGTGCGGTTCTACCTGGATGGGGCGGCGGCGGCCGAGCTGACGCGGATCAAGACGCCGTGGATCGTGGGGGAGGTGAAGTGGACGCGGGACCTGGAGATCCGGGCGTTGATCTGGTTGAGCGAGGTGACGGGGAAGTCGCTGCTCAAGCTGGACGATGTGGACTACCGGGAGAACCATCTGGCGAGCCTGCTGGCGCGTTACGGGTCTGCGGGGCCGCTCAACGGGGAGGTCTTCAACGCGCTGATCTCGAAGATCCGTGGCAGGAGCAAGCTGCCGCGGGGGAAGCGGATCATCGTCTTCAGCCCGCACCCGGATGATGACGTGATCAGCGCCGGGGGGATCCTGAGCAAGCTGCACCAGAACGGGAACCACATCGTGGTCGCGTACCAGACGTCGGGCAACATTGCGGTCTTCGACCACGAGGTGAGGCGGCAGCTGGATTTCCTAAGCCGTGTCGCGCGGGAGTTCGGGCTCTGGGATGAGCGCTTCGAGGCGCTGGTGCAGGGGGTGGAGGAGTTCCTGGCGCGGAAACAGCCCGGGGAGGTGGACAACGAGGCGGTGCAGAAGATCAAGCGGATGATCCGGGAGGCGGAGGCGGTGAGTGGGATCGAGACGCTGGGGCTGCACCGGTCGCAGGCGCGGTTCCTCAACATGCCGTTCTACCAGACGGGGAAGGTGAAGAAGGATCCGATCGGCCCGCGGGACATCCAGATCATTCTGGACCTGCTCGAGGAGCAGAAGCCGCACATGATCCTGGTGGCGGGGGATCTGACGGATCCGCACGGGACGCACCGCATGTGCATGGAGGCGATCCACAAGGCGCTGGAGCGCTACAGTGGCGAGCCGCCGGAGGTGTGGTACTACCGTGGGGCGTGGCAGGAGTGGTCGGTGGCGGAGGCGGATGTGCTGGTGCCGCTGTCGCAGGAGGAGCTGCGGCGGAAGATCCTGGCGATCTTCAAGCATCAGAGTCAGAAGGACAAGGCGCCGTTCCCGGGGGTGGACGAGCGGGAGTTCTGGCAGCGGGTGGAGGAGCGGAACCAGACGACGGCCCGGATCGTGGATCGGCTGGGGCTGCCCGAGTATTTTGCGATGGAAGCGTACGTCGTGAGGAAGAACGGGCAGCGGTTGGAGACGCCCGTGGTCCCGACCAGTTCACTGGCGGGGTGGGCAGAGCCGGGGCCCGGGGAGGCGGCGCGGCATCCGGCGGTTCCGGCGCCGGCGGCGACGGAGGCCGCGTAGGGGATTCGCCCTGGCCCCCGGTGTGGCGGCCGTTGTGGGGTAACCGTGCGGGCCGTGCGGTCGTGGCCAGGGGGGAGGGGGCGGCGTTGCCGGCGATCGGGGGCCGGACGTGGTACGGACAACGAGACGGTTCCGGTTCTGGGGAGCCCCGGAGGACATCACGCGAGGAGAGAACCATGGACCAGCTTTTCGACCGCAGGGAGTTCCTCAAGGCGGCGGCCCTGGCCGGCGCGGGCGCGGGCCTGGGCGTCGGCCGGCTCGATGCGCGCATCGCGGGGCCCGACGCGAGGCCGCTGAGTGGGCCGGCGCCGGGGCTCTTCGCCGCGCCGCCGCTCGAGACGGTGCGGATCGGGTTCGTGGGGGTGGGGCACCAGGGCCTGAGCCACGTGCGGAATTTCCTCCGCATCGAAGGGGTCGAGATCAGGGCGATCTGCGACATCGTGCCGGCGAAGGTCGAGCGGGCGCAGAAGCTGGTGACGGACGCGGGCCGGCCGAAGCCCGCCGGCTACTCCCGTGGGCCGGAGGACTACCGGCGCATGTGCGAGGAGGAAGACCTCGATCTGGTGTTCACGGCCACGCCGTGGGAGCTGCATGCGCCGGTGTGCGTGGCGGCGATGACGAACGGCAAGCATGCCGCGACCGAGGTGCCGATGGCGGTGACGATCGACGAGTGCTGGCAGCTCGTCGAGACCGCCGAGAAGACGAAGCGGCATTGCGTCATGATGGAGAACTGCTGCTACGACCGGACCGAGCTGATGATCCTGAACATGGTCCGGAAGGGGCTGTTCGGAGAGCTCCTCCATGCCGAGTGCGGCTACCTGCATGACCTCCGGGAGCTCAAGCTAACGGACTTCTACGAGGGGCGGTGGCGGGTGAAGCACTCGATCCGGAGGAACGGGGATCTCTACCCGACGCACGGGCTGGGGCCGGTGGCGCAGTGGATGGACATCAACCGGGGCAACCAGTTCGATTACCTGGTGTCGATGGCCACCAACTCGCGGGGGCTGAACCTGTGGGCGGCGGAGCACCTGGGGCCGAACAGTCCGGAGGCGCGGCAGAAGTATGCGCTGGGCGATGTGGTGACCACGCTGATCCGGACGAAGGCGGGGCAGACGATCCTGATCACGCACGACACCAACTCGCCGCGGCCCTACAGCCGGAAGATCCTGCTGCAGGGGACGAAGGGGGTGGTGCGGAAGTATCCGGAGGAGAAGATTCACATCGAGGGTCGGAGCCCGGCCCATCAGTGGGAGGACCTGCGGAGCTACCGGGAGGAGTTCGAGCATCCGCTCTGGAAGTCGTTGTCGGAGCGGTCGCGGGGTGCTGGCCACGGGGGGATGGACTTCATCGAGGACTACCGTTTGATCGAGTGTCTGCGGGCGGGCCTGCCAACGGACATGGATGTGTACGACGGGGCGGCGTGGACGGCGGTGACCGAGCTGAGCGAGCGCTCGATCGAGAACCGGAGCCGGCCGGTGGATTTCCCGGACTTCACGCGTGGCGCGTGGAAGAACCGGCCGCCGCTCGGGATCGTGGGTGCGGAGACGACGGGTTGACGGTTGGTCGGCCGGGCCCACGATGACCCGCGAGGGCCGGCGTCCCGCCGGCCCGGGCTCGCGGGCGTGATCGATCGGCGACGAATTCGGGGCCACGTCGGGCCTCCGGCGCGCCGCGTGCGGTGTACCGCACGCGGCGCGCCGCACTTGTGGCCTGGGGGTCGGCTCGGGTCGGCCGCTGTCGCGGCGGGGTGGCCCGGCCGGCCGTCGGCCGCGCCTGGCAGGAAGGGGCGCTCGCCGCTCCTGGCAAAACGGTCGTTCACGCAGGATGATCGGTGGTGTCGGCGAATGCCTGAATGGTTCCTTTCGCTCCACCCGGCGGTGCAGGCGCTGCTTGCGGCGGCGGGCACCTGGGGCGCGACGGCGCTCGGCGCGTCGCTGGTGATCCTGTTTCCCGGCGTTCCGCGCCGGGTTCTGGACGCGTTGCTCGGCTTCGCGGGCGGGGTCATGGTGGCTGCCTCGTGCTGGTCGCTGCTGGTTCCGGCCCTCGATCTCGCCGGTGTGATTCCCGCGGTCCTGGGCCTGCTGGCGGGCGCGGCGTTCCTCTTCGGGCTGGACCGCGTCCTCCCTCACCTGCACCCCGGGAACACGGGGAGGGAGGGGGCGGAGGGGCCGATGGTGGGGTGGCGGCGCGCGGTGCTGCTGGTGGTCGCCATCACGCTGCACAACATCCCTGAGGGCCTCGCCGTAGGCGTGGCGTACGGCGGGGGGGACATGTGGTCGGCGACGGCGCTCACGGTCGGGATCGGGCTCCAGAACATGCCCGAAGGGCTGGCCGTCGCGTTTCCGCTCCGGCGTGAGGGCGTCAGCGCGCTGCGGGCGCTGTGGTGGGGGCAGCTCTCGGCCGTGGTCGAGCCGGTGGCGGCGCTCCTCGGCGCGATCCTCGTGAGCGCCGCTCGCCCGATCCTCCCTTACGGCCTCGCCTTCGCGGCGGGGGCGATGCTGTACGTGGTGGTGGAAGACCTGATCCCGGAGGCGGAGCGGAGCGGCAACATCGACCTGGCGACGATCGGCTTCATCATCGGTTTCGCGACGATGATGGCGCTGGACAACGCGCTCGGTTGAGGCCGACGGGGCCGCGGCCCGGCCGGAGGGCGCGAGGCGCGGGCCGGGCACAGCAGCCGTGGCGGCTCCTCCGGCTCCAGGGCGCCTTCCGGCCTCTCGCCTGGCGGGCCCGGGCCCCGCGCCGGGTTCGTGGCGGCCATGGCGGCTCGGGTCAGGAGAGGAGGCCGAGAGGCAGCCGGCAACGACCGGCCCGGCGACGGGGCGGCCAGGCACTCGGGCCGACCAGCCGCTGTGGCCAGCCGGATCCGTGTCCCCGAGGTCCTGCTCGGGCCGTGTCTTCCCCGGAGGGGGAGCTGGGCGCCACGGGACGGGGTGGAAGGTGGCGGGTCCTGGCGCGATGGGACCCGGAGTTGACAACGGCGAGGATCCTGTTATTTTTGTTACTCCTAACCAGTTTGGTCGCAAATGCTTGAGGATCGTTCCCGGTCGCGCTGCCTGACGCCGCCGGGGGCTGATTGCGACCGAGTTTGAAAGCTGCGCCCGTAGCTCAACTGGCAGAGCAGGGGACTCTTAATCCCAAGGTTCTAGGTTCGACTCCTAGCGGGCGCACCTTTCGTCAGGTTGTTTGACATTATTGGTTTTGTGGGTTTTGGGAGAGCGCCTTGGGCTTGGGTTTGGCTGGTTGTGTTTGTTGGCGACTGGTCAAGCGAGGTAGAGAGCACACGGGGGATGCCTAGGCGCGGACGGGCGAGGAAGGACGTGGCAAGCTGCGATAAGCCAGGGGGAGGAGCAAGCATCCTGTGATCCCTGGATGTCCGAATGGGGGAACCCGGCGGGTGTAATGACCCGTCATCCCGCGGGAGCGGGAGGCCAACCCAGGGAACTGAAACATCTCAGTACCTGGAGGAGAAGAAATCAACGGAGATTCCCTGAGTAGCGGCGAGCGAAAGGGGAGGAGCCCAAACCGGGGGTCTTTTGGCCTCTGGGGTTGTGGGGCCGGCACGGGGCGTGTCCCGCGGCCTTGGTTCATGCGAGCCGAAGCGGCCTGGAACGGTCCACCGCAGGAGGTGAGAGTCCTGTAGGCGAAGCGTGGGCGGGGCTGTGGTGCTGGTACCCGAGTAGGTCGGGGTTCGAGGCGCCCTGACTGAATCTGGGGGGACCACCCTCCAAGGCTAAATACGAGTCCGCGACCGATAGTGCACGAGTACCGTGAGGGAAAGGTGAAAAGAACGCCGGGAGGCGAGTGAAAGAGAGCCTGAAACCGTGTGCTTACGAGCGGTGGGAGCCTGGTGTGGCCTTCGGGTCATGCTGGGTGACTGCGTGCCTTTTGCATTATGATCCGGCGAGTTACCCTTGCAGGCGAGGCTAAGCCGTTCAGCGGTGGAGCCGGAGCGAAAGCGAGTCTAGAGGGGCGTTGAGTCTGCAGGGGTAGACCCGAAACCTGAGCGATCTACCCATGGCCAGGCTGAAGCTGGGGTAAAGCCCAGTGGAGGGCCGAACCGTTGTGGGTTGAAAACCGCTCGGATGAGCTGTGGGTAGGGGTGAAAGGCCAATCAAGCTGGGAGATAGCTGGTTCTCCCCGAAACGTATTGAGGTACGGCCTCGGGGGTTGTGCCTGGGAGGTAGAGCGCTGCATGGGCGAGGGGGCTTTGGAGCCTACCGACCCCAAGCAAACTGCGAATGCCCAGGGGATGGACCCCGGGAGACAGGAGCCGTGCGATAATGTGCGGCTGCGAGAGGGTAAGAACCCAGACCGTCGGCTAAGGTCCCGGAGTGCGGGCTGAGTGGAGAAGGAAAGGATGTGACGTCGCTGAGACAGCTGGGAGGTTGGCTTAGAAGCAGCCATCCTTTAAAGAGTGCGTAATAGCTCACCAGTCGAGTGACGTTGCGCCGAAAATGGTCGGGACTAGGAAGCCCGCCACCGAAGCCACGGATTCTCTGGCTGCTTTATGCGGCCGGGGGATGGTAGGGGAGCGTCGTGAGGGCGGAGAAGCCGTGCTGAGAGGCGCGGTGGAGCGCTCACGAGTGAAGATGCCGGAATGAGTACGCGATAAGCGGGGGGAGGATCCCCGCCACCGAAAGCCTAAGGGTTCCGGAGCCAGGGTCATCCGCTCCGGGTTAGCCGGTCCCTAAGCTGAGGCCGAGAGGCGTAGGCGATGGGAAACGGGTCAAGATTCCCGTGCCAGGGTGCAGGCGTTTGACCGCAAGGGGGGACGCGGAAGCAGAAGGGCCGTCGGGTGCTGGACGTCCCGATGCAACGGGGTAGCCTGGCGAGGGAGGCAAATCCCCCTCGCTAGAGGTGAGACCGGAAGCCGAACGGGGAGGCGACTCCCTGGAAGGGCCCTCGAGGCATGCCGCCGAGAAAAGCCTCGTGCGGGAGTCTGCACTCTGACCGTACCGCAAACCGACACAGGTAGGCGAGGCGAGAAGCCTAAGGTGCTCGAGTGAGTCCTGGAGAAGGAACTCGGCAAAATGACCCCGTAACTTCGGGAGAAGGGGTGCCTCTTGTAGGTGAGGGGCCTGCGCGGCTCTGAGCCGAAGGAGGCCGCAGAGAATCGGCCCAAGCGACTGTTTAGTAAAAACACAGGTGCCTGCGAAGTCGTCCGAAGACGCCGTATAGGCACTGACGCCTGCCCGGTGCCGGAAGGTTAAGGGGAGGGGTCAGGGGTCCTTCGGGACCCTGAAGCTCTGAACCGAAGCCCCGGTAAACGGCGGCCGTAACTATAACGGTCCTAAGGTAGCGAAATTCCTTGTCGGGTAAGTTCCGACCTGCACGAATGGCGTAACGACTTGGGCGCTGTCTCCTCCACGGGCTCGGCGAAATTGGAGTATCGGTGAGGATACCGATTACCCGCGACAGGACAAAAAGACCCCGTGCACCTTTACTGCA
>DATCLG010000180.1:0-5087 GCA_036564015.1 Longimicrobiales bacterium
GCTGGGGCTGCGGTTCGGCTCGGCGGCCGTCTCCGCGCTGGAGCGCGGGGAGACGGATGTCATGGTGGCCTACCAGCCGCCCGGCTTCGTGACGATCCCGCTGGCCGAGGTCGCGGGCAAGATCAACCACGTTCCGCCCGACGCCCCGGAGATCCGGACGGCGACGAACCTGGGGATCTGCTTCGGGGTTTGAGCGCGGGGCCGCTGCAGCCGCCGGGAGGGCGGCGCCGGGCTCTCGCCGGCCCGGCCCGGTGACCCGCGGGGTTCCCGTCTCCGGGCGGAGCGAGCGAGCAACAGGCGCAGGCGATCGGCTTGTCCGATCGCCTGCTGTTTTTTTCCGGCGCGTAGCGACGGGACCGTCTCTGGCCAGTTGTCCTGTCGCTGTTCACCTGTGAGCCGGCCAGTCCCTGAGCAGAGCGTGAGGCTTTGCCCTGGGGGAAGCCTGGGGCCGCCTTCGGCGGACGGCCAGCGGGCCGGCGGAGGGGCGGGGCTGCCGTGCCCGTGCAGGGAGGCGAAGCCGACGCCCGGGGAGCGAGCCGCCGGGTCGGCACGGGAGTTGCCTCGGCCGGGGCGCGCGGCCCAGCCCGGGCTGCACCGGCCCCGGTTCGCCGTTCTGAGGGGCCAGTTCTCGCGCGATTCGCCGTCCGACGACGGCGGACGCGCCATGGCGCGCCGCGGCGCGGGGCGGCGCGAGGAGGACCGATGCGGAGCAAGGCCCATTTCCTCAAGGGGCACCCCGTTCACCCCGCCCTCGTTCCCTTTCCCATCGCTTTCCTGATCGGCGCGTTCGCTTTCGATCTTTACGGCCGGGTGGCCGGCCGGGAAAGCTGGGTGGTGGGTGCGTACCTCGCGATCGCCGGCGTGGTCGCGGGGGTGATCGTCGCGCTGCCGGGGTTCGTCGACTACTTCTACACGGTCCCCCCACGCAGCTCGGGCCGGAGGACGGCCACGCGGCACCTGGTGGCGAACCTTTCGGCTGTCCTGCTCTTCGCCGTCGCCTGGTGGGTCCGCGGAGGCGCAGAGCTCCCGCCGGGCCCCGGCGTGCTGGCCCTCGAAGCGGTGGGCGTGGCCCTGCTGGTCTACGGCGGGTGGCTGGGCGGAACGCTCGTCTACCGCAACCAGATCGGCGTTGACCACCGCTACGCCGGCGCCGGAAAGTGGAGGGAGGAGACGGTGGCGGGGCGGGCCGGCGAGCAGGTCGTCGTCGCACGGGCGGACGAGCTCGCTGTCAGCCAGATGAAGCTGATTCGCGCCGGCGAGCGGCGGATCGTGCTCGCACGGACGGAGGAGGGGTACGTGGCGTTCGACGACCGCTGCACGCACCGCGGCGGCTCGCTGGCTGGCGGAGCGATGATCTGCGGCAGGGTGCAGTGCCCCTGGCACGGCTCGCAGTTCGACGCGCGGTCCGGCGCGGTCGTGGCCGGGCCGGCGAAGGAGCCGATCCCGACCTACCGGGTCGAGGAGGTCGACGGCGAGGTCCGGCTCCTCCTGCCGTGAATCAGCCGCGCGCCAGGGCGGCGAGCCTGCGCCCCGCCTCCTCGAGGGTCTCGATCCGTTTGCAGAAGGCGAAGCGCACCAGGTGGCGACCCTGCGCAGGGTCGGCGAAGAAGCTGGATCCTGGCACGGCCGCCACCCCGATCTCGCGGGCGAGCCAGCGGGCGAAGGCGTGGTCGTCCAGATCGCTCAGCTCACTGAAATCCGCGAGGATGTAGTACGCGCCCTCCGGCCTGGTGCAGCGGAAGCCAGCCCGGACCAGCGCCGGGTAGAGCACGTCGCGGCGCGCAGCGTAGTCGCGGGCCAGGGCTCGATAGTAGTCTGTGCCGAGCCGCTCGAGGCCGACCGCGCAGGCTTCCTGGAGCGGCGCCGGCGCGCCGACCGTCAGGAAGTCGTGCACCTTGCGGATCGCTTCGGTGATGTCCGGCGGCGCGACGATGGTGCCGATCCGCCAGCCGGTGATGCTGAACGTCTTCGAGAAGCCGCTGATCGTGATCGTGCGCTCGCGCATTCCCTCGAGGGTGGCCAGTGGGATGTGCTCTCCCTCGTAGAGGATGTGCTCGTAGATCTCGTCGGTGATCGCCATGACGTCGTGCGCGCGGCACAGGGCGGCGATCGCTTCCAGCTCCTCGCGGCGGAACACCCGGCCCGTGGGGTTGTTCGGGGTGTTGATGACGATCGCGCGGGTCCGGGGCGAGAACGCGGTGGCCAGGCGGTCCAGGTCGAGCGGCTGCCCGGGCGAGAGCGGGACGAAGACCGGCGTGGCGCCGCAGAGAATCGCGTCGGGGCCGTAGTTCTCGTAGAACGGCTCGAAGACGATCACCTCGTCACCCGGGTTGACGACGGCGAGCAGGGCGGCGGCCATCGCTTCCGTGGCGCCGCACGTCACGGTGACTTCCCGGGCCTCGTCGACCTCCATCCCGTAGAAGTGGGCGTACTTGGCGGCGATCGCGCGCCGCAGGCGCGGGGAGCCCCAGGTGACGGCGTACTGATTGATATCCGCGCGGATCGCCGCGCCGGCCGCTTCCTTGAGCACGTCGGGGGCCGGGAAGTCGGGGAACCCCTGCGCGAGGTTGATCGCGCCGCACTCGTTGGCCACCCGGGTCATCTCCCGGATGACCGATTCGGTGAAACCGTGCGTGCGCCGCGCCGTGCGGCCGGCGGACGTGACGTTCTCGATCGACATGCGGTCGAGCTCTCGAGGGAAAGCAGAGCAGAGCCGGGCGGACCGGCAATGTTTCGCCGGGCGGCCGGGCCTCTCCCTGGCCGGCGCGCCGAGATCGAGGGGCGCTCGAGCGGAGCTGCGTCGCGCGGGGCGAACAGCTCCGCGCGAGCTCCGTACGGTTCGGGCGCCGCTCGATCGTCAGCCGCTAACGATCACCCTTCGTGCGCCGGAAGGCAAGGCGGGTGGTGCGTGGTCGTCCGCGGACGCGGCTTCACCCTTCCCGAGCCGAGAGGGCGCTGGATGGCTGCTCTTCCTCCTGGGGCGTGCAGGCAGCGGGCGAACCGGCAGGCGCATGGCTGGCCGTGGCCTCGCCGCGTGCGGCGCGACGGCTCCTCACGTGCCCGAGCACGGCTTCCTTGAGGTTCGAAGGGGCGGAGAAACGGGGTAGACGGGAAAGTTGCGACAGGGTGAGACGAAGCTCTTCGAGGGCGCGACGGCAGGTCCGGCAAGTCTCGAGGTGTTCTTCGACTCGTCGATGCTGCCCTGACGTTGCGACGGCATCGACGTAGTCGTTCAACAGCTCCAGCGTCTCAGCGCAGATCCGGTCCCGCGTCTCCATCGGCCATCATGGACAGGTACGGCCGGAGCGCCTCCCGGACGGCCAGGCGTGCGCGGTGCAGCAGCACGCGCTGGTTTTCCGGGGAGATCTCCAGCAGGTCACAGACTTCCTTCGACGTCCATCCCTCCACGTCCCGCAGCGTGATGACGGCGCGCTGGTTGGGAGGCAACTCCGCGATCGCCGCCTCGATGCGCTCCATGGCTTCGCGGGCGAGGACCCAGTCTTCGGGGTCCTGCTGTGGCCCCCAGCGCTGGACGTAGGGCATCCAGGTCGGAGGCGCGGTTCCGTTGCTGCGACCGGACGGGGAGAGTGCGGGACCGGCGTCGGTGGCCTCGTCGAGCATCAGGAACCGGCTGTCCTGCGCCGCGCGTTTACGGGCGAGGTTCAGGAGGATCCGGAAGATCCAGGTCCTGAGCGAGGAGCGGCGCTCGAAGCGGTCGATCCCCTCGACGACGGCGATCCAGGTCTCCTGGATGACGTCGTTGGCCGTGTCGGGATCGCGGACGAACCCGAGGGCCAGGCGGAGCATTGCGGGGTAGAGCCGGTCGACGAGGTCGGCGTAGACCCACTCGTCGCCACGGATGAGGGCCTCGACCAGCGCGGTCTCGTCCTCTGCGGCGTGGCCGGTCGGCCGGGCCGCAGGCCGAGCGCAGCCGCCCGCGGCTGCCTCCGGCGTGTCGGTGGTAGCCATGGTCCTCGCACGACGGGGTTCGTGTCGCTGGCCGCGAAACGGCGGCGCGTCAACCGCTGAGACAAAGATAACCTCGTGCGCTGGGAGCGACCAGGGATCAGCGTGTCGGGCCGGTGCCAGGCCGGGGCGCCAGGGCGCGCGTGTAACGTCGGCCGCGTCACAGAGAACCATAACAAATGGCCCTGACGTGCCGCCAGGGGGCTGGGGCGGCGGGTGAGCGCCGGGCCGCGGCGAGGACGCGGCCGAGCGGCTCCGCGGCCCCCAGCCGGCGGCCGGAAGGCGCGCGAAGCATGGACACCGATGAGAACCCGGGAGTGGACATGGGGGACCCGATCTCCGCCGAACGGAGCCAGGATTTCGACGCGGCGTGCCGGCAGGCGTTCCTGACGGCGGCCCGACGGCTGAATCTGGATGCCGGGCAGCTCGCCTCCCGCTGCGCGGAGGGCGAGCTCGCAGAGCTCATCCTCGAGCTCCGCATGGCCCGCCACGCTCTTTCTGAGGCGGATCGGGAGCGAGTGGAGGCTTTGCTTCGTCGCATCGGGCTGCTCCCCTGATCTTCCGCGGCGCCGTTGCCCGGCTCCGGCCCGGCGAGCCGGGGCGACCGGCGCCCGCGATCACTCACCCGGCGCGCCGGAGCCGAGCAGGTCCTCCAGGCGCGTGAGAGACACGATCTTCAGCCGGCGCGTGCGCTGAGGCGTCTCGACCACCACGACCTCGCCCGGTTTGCGGCCGAGGAGCGCGTGGCCGATCGGGGAAGCCAGGGAGACCTGATCGGAGTCGATCTCCAGCACGGCGCCGGTCATGAGGGTGTACTGCTCCTTTTTCCCCGTGTCGACGTCCTCGACGACGACGGTGGATCCGAGGGCGGCGCCCTCCGGCGGGAACGCCTCCGCGCCGGCGCCGGCGAGGCCGGCGAGGACCTGACCGAGGAAACGCGCGCGGCGCTCGAGCTCGCGCGAGGCCCCGGTCGCTTGCGCCGTGCCGCCCGGGGCGGTGCGGCGGCCGGAGCCGGACGCGGGGGATCCGACCGCGCCCAGGAGCCGTTCGAGCTCTTCGCTGATCCGGGTCCTGAGCCGCTCGACTCCGGATTCGGCGGCAGGCTGCCTGGCGGTGGTGGC
>DATCLG010000181.1:0-19630 GCA_036564015.1 Longimicrobiales bacterium
TGCCCGATCTCCCGCGGCGCCTCCTCCATCACCTTCCCGCTCAGGTCCACGCCCTCCCTCGGCCGCCACGACTCATACGTGTGTCGGGCAATCGTGTAGCTCGCATCCAGACGGAGCGACTCCGTGAGCGCCAGCCCCAGGGCGAGCTCCACCCCGCGGTGCAGCGTCTCCCCCGCGTTTACCGTCTCCTGCGAGCCGTCCGGGTGCGTGTAGTTCAGGATGTCGTCCGTCTTCTTCATCGAGTAAACCGACACCTCGTAGCTCAGCCGCTGGCCCACCTGCCCGCGCAGCCCCGCCTCCACGTTGTCGGCCTTGACGGGCTTCAGCCCGATCGTGTTCAGCGCCTGCCCCTGCCGGAACAACTGCCCCTCGGACGGCGCACGGAACCCGTGCCCGTAGGCCGCGAAGACGCTCAGGCCCGGCCCGAACGTGTACGTCGCCCCGAGCTTCGGGCTCAGGTGATCGTACGTGATCTCCGTGCTCGCCGGACGCCGATGGCGGCCCGTCGTCAGCTCGCCCAACGCGTTCCGGTAGTCGTAGCCGACATGGTCGAACCGGAGCCCCGCCGTGAGACGCAACCGCTCGACGGGCGACGCCTCGACGTGCACGTACGGCGAGATCCCCCAGAACGTCACATCGTAGTCGTAGATCGTATCGGCGAGCGTGTAGGACTCGAAGATCTGCCCGTTCCGCACCGGCTGGATCCGCCGCTCGAAGTGCTGCCCCGGGCTCCAGTCCACGTCCAGGCCGGCGATCACCTGCGCGCGGAACCGCTCGAAGTCCCGGCGATACTTCGCGACCACGCCGAGCGAGCGATGCCCCACCTCGCTCACGATCGGGTCGTAGGTGAGCGACCAGTTCGGGAGCAGCTCCATCCAGTTCCAGCGCGCGTAGGGGGTCACGTTCAGCAGCGACCGCCCGGACACCTTCTCGTACGCCGTCGAGAGCCGGAACGCCTTGACCTTGCGGTAGGAGATCGGCGTGTAGTTGAGCGTCGGACGGTCGAGGTAGTCCTGCCGTGAGAGCGCGGACGACCCCGCCGTCTGCTGGTCGATCCGGGAGAACGTGGCCACTGTCTTGAGGCGCGCGTCGTCCCCGAGCATCCGGTCCCAGCGCAGGGTTCCGCTCTCGCGGTCGTACGCCGTCCCGTCCCGCCACCCATCCGTGCGGGTCAGGTTGAGGTCCGCCCGGAAGCCGTTCGCGCCCTTCACCGTGCTGGCCGACGCCAGGATGCGGCGCCAGCCGTGCGCGCCGCCTTCGGCCGTGAACTCGAGGGCCGGGCCGGCCGCCGGCGGCCGCGTGGCCACATCGATCACCCCGCCGATCGCATCGCTGCCGTAGAGCGCCGTCGCCGGCCCCTTCAGCACCTCGACCCGGTCGGCCTGAGGGACGTTCACCTCGTAGAGCGCGTTGTGGTTGAAGAAGCCGGTCGACCGCGTCGGGATCCCGTCCTCGAGGTAGAGGTACACGGGGTTCGTCGTCTTGGGCTGGCGGATCGCCGTGATGTGCCCTTCCCCGCCGGTCACGTTCACCCAGACGCCCGGCAGACGGTTGATGACCTCGGCGGGATGCGCCGGCTTGACCTCCCGGATCTCCGCCCCGCTCACCACCCCGATCGTGGCCGGCGTCTCCGCCTTCCGCCGCGCCTCGCCGGTGACGCTCACCACGATCTCGGAGACCGGAAGCGCATTCACTGTGAGCCGCAGATCCACGCGGGCCGTGCCGCCCGCCGGGATCTGGACGACCTGTCGGGCCGCGGTCTGCCCGAAGTACTCCGCCACCACCACCCGCTCCCCGGCCGGCACCCGGGCGATCCGGTACCGCCCCTCCGCATCGGTCAGGTCCGCCTGGCCCGTCCCCTCGACGTAAACCCGCACGCCCGCGAACGGCTCCCCGCTCCCCGCCTCCACCACGACCCCCTCGACGGCGCCGAACCCCTGCGCCGCGGCCGTCGAGGCCACGAAACCCGTGGCGACAGCGGCGACGCCGAACGCCGCGGCCACCCGTAAACGCGACAGCTGAAATCCACGCCAGAGAACGCTATGATGCATAACCCCCCACCCTGCATGACATGGCCGCTGCTCAGGGCAGCCCTACAGCACCACCGCCACGGGCGGCGCGAACACGGCTACCCTGCACTCTCCGTCAGAACCGGGAGTTCAGCAGGCCTCGGGTGGGGCGTTGGCGTACGGGAGGATGTGCGGGAAGAGCCAGATGCGCGCGGTCCCCTGCTCCCGCACCGGGGCATGGGTGACCGCGCCGCCGGAGAGATCGGCGCGCGTGGCGCCCGCGACCACCAGCGCGACGCCGCCGCTCGCCTGGCACGAGCCGAGACAGGTGCAGCCGCTCCCATGGCCCGCCGCGTCGCCCGGCACGGCGTCGTGCCCGTCGACCGCCTGGCCATGATGGCCATGACGAGGCGCCGCATCCGCCTGCCCAGCGACCCCCGCCGCCTCGACCGGCAGCGGGTCGTGGTGCGGGCAGAGATGCGCGCCGAACGCTTCCTTCCCCGTCGCAAAGAGCAGCGACGCGGCCAGGAAGAGAGCAACGAGTCGCTCCACCAGGCGGCGCCCGCGCACCACTGCACCCGTCGTCTCCATACCGGCCTGGAAGATAATCCGGACGCATACGGGATGCAATCGGCCAGACGATCCCCTCGGATCGCGACTGGAGGCACGTTAACTTTTCAGGATTCCCGAACGAGTCCGACCGCCTGGCGATGGGGGTCGCCAGCCGGAAGGCTCCGCAGGCCAGAGATCCCATGCAGAGACGGAGTGGCTGGACCGCGAGCGGGTGGGTGGCTGCCGGCCTCCTGCCGCTTCTCCTGACCGCCGCCGGCTGCGAGCAGCGGGCCGCGCCGCGCGTGCACGTGGCCGCCGACACCGCCGCAAGGGAGGTCCCCTTCCGGCTCGTCGGGCCCAACGGGGTCGCGCTCGTCGTGGCGGTCCACATCAACGGAGAGGGCCCCTTCGACTTCGTCTTCGACACCGGCGCGACCTACACCTGCCTCGATCAGGCCCTCGCCCGGCGCCTCCGCCTCGAGACCCGGCCCGGCGCCGGAACCGGCATCGGCGTCGGCGGGGCGCGACGCGTCCCGGTCGTCGAGATCGACTCGATCCGGATCGGGATGAACGGGATCGACAGGCTCCGCGCCTGCGTGCTGAACCTCTCGCACATGCGGCAGCTCGGGATCCCCATCCACGGCATCGTCGGCCTCAACTTCATGAAGTCGTTCCGGATCACCCTCGACTTCGAGCGCGAACGGCTCCGGTTCGAGCCCTGACGAGCGATCGGCGTGCCTCGACGCGAGGCTCCCCTGCCCTGCGATGGCGCCGGCCCCGACCCCTCCCCTGGCCGACGCACGCGTTTCGCCGTAAGCTGATCACGCAGTAGCCGATCACGGCGACCGGAAGGCCAGCCGGCACCACGGTGTCGGGCGGGTGGGCTGTCTGATCTTCATCGCGGGAGCGGGGTAAACGGGTGACCGATGGGAGCGGCGCCCGTCCGCTCCCCGTAGCCATACATAGGAGCGAGAACCGGATGCAGCGGCGGGATTGTGACCTCCTCATCATCGGGAGCGGGATCGCGGGGCTCAGCCTGGCCATCGAGATGGCCGGGCGCGTCCGCGTCGCGATCGTCACGAAGAAGGACCGGGCCGATTCGAACACCAACTACGCGCAGGGCGGCATCGCTGCGGTGATGGGGCCCGACGACGAGCCGGCGCTGCACATCGCGGACACGCTCCGGGCCGGCGCGGGGCTCTGCCACGAGGATGCCGTCGCCCTGCTGGTGGAGGAAGGGCCCGGCCGCATTCGCCAGCTCATCGAGTGGGGCGCCCGGTTCACCGTGACGGAGAGCGGCCTCTCCCTCGGACGCGAAGGCGGCCACTCCCGCCGGCGGATCGTGCACGCCGGAGACTTCACCGGCCGCGAGATCGAGCGCGTGCTGCTGGAGGCGCTGGGCGCGCACCCGGACGTCGAGCTGTTCGAGGATCACCTGGCCGTCGAGCTGCTGCTCGCCCGCGGGCTCGAGGGACCGCGCTGCGCCGGGGCCGTCGTCCTCGACCGGACCACGGGCGAGCTCGTCGAATTCCGTGCCGGCGCCACGGTGCTGGCGAGCGGCGGCCTCGGCCGGGCATACCGGCACACGACCAACCCCGCCATCGCCACCGGGGATGGCGTAGCCATGGCTTTCCGGGCGGGCGCCGTGGTCGCCAACCTCGAGTTCGTGCAGTTCCACCCGACGGCGCTCTACCCGGCCGAGGAACGCGCCTTCCTGATCTCCGAGGCGGTGCGGGGGGAAGGGGCGGTGCTGCGGAGGATGAACGGCGAGCTCCTGCTCCAGGGGCACCCGATGGGCTCGCTCGCCACCCGCGACGTCGTCGCACGGGCGATCGATGCCGTCATGCGCGAGAGCGGCGACCCATACGTCCTCCTCGACCTCTCGCCGATCCCGCGCGAGCGCATCGCCTCCCGCTTCCCGGTCATCTTCCAGACCTGCCTGGAGCGAGGGATCGACATCCGCTACGAGCCCATCCCGGTAGTCCCCGCGGCGCATTACGCCTGCGGCGGCGTCTCCACGGATCTCTGGGGCCGGACTTCGCTGGCAGGGCTCTACGCGGCAGGCGAAACCGCCTGCACGGGCGTGCACGGCGCCAACCGGCTAGCCTCCAACTCGCTCCTCGAGGCACTCGTCTACAGCCACCGGATCGCGCAGGACCTGAGCGCCCGGCCGATCGAGCCGCCGCCCGAGGAAGCCTGGCCCGCCGCCCCGCTCCCCACCACCCGGGGAGTCGTGGCGGCAGCCATCGCGGCCAGGGCTGCCACCCTCCTGGACGAGCTGCGCTCCCTCATGTGGGCCGAGGCCGGCATCGTCCGCAGCGACGCGGGCCTGCAGCACGCCGCAGAGCGGCTGCGCGAGCTCGCGCAGGAGATCGACGAGCTCTACACCCGCGCCCCGGCCAGCGCCCAGCTCGTAGAGCTCCGGAACCTCGCCCTGGTCTCCCGGCTCATCGTGGACTGCGCCCGCAGCCGCCTCGAAAGCCGCGGCCTCCACTTCAACGTCGACCACCCCGAGCCCGACGACGCTCGCTTCCTCCGCGACAGCGTCATTGTGCCGGAAACCCCCGTGATCCCTTATATTTCCGGGCGGGGTCCCCAGTGACCCGACCGACACGGCCTTTTCCAGATCCTCAGTTCGAGACGGATGGAAACTCGCTCGACCGAAAAAGCCGAACGGCCTGATCACCAGGAGCCCGAGCCCGCGACCAGCGCCGGGGTGGATTTCCTCCGCGCCATCGTCGCCGAGGACATCCGGTCCGGGAAACACACCACCATCGTCACGCGGTTCCCGCCCGAGCCCAACGGCTACCTCCACATCGGGCATGCCAAGTCCATCGTCCTCAACTTCGGCATCGCCCAGGAGTTCGGCGGCCGCTGCCACCTGCGCTTCGACGACACCAACCCCGAGACCGAGGACGCGCATTACGTCGAAGCCATCATCGACGCCGTCCGTTGGCTCGGCTTCGACTGGGGCGAGCACCTCTACTTCGCCTCCGACTACTTCGAGCAGATGTACCTCTTCGCCGAGCACCTCATCCGCGAGGGGAAGGCGTACGTCGACAGCCTGAGCGAGGAGGAGATCCGCGAGTACCGCGGCACCATCACCGAACCGGGGAAGGAAAGCCCGTACCGCAACCGCTCCGTCGAGGAGAACCTCTCGCTCTTCCGTCGCATGAGAGCGGGCGAATTCCCCGACGGCGCCCACGTGCTGCGGGCCAAGATCGACATGGCCTCGCCCAACATGCTCATGCGCGATCCCATCCTCTACCGGATCCGGCACGCGCGCCACTACCGGACCGGGGATCGCTGGTGCATCTACCCGATGTACGACTACGCCCACCCGCTCGAGGATGCGCTGGAGTGCGTCACCCACTCGATCTGCACCCTCGAGTTCGCCAACAACCGCGAGCTCTACGACTGGGTGATCGAGAACACGCCCGTCCCCTGCCGACCCCGCCAGTACGAGTTTGCCCGGCTCAACCTCGACTACACCGTCATGAGCAAGCGGAAGCTGCTGGCGCTCGTCGAAGGCGGGTACGTCAGCGGTTGGGATGATCCGCGCCTCCCCACGATCGCGGGGCTGAGGCGGCGAGGCGTCACTCCGGAGGCGGTTCGCGCCTTCTGCGAGATGATCGGCGTCGCCAAGGTCGAGAGCCGGGTCGACATGGGCAAGCTCGAGTTCGCCATCCGGGATGACCTGAACCAGAAGGCGCTTCGCGTGCTCTGCGTGCTCCGGCCGCTCCGGGTCGTCATCACCAACTACCCGGAAGGCCAGACCGAGTGGATCGACGCGCCCTACTTCCCGCACGACGTGCCGAAACCCGGCTCGCGCAAGGTCCCCTTCTCCCGGGTGATCTACATCGAGCGCGACGATTTCATGGAGCACCCGCCCGCCGGCTACCACCGCCTCGCGCCCGGCCGCGAGGTGCGGCTCCGCCACGCTTACATCATCCGCTGCGACGAGGTGGTCAAGAACGACGCCGGCGAGATCGTCGAGCTGCGGTGCACCTACGATCCCGACTCGCGCGGCCCGGGCGCCCGCTCCGTCAAGGGCACCATCCACTGGGTCTCGGCCGAGCACGCCCTGCCCTGCGAGGTGCGTCTGTACGACCGCCTCTTCACGGTCCCCGATCCGGAGGCCGCCGCGGCCGAGACGGGCCAGGACTTCACCGCGTTCCTCAACCCCGAGTCGCTCGTCGTGGTCAGGGGCGCCTTCATCGAGCCGAGCGTGAAGGACGATCCGCCGGGAACCCGTTACCAGTTCGAGCGGCTGGGCTACTTCTGGCCTGACCCGGTCGACTCCCGGCCCGATGCCCTGGTCTTCAACCGCACGGTGACGCTCCGCGACACCTGGGCCGCCCGGATGGCGGCGAAGGCCACGGAGTCGCAAGCCGCTCCGCCCAGGGCCGAGCGCGCGGCCCCGCCCCCGCCGCCGACCCCCCGTACGCCGCCGGCGGCGACTCGTCCTCCGCGCAGCCCCGAGCTCGAGGCCCGCGAGCGTCGCTACATCGAGGAGCTCGGCCTCCCCGCCGAGCACGCCGATCTCCTCACCCGCGACCTCGCCGTCTCCGACCTCTACGAGGCGGCGCTCCGCACCGGCGCGCCGCCCAGGGACCTGGCCAACTGGATCATCAACGAGCTGCCCCGCGAGCTCCGCGGGCGCAGCATCCCCGAGCTGCCCTTCGGCGGCGCCGAGCTCGGCGCCCTCGTCCTCCTCGTCGAGAACGGCACCGTCTCCACCACCGCCGCCCGCGAGGTCCTCGCCGAGCTCGCCGAAAAGGGCGGCGACCCCGCCGAGATCGTCGACCGCAAAGGCCTCCGCCAGATCAGCGACCCCGCCGTCCTCGGCCCCATCGTCGAGGCCGTCATCGACGCCAACCCCTCCAAGGTCGATGAGTACCGCCGCGGTCGAACCGGACTCCTCGGCTTCTTCGTCGGCCAGGTCATGCGCGCCACCAACGGCAGGGCAAACCCCGAGGTCGTCCGCCAGATCTTCGAAAACCGCGTCGACACGGCCGGCAGGAGACTCGAGCCCCCGGCCGGGTAGCACCACCGGACTCCGACCCGGTCAGGTCCGGAACAGCTCCGCCACACGGACCCGCAGCCCCGGCAGCCACTCGCCGCCGTCCAGCTCGTCCGCCTCCGTGAGCACCCGGACCTCGACCGGCGACCGACACACCACCACCCGCCTGCGCGGGAAGACCACCCAGACGAACCGCGGCCCGGCCGCCCGACCGGCGGCCGCCTCGCCCCGGGCCTCGTCTGCGACGCGAGACGACGAGATGACCTCCACGGACCCGTCCGGCGCCGGCCGCGGCTCGTCACCCCCGACTCCCCGCGGCCCGCTGCCGCCCCTCGAACAGGTTGCCCACGTCAGGCGCCGCGCGGGCTCGCCTCCGCACCCCGCACCACGCCCGCCCACGGCTCGACCCGCAGCCACGCTAAACGCTCCGTGGGGCCACGACCATAGCGCGTTGGGAATCAGCCCAGCACCCTTCCAACCCCGTCCAGATCAGGGAGGCCAACGTGCCGATCCATGAGCTCGCAGGCAAACCCGCGCCAGAGACCCTCATCCTCGACGTCCCGAGACTCGTCTCGGCCTACTACACCCACCGGCCGGACCCCGCCGAGCCCGACCAGCGCGTCGCATTCGGCACCTCCGGCCACCGCGGCTCCTCCCTCGACGCACGCTTCAACGAGCCGCACATCCTGGCCATCTGCCAGGCGATCGCCGAGTACCGCCAGGCCAGCGGGATCACGGGGCCGCTCTTCGTGGGAAAGGACACCCACGCCCTCTCCGAGCCGGCCTTCGCCACCGCGATCGAGGTCTTCGCCGCCAACGGGGTCGAGCTGCGGATCGACGCGGACCTCGGCTACACCCCCACGCCCGTCGTCTCCCACGCGATCCTCACCCACAACCGTGGCCGGAACACCGGGCTCGCCGACGGCGTGATCATCACGCCCTCCCACAACCCGCCCGAGGACGGGGGCTTCAAGTACAATCCGCCGACGGGCGGCCCGGCCGACACCGCCATCACCCGGAAGATCGAGGCCCGGGCCAACGAGATCCTGCGCAACGGCCTGAAGGAGATCCGACGGATCGACTTCCTCCGCGCGCTCCGCCTCGGCACCACGCGCCGGCACGACTTCGTGACGCCCTACGTCCGAGACCTCGCCCGGGTCCTGACGCTGGACCCGGTCCGCGCGGCTGGCCTCAAGCTCGGGGTGGACCCGATGGGCGGGGCGGCGATCCGCGTCTGGGACGCCATCGCCGAGACCTACGGGATCGACATCGACGTCGTGAACCGCCGCACCGACCCGACCTTCTCCTTCATGACCGTCGACCGCGACGGCAAGATCCGCATGGACTGCTCGTCCCCCTTCGCCATGGCGAGGCTCATCGCGCTCAGGGAGCGCTACGACATCGCCTTCGGCAACGACCCCGACGTCGACCGCCACGGGATCGTGACCCGCACCGCCGGGCTCATGAACCCCAACCACTACCTCGCCGCCGCCGTCGCCTACCTCTTCCGCCACCGCCCCGGCTGGCGGCCCGATGCGGCCGTGGGCAAGACCCTCGTCTCCAGCTCCATGATCGACCGCGTCGCGGCCAGCCTCGGCAGGCGCCTCGTCGAGGTCCCCGTCGGGTTCAAGTGGTTCGTCGGCGGGCTCCTCGATGGCTCGCTCGGGTTCGGCGGCGAAGAGAGCGCGGGCGCCGCCTTCCTCCGCCATGACGGCACCGCCTGGACGACCGACAAGGACGGCATCCTCCTCGGCCTCCTCGCCGCCGAGATCACCGCCGTCACCGGCCGCGACCCGGGCGAGCACTACAGGAGCCTCGAAGCGCAGTTCGGCAGCCCCATCTACGAGCGCATCGACGAGCCCGCCACCCCGCGCCAGAAGACCGTCCTCGCCGAGCTCTCGCCGGACCTGATCCGGGCCGAAGAGCTGGCCGGGGAGAAGATCCTGGCCAAGCTCACGCACGCGCCCGGCAACGACGCGCCGATCGGCGGGATCAAGGTCGTCACGGAGAACGGCTGGTTCGCCGCCCGGCCGTCCGGGACGGAGGACGTCTACAAGATCTACGCGGAGAGCTTCCTCGGCCCCGAGCACCTGGGGAGGATCATCGAGGAAGCGCGGGGCGTGATCGCCGAAGCATTCCGCCTGGCGGGCACGTGAGGCGCAACCATCTGCGTGACCAGCCGTGCCCGCCCCGGCTCCGGGTCAGCCCGCCAGGCTCCAGTACCCCAGCAGGAGGAGCCCGAAGCCGATCCGGTACCAGGCGAAGGGAGTGAACTTCCCGCGCGCGATGAAGGTGATGAACGCCTTCACGACGAGGAGCGCGGACAGGAAGGAGACCAGGAATCCGACGGCGAAGAGCGGCACGTCCCCGAGGGCCAGGACCTCGCGGCTCTCGAAGAGGTCGAACGCGCTCGCCGCGAACATGACGGGAATCGCCAGGAAGAACGAGAACTCCGCCGCGGCGGTGCGCGAGAGCCCGAGGACCAGCGCGCCCATGATCGTCGCACCTGAACGGGAGACGCCGGGGAAGAGCGCCAGCACTTGGGCCAGGCCGATGCCGAGCGCGATCCGGGTCGGCATCGTGTCGACGTAGCGGATGCGCGACGTCGGATTCCAGCGCTCGATGAGCAGGATGGCGATCCCGCCCAGCACCAGCGCGATCGCCACCGTGCCCGGGTTGAAGAGGTACGCCTTGATCCAGTCGCGGGCGAGGAAGCCCACGACCGCCGCCGGCAAGAAGGCGACGAACAGGTTGATCAGGACCTGGCGGGCCGTGGGATCGCGGTGCCAGTTCAGCGCGACGCGCGCGAGCCTGTCCCGGTAGAGCCACACCACGGCCAGGATCGCGCCGAGCTGGATAAAGATGTCGAAGGTCTTTGCCCGTTCGTCGTTGAAGCCGAGCCAGTCGCCCACCAGGATCAGGTGACCGGTGGACGAGACGGGGATGAACTCCGTCGCCCCTTCGACCAGCCCGAGAATCACCGCCTTCAGGATCAGCGTCAGGTCCATTCGTTTCCTCGGCTCCCGGCCCGGCCCTCCATCCGTCGTCGGCTGGGCGTCTCCGGGTTCATATCGATTCACGAGTCTCGGCGGGAGTGGCCAGCCACTCCCGCCGAGGCGATGCGGGCTGAGACGCGCCCGTATCGAGGCTTTCAGGCCCGCCCCCCGCTCCCACCCGCCCGGCGGCGGACACGAGTCGAGGCAGGCCGGGGTCGGAATACGGGCCAGGCCTGCCCGGCACCTTCCTCTGCCTGCAACGGCCAGGCCGGAGAGCGGGGCCGCCGGCCTGGCGGCCATTACCGCGATGCTGCCGGGCGTTGCGTCGGCAGCCGGACTACTCCTCCGCCTGCTGCGCCACCGGCACCGCTGCCGTGAGGCCCGTCGGTGCAGGGGCGGCTTCTTCCGCGCCCTCGCGCGCCTCCTGGGCGAAGAAGGGGAGCCGCTCGCTCCGCGTGATGACGAGCGAGGTCAGCAGGTCACCGGTCACGTTCGGGACCGTCCGCGCCATGTCCAGGATCCGGTCCACCCCGAGGATGAGCGCGATCCCTTCCCCCGGCACCCCCACCATCCCCAGCACCATCACGAGGAGCGGGATCGAGCCACCGGGCACCCCCGCCGTCCCGATCGCCGTCAGCACCGACATCGCCACCACCACCGCCTGCATGGGCAGGCTCAGCGGGACGCCGAAGACCTGCGCCAGGAAGAGCACCGTCATCCCCTCGAAGAGCGCCGTCCCGTTCATGTTGAGCGTCGCCCCGAGCGGGATCACGAAGCCCGCCACCTCCCGCGGCACCCCGAACTCCTCCTGGGCCGTGCGCAGCGTCGTCGGCAGCGTCGCACTCGAGCTCGAGGTCGAGAACGCCGTCACCATGAGCTCGCGCGCTCGCCGGAAGAAGACCCCCGGCCGAACCCCCGCCAGCACCCGTGCTAGGAGCCCGATCACCCCGAACTGGTGCAGCACGAGCCCCAGGAGCACCATCACCACGTAGAGCCCGAGCGAGCGCAACACGTCCAGCCCGAACTGCGCCGTCACCGAGAAGATCAGCCCCGCGACCCCGAACGGCGCCAGCCGCATCGCCAGACGGATCATCACCGTCACCGCGTCGCCGATCCCCTCCAGCACCCGGAGGACCGGCCGCGCCCGCTCCGGCGCCAGCTGCGCCAGCGCCAGCCCGAACACCAGCGCGAAGAAGATCAGGCCCAGCATGTCGCCCCGCGCCGCCGCATCCACCGGATTGCGCGGAACGATCGCCACCAACGTCTCCACCCCGAAGCTCGTCGTCTGGGCCGCCCCCACCTTCTCCGCCGCCTCCGGCGCATAGGCCGCCAGCAGCGCCGACCGCACCTCGGGATCCAGCGACTCCCCCGGACGGATCAGGTTCGCCAGCGTGAGCCCGAGCATCACCGCCAGCGCCGTCGTGGCCACGAAGAAGCCCAGCGTCTTCGCCCCGATCCGCCCCACGCGCCTCAGGTCCCCGAGCCCCGCGACCCCCAGCGCCAGCGAGGTGAACACCAGCGGGACCACCACCATGAAGAGCATGCGCAGGAAGACCTGCCCCACCGGCTGCGCCACGTGGCTGATCACCCAGGCCAACGCAGGCTCCCCACGCCACAGCACGTTCCCGACCAGCCCGGCGCCCGCGCCCACCAGCAGACCCAGCAGGATCTGCGTGTGCAACGGCATCCGCCTGCGCTCCTTGCTCATCTGCTCCATGATCGTGGTCTCCTCGGGTGATGCGCGCCGGCCCCCCGGCCTCCGACCGGCGGCCAGAACGTCCTACCGCCAGGCCTCAATACGGCAACGCCGCCCCCAATCCCCTTCCACACGCCGGGCCGGCCGGGCAGGCAGGTTCCGAAAGGGCCGGAACTCCGCGGGCGCGACAGATGAAACGGCGGCAGAAAAGACGCTCGCTCTTGCCCGAAAAGGCTTTTACATCAACAAGTTGTTTTAATCTAGCGGCAATGTCTTGGCGCGACAAGCTGGCCAGACCACTCTACGCGCCGCCTGGGTCTTGCATCCCAAGGCGCCCTGGTGCATTCCATGCGTGAGAGCGCCCGGGTCAGGAGCCGGGTACGGCGACACCGGAGACCACAACGATGCATCGACACACCCGCGCCTCGCTACGCCGCGGCAGCGCGGCGGCCCCGATCGCGAGCGCCCCGCAGGCCCTCCTCCCCCGCGCCGGGGAACGGCGGCCCGGCCTCCTCCGAGGTGATGTCGCCGTCCGGACCCGCACCTTGCAGCCCGGCGGCCGACGACGCTGGCGGCAGTCCACCCGCCTCACGGCCGCGGCCTCCGCGTTCGGCCGCCGCACTGTCTGAACCATGCTGCCCACCACCGCCGTCATCGTCGGCGCCGGCCCGAACGGCCTGGCCGCCGCCCTCGAGCTGGCACGGCTCGGCCACCGCGTGATCGTCTACGAGGCGATGGACGTCCCGGGCGGCGGCACCCGTTCGGCAGAGCTCACCCTCCCCGGGTTCCTCCACGACATCTGCGCCGCCGTCCACCCCCTCGCCGTCGCCTCCCCCTTCTTCCGCTCCCTCCCACTCGCCACGCACGGGCTGGAGTGGGTCCACTCCCCCGCCCTCCTCGCCCACCCCTTCGACGACGGCACCGCCGCCGTACTCGAACGCTCCACCCGCGACACCGGCCAGAGCCTCGACCGCGTCGACGCCACCGCCTGGGCCAGGCTCATGGACCCCTTCGTCGCACGATGGGAAGCGCTCCTGAGCGACGTGCTCAGCCTGCCCTCCAGGGCCCCGCGCCACCCGCTCCTCTTCGCTCGCTTCGGGCTCCTCGCCCTCCGCTCCGCCCTCGGCCTCGCCAGACACGCCTTCCGGGGCGAACGCGCCCGCGCCCTCTTCGCCGGCATCGCCGGCCACTCGCTCCTCCCCCTCGATACGCCCCCCTCCGCCGCCATCGGCCTCGTCCTCGCCATCGCTGGCCACGCCGTCGGCTGGCCGATCGCGCGCGGCGGATCCCAGCGCATCGCCGACGCCCTCGTCTCCATCCTCCGCGAGCGCGGCGCCGAGCTCCGCCTCGACTCCCCCGTCCATTCCCTCGACGAGCTCCCGCCCGCCACCGCCACCCTCCTCGACCTCTCCGCCCGCGACGTCCTCGACCTCGCCGGACGCCGCTTCCCCTCCCACTACCGACGCCAGCTCGCCTCCTACCGCTACGGGCCCGGCGCCTTCAAGATCGACTGGGCCCTCTCGGAGCCGATCCCCTGGAAAGCACCCGAGTGCGCCCGCGCCGCCACCGTCCACCTCGGCGGCTCGACCGCCGAGATCGCCGCCTCCGCCCGCAACGCCTGGGAAGGACGACCCACCGAACGCCCCTTCGTCCTCCTCGCCCAGCCCACCCTCTTCGACCCCACCCGCGCACCAGCCGGCAAACACATCGCCTGGGCTTACTGCCACGTGCCCCACGCCTCCCCCATCGACATGACCCGCGCCATCGAGGACCAGGTCGAACGCTTCGCGCCCGGGTTCCGCGACATCATCCTCGCGCGCAGCACCATGACCGCTCTCGAGCTCGAACAGCACAACCCGAACCTCGTCGGCGGCGAGATCAACGGCGGCGCCATGACCCTCCATCAGATCTTCGCCCGCCCCGCCCTCCGCCTCGTTCCCTACGCCACACCCCTCCCCGGCCTCTACATCTGCTCCGCCTCCACACCCCCCGGCGGCGGCGTCCACGGCATGTGCGGCTACTACGCCGCCCGCGTCGCCGCCGCCCGCATCCCCGGGCAGTGAGCCCCGGCCCGCCTCACGCCCCTGCCCTTTCGCTTTCCCGTCTCGCGTCGTATACTATATCCGCACACACGTGATACCTCCGTTTCCCCATAACCGCCTGGTAGCGTGGTCACGAGGATCTCCTACGACAGGACCGTCCGGCGGCGCGGCAGGGAGTCCGCTCGCCGCGCTTCTGCCCCTCTCGTCTTCTTAATCGGCCTGGCCGCCACTCCCGGCCTCGCCCAACAGCCGGCGAAAGCACAGGGCACCCAGGCCCTCGAGCCCTACACCGAGCGCATCGAGGACGCCAACGTCTCCATCGACATGGTGCCCGTGCCCGCCGGCAAGGTCCAGATCGAAACCCCGCAGGGCGTCCAAACCGTCGAGGTCGGGCCCTTCTGGATGACCAAGACCGAGATTCCCTGGGACATCTACGACGTATGGGTCTTCGGCTCCGGCCGCTCGGGTGGCTCGGACGTCGACGCGGTCTCCGGACCCACCAAGCCCTACGTCCTCCCCGGGGACAACCTCGGGTTCGGCCACCAGGGGCACCCCGCCGTCGGCATGACCGCCTTCGCGGCGGAGAGGTTCGCTGAGTGGTTCTCGGCCAGGACCGGCAAGAAGTACCGCCTCCCCACCGAGGCGGAGTGGCGGCTCGCCTGTCAGGCCGGATCCGGCAAACCCCAGCCGTCCACCAACCTCGACAAGCTCGCCTGGTACGCCAAGAACTCCGAGCGCCGCACCCACCCCGTCGGAACCACCGCGCCGAACGCATTCGGTATCCACGACCTCCTCGGCAACGCAGGAGAGTGGGTCATCGGCGCCGATGGCGAGCCGGTCGTGATGGGAGGCGCGTACGACGACGACGCCAGGGATGTGCACTGCGCGGCCAAGAAGAAGCAAACGGACGCATGGAATGCTACCGACCCGCAGCTCCCCAAGAGCCGGTGGTGGCTCTCCGATGCGCCCTTCGTCGGCCTCCGCCTCGTGCGTGAGCCCGACGGCCAGTAAACCCACCACCCGAACCCCTTAGCGAACTATGAGCCAGATCAATCAACCCAACCCGCTCTCGCGCAGGGACTTCCTCAAGACCTCCGCGGCCACCACGCTCGGACTGTCCGCGGCGCTCCTCAGCGCGTCCACCTACGTCTACGCGGACGGCTCCGACACCATCCGCGTCGGCCTCATCGGCTGCGGCGGCCGCGGCACCGGCGCCGTGCGCGACATCGTCACCGGCGCTGAGGGCGTCGAGCTCTACGCCATGGGCGACCTCTTCCAGGATCGCCTCGAAAGGAGCCTCAACATCCTCCAGCGCCAGATCGGCGACAAGTTCAAGGTCGACCCCAGCCGCGCCTTCGTCGGCTTCGACGCCTACCAGAAGGTCATCGAGAGCGGCGTCGACCTCGTCATCCTCGCCACGCCGCCGGGCTTCCGACCCGCGCACCTCAAGGCCGCCATCGAGGCCGGCAAGCACGTCTTCATGGAGAAGCCGGTGGCCGTCGATCCCGTGGGTGTCCGCTCCGTGATCGCATCCTCCGAGCTCGCCCAGAAGAAGGGCCTCGCCATCGTCGCGGGCACCCAGCGTCGGCATGACCCCGCTTACATCGAAACCATCCGCCGCATCCACGACGGCGCCATCGGCGACGTCGTCGCCGGCCAGGTCTACTGGAACCAGGGCGGGCTCTGGAAGGTCGACCGCGCCCCGGGCATGTCCGACGTCGAGTGGCAGATCCGTAACTGGCTCTACTTCACCTGGCTCTCCGGCGACCACATCGTCGAGCAGCACATCCACAACATCGACGTCGCCAACTGGGTGCTGCGCAGCCACCCGGTGAAGGCCAACGGCGTCGGCGGCCGGCAGGTCCGCGTCGACCCCGCCTACGGCCACATCTTCGATCACTTCGCCGTCGAGCTCGAGTACCCGAACGGCGCGCGCATCCTCAGCATGTGCCGCCAGCAGGACGGGACCGCCCGCTTCGTCGGCGAGTACTTCATCGGCACGCGCGGCACTTCCGACGCCCAGTCCTGGATCAAGGGCAGGAGCAACTGGGAGTACAAGGGCCAGAAGGTCAACCCCTACGTCCAGGAGCACACCGACCTGGTGGCCAGCATCCGGGCCGGGAAGCCGCTCAACGAAGGCAAGCAGGTGGCGGAGAGCACGCTCACGGCCATCATGGCTCGTGAGGCGGCCTACACCGGCCAGGTCGTGACGTGGGACGAGATCATGAATTCCGACCTCGATCTCACGCCGCCGTCGCTCGCCTTCGGCTCGATGCCCGTGCCGCCCGTCGCGGCGCCGGGCGTGACCAAGCTCTCCCGCACGCTCTTCACCCACTCGCGGGAGGCCGCCGCCAAGGCGAATAGCTGATCACCCGGGGGACACCGGACACCGGACGCACCGCACGCGTGCCCGACCCGCCACGGTCGGGCACGCTCCCCCCGGTCAGCAGACCTCTCTCCGATCGCATAACACTTCTTGCCACGGGAGGTTACCATCGAACGCAGAGACTTTCTCCGGACCGGCCTGGCCGCTGGCGCCGCGCTGGCTACCGGCATGAACGCCTTGCCCACGCCCGCGAGCGCCGCGCCGGCCCCGAGCTCGAAGCCTCGCTTCAAGCTCAACTACGCGCCGCACTTCGGCATGTTCAGGCACCACGCCGGTGATGACCTGATCTCCCAGATCCAGTTCATGGCCGATCAGGGCTTCACCGCCCTCGAGGACAACGGCCTCATGAGCCGGCCCGTCGAGGTGCAGGAGAAGATCGGCAAGGAGCTGGCCCGGCTGGGCATGAAGATGGGCGTCTTCGTCATCAATGCCTTCCGGAACAGCGACGTCTGGGCCACCACCGGCAAGAAGGAGCTCATCGACCACTTCGTCGCGACGTGCCGCAAGGCCGTGGAAGTGGCCAAGCGCGTCAACGCGAAGTGGATGACGGTCGTCCCGGGGAACTTCGAGCGCCGGCTCCCGATCGGCATCCAGACCGCCAACGTGATCGAGGCGATGCGGCGTGGCGCCGAGGTCTTCGAGCCGCACGGCCTCGTCATGGTCATGGAGCCGTTGAGCGACACGCCGGATCTCTTCCTGCGCAACGCCGATCAGGCCTACATGATCTGCAAGGCCGTCAACAGCCCTTCGTGCAAGATCCTCTACGACATCTACCACATGCAGCGGAACGAAGGGCACATCATCCCGACCATCGACATGGTCTGGGACGAGATCGGCTACTTCCAGATCGGCGACAACCCCGGGCGCAAGGAGCCGACCACCGGCGAGATCAACTACCGCAACATCTTCAAGCACATCTACGAGAAAGGGTACACGGGGATCCTGGGCATGGAGCACGGGAACTCCAAGCCCGGCAAGGAAGGCGAGCTGGCGGTGATCGAGGCCTACCGGACGGTGGACGCGTTCGACACGGCCTCGACGCGCGCGTAGGTCGTCGGCGCGGGGTGGCCGGCTGGCCCCGGGTCGACGCGGGCCCGGTCGCCCTTGCTGCCCCCGAGTCGTTGCTGGCCAAGGATTCCTAACTGGAATTGAGGAGATTCGTTCTATGAGCTCGAATTCGTCCTTCAGGGTGGCTGTGGCCGCTCTCGTCGCCGCGGCCGCCGGCAACCTGGCCGCCGGGGCCGTGGCAGAGTGCTGGAGCCAGTCGGCGGCGACGAAGGCGGCCGTGGACCGCTGGCCCGTACACTCGATGGAACGGCCGCGGCCTCCAGTCGTGACCCCCGGACCCGCCCCTGCGACGCCGGTGCCGCCGCCGTCGGATGCCATCGTGCTCTTCGACGGCCGCGACGTCTCGAAGTGGCGCTCTTCCAAGGGCGGGCCCGTGCAGTGGAAGGTCGAGAACGGCTACATGGAGGTCGTGCGGGGGACGGGGTCGATCGAGACGATCCAGGGCTTCGGCGACGTCCAGCTCCACATCGAGTGGGCGACGCCGACCCCGCCGCGGGGCGAGGGCCAGAACCGCGGGAACAGCGGTGTGTTCTTGATGGGCAGGTACGAGGTCCAGGTCCTCGACTCGTACCAGAACGACACCTACCCCGACGGCCAGGCCGGCGCACTCTACGGACAATACCCGCCGCTCGTCAACGCCAGCCGGGCGCCGGGCGAGTGGCAGACGTATGACATCATCTTCCGCGCACCCCGGTTCGACGCGCAGGGGAATCTGGTCCGGCCGGCGCGCGTGACCGTCTTCCACAACGGCGTCCTCGTGCAGGACAACGTGGAGCTGGTCGGCCCGACGGCGCACCGCGCGCGGCCGCCGTACCAGGCGCACCCCGATCGCCTGCCGCTGGTCCTCCAGGACCACGGCGACCCCGTGCGTTTCCGGAACATCTGGGTGCGCGAGCTCAAGAGCCCGGAAGAGCAGTAAGCGCCACACCTCCCGCCGCCGAGCCGCTGGCCGGCGGCGGATTCTGTGCCTCCCGCCCCCACTCCCTGCCCTGCCTGGCCGCATGACCGGTCGCATGGACGACGGGGGCGGGAGGCGAGCATGTTCCCGGACCCGCGCGGCGGGGTATGGGCGGCCGCGGCAGGAGACCAGCGCCCGGACGCCGCCGGCGCCCCGGCTCGACCGACCACCACAACGCAAGGGCAGGAAAATGAGCAAGAAACGACTCGGTGTGGGCTTCGTCGGCAGCGGCTTCATCGCACGCTTCCATCTGCAGTCCTGGGTCGGCGTCCGCGATGCCGACGTCCTGGGCATCTGGAGCCCGAACCACAAGAACGCTGCCGTCGCCGCCGCCATCGCGCGGAAGCTGGACGTGGGTGAGGCCCGGACCTACGCCTCCATCACGGAAATGGTGGCCGACCCGGCGATCGATGCCATCTGGCTCACCGGGCCCAACCACACGCGCGTCGAGAACCTCGAGGAGATCGTCCACGCCATCGAGACCGGCAAGGGCACCCTCCGCGGCATCGCTTGCGAAAAACCCCTCGCCCGCAACGTCGCCGAGGCCGAGCGCATGCTCGAGCTCGTCCGCCGCGTCGGGCTCCAGACGGCCTACCTCGAGGACCAGATCTTCACCCCCCACCTCGAGCGCGGCCGAGAGCTCATCTGGCGGCGCGGCGCGGCCGTCGCCGGCCGGCCCTACCTGGCCAGGGCCGCCGAGGAGCACAGCGGGCCCCACGCGCCCTGGTTCTGGCAGGGGCACCTCCAGGGCGGAGGCGTCCTCAACGACATGATGTGCCACTCGGCGCTGGTCGTCCGCTACCTCCTCACGAAGCCGGGCGAGCCGCTCTCCACGGTCCGACCCGTCCGCGTGACCGGCCACATCGCGAGCCTCAAGTGGTCCCGACCCGAGTACGCCGA
>DATCLG010000182.1:0-17937 GCA_036564015.1 Longimicrobiales bacterium
GCCGGATCCGGTAGTCCTCCCGCACCTCCACCCCCACCTCCAGCACCCCGCCCTCCCGCACCTCTTCCACCCGCAGCTCGACCTCCTCCGCCGGGAGCCGCACGACGAACGCCTCCTCCCCCACCAGCCCCCGGTCGTGCAGGTAGGCCGCGAAGATCCGCAGCCCGTTCCCGCTCTTCTCCGCCTCGCTCCCATCAGGGTTGAAGATCCGCAGCCGGAACGCCCCCCCGCCCGTCTCCGCGAGCAGCACACCGTCCGACCCGATCCCCCGATGGCGGTCGCAGAGCGCCCGGATGCGCGCCGGCGTCAGCGGCCAGGGCAGGTCCGCCGCCTCCACCACCAGGTAGTCGTTCCCCAGCGCCTGCCCCTTCACGAACGCGAGTTCCCCCATTCACTCCCCTCCAGCCCGCTCCTCGCGCGACGCAGCGCCCGCCGCGGCCGGACGCCGCCGCTGGCCCGGCGGCGTGAACCCCTCCGCATCCGCCGGGTCGAGCGGCTCCTCCCCCACATCCACCCGGATCCCCTCGATCCCCTCGAACACCCGTAGCGCCAGCGCCACCTTCCCGAACGGCGCACTCACCTGGATCCCCTGCACGTACGGCCGGACACGCTCCAGCATCTCCCGCGCGATCGCGATCCCCTCCTCCAGCGCGAAATCCTTGCCCCGCTCGCTCGCGCGCCGCATCCGCTCCACCACGGCAGGCGGCACCACCACCCCGGGCACCTCGTTGGCCAGGAACTCCGCGTTCCGCACCGACACCAGCGGCCAGATCCCCGCAACGATCGGGATCCAGATCCCCCGCTTCCGCAGCTCCTCGATGAACCCCAGCAGCTGGTCCGGATCGAAGACCGGCTGCGTGATCGCGAACTCGGCCCCCGCCTCCACCTTCCAGAAGAACCGCCGCAGCTCGTGCTCCAGGTCCACCGCCCCCGGGTTCGCGCCCACCCCGATCGTGAACGACGTCGCCGAGCCGATCGGGTTGCCGCCCGGGTCCAGCCCCCGGTTCAGCCGGCTCACCAGGTTCGTCAGGCCGATCGAGTCGATGTCGAAGACCGCGGTCGCCTCCGGGTACGGGCCCATCTTCGGCGGATCGCCCGTGATCAGGAGCAGGTTCCGGATCCCCAGCGCGTGCGCACCCAGCAGGTCCGAGAGCATGCCGAGGAGGTTCCGATCGCGACAGCAGTAGTGCAGCACCGCCTCGATCCCCACCACCTGCTCCACCAGCACCGCGGTCGCGACCGCGCCCATCCGCATCTGCGCCCGCGGCCCGTCCGGTACGTTCACCGCGTCCACCCCCGCCCGCTCGAGCAGCCGCACCCCCGCCAGCATCCGGGACGGGTCGATCCCCTTCGGCGGCACGATCTCGACCGTCGTGACGAACTCCCCCGCCGCCAGCTTCCGCCCCCAGTTCGACCGCTCGGCCAGCGGCACCGGCTCCACGGCCTCGACCGAAGGCTCCGGCAGCTCGACCCGGATCTGCGTCCGGCCCGGCGCCACCGCCCGCACCGCATCCACGATCCGCTTGATGTGCTCCGGCGTCGTCCCGCAGCAGCCCCCCACGAACTTCGCACCCGCCCTGATCAGCCGCTGCGCGTAGGTCGCCATGTACTCCGGTGACGCCATGTACATCTTCCGCCCCTCCACCTCCCGCGGAAACCCCGCGTTCGGCTGCGCCGACAGCTTCCGCCGCGTCACCGCCGCCATCTTCTCGATCGCCTCCAGCACCCCGTGCGGCCCCACCGAGCAGTTGATCCCGACCACGTCTGCCCCCCACTCCTCCAGCCGCACCGCGCACATCTCCGGCGAGGTGCCGTAGGCCGTCGCACCGTCCTCCTGCACCGTCACCTGCGCCACGACCGGAAGGCTCGACACCTCACGCACCGCCAGCAGCGCCTGATGGATCTCCTCGAGATCGCTGAACGTCTCCAGGATGAAAAAGTCCACACCCCCCTCGAGCAGCCCCTCCGCCTGCTCCCGGAAGATCGCCCGCGCCTCCTCCCGCGACGTCGGCCCGTACGGCTCGATCCGCAAACCCAGCGGCCCGATCGCACCACCCACCAGCGCCCGTCCCCGCGCCACCGCCCGCGCGAGCTCCGCCGCCCGCGCGTTGATCGCCCGCACCTGCTCCTCCAGCCCGTACTGCGACAGCTTCGCCCGGTTCGCGCCGAACGTGTTCGTCTCCAGCAGCTCCGCACCCGCCCGCACGTACGCCCGATGAACCTCCTGCACCAGCTCCGGGTCCCGCAGGTTCAGCTCATCGTAACATCGGTTGATGAAGACGCCCTTCGCGTAGAGCATCGTCCCCATCGCACCGTCGAAGACGTGCGGGCGCTCGTCGTTCAGCAGGTCGAGAAAATCCATGACGGCCCCACCTCGTTACGCCGCCGAGAAGTACTTCGCCTCCGGGTGATGCACCACGATCGCCGCCGTCGACAGCTCCGGCACCAGCGCCCCCGCCACCGTCAGGTCCATCCCCAACCGCTCACGCGCCGGCAGCAGCCGGTAGACGATCTCGTGCTGCCGATGGTCCGGGCACGCCGGGTAACCCCACGAGTACCGCAGCCCGCGGTTCCCCGTCAGCCCCAGCTCCGCCCGGATCCGCCGGTTCACCACCTCCGCCGCCGCTTCCGCGAGACGCACCCCGAAGCCGTGCAGGTAGTATCCTTCCCCGTAGTCCCCGCCCTTCATGAGCGCGTCGGCGCGCTCCAGCAACCGATCCCCGATCGTCACGATCTGGAACGCCACCACGTCCCGCCGGCCCGCGTCCACCGGGACGAAGTAGTCCGAGAGACACAGCTGGTCCCGGTCCCGCTGCCGCGGGAACGTGAAGCGCGCGATCTCCCGGTTCTCGTCCTCCGGATCGTAGACGATCAGGTCGTCCCCGTCCGACGCCGCCGGGAAGTACCCGTACGCCGCCTTCACCGTGAGCCACCCGCCCGCCAGCACCTCCTGCTGGTACCGCTTCAGCCGCGGCTCGAACTCCTCCCGCACCAGCCGCTCCCACTCCTCGCCCTTCGCGTTCTTCGCACCCCAGTGCAGCCGGTACAGCGTGTTCAGGTCGATGCACGGGTACAGCTCGGTCGGCGCCAGTCGCTCCAGCACCTTCACCCCGAAGAACGGCGGCCGCGGGATCTCGACCTCCCGCGACGGCACCACCCGCCGCGCCGGCCGCAGCGACCGCGCCTTCTCCTGCAGCGCCGCCCGCCGCGCCGTCGCCTCGATCACATCCCGCCGCCACTCCTCCAGCAGCGCCGCCCGCCGCTCGGGGTCCAGCAGCGCGTCCACCGTCGCCAGCCCCTCGAATGCATCCTTGCAGTAGAAAACGCCAGGCGCGTACAGCTCCCCCCGCTCCGCGTCCACGAACGCCGCCGCCCGCGCGAACGACGGATTGATCGCCGCGCCGCCGATCAGCACCGGGAAGTTCAGGCCCCGCGCGTGCAGCTCCTGCACGCACAACGGCATCTGCTTCGACGTCGAGACCAGCAGCGCCGACAGCCCGATCGCGTCCGCCCCCACCTCCACCGCCTTCTCGATGATCGTGTTGACCGGGACCTGCTTGCCCAGGTCGTAGACCGTGTAGCCGTTGTTCGTGAGAATCGTGTTGACCAGGTTCTTCCCGATGTCGTGCACATCGCCGAAGACCGTGGCCAGCACCACCTTCCCCTTCGTCTGCCCCTCCACCTTGTCCAGGTGCGTCTCCAGCCGCGCCACCGCCCGCTTCATCACCTCCGCCGACTGGAGCACGAACGGAAGGATCAGCTCCCCGGCGCCGAACCGGTCCCCCACCTCCTTCATCGCCGGCAGCAGCACGTTGTTGAGCACCCACACGCCCGCCTCGTGGCCGCCCCCGCGCCGCTCGATCGCCAGGTCGACCAGCTCCTCGATCCCCTCCTTCTTGCGATGCAGGATCTTCCAGCGGATCGCCTCCTCCACCCCCATCTCCGCCGTCGGGTCGGCCGCCGCCTCCTCCACCGCCCCCTGCTGCTCGAAGTACGCGATGAAGCGCGCCAGCGCGTCCTCCCGGCGGTCGAAGATCAGATCGTCCGCCAGCTCGCGCTGCTCCGCCGGGATCTCCGCGTACGGCGTCACGTGCGCCGGGTTCACGATCGCCAGGTCCAGCCCCGCCTCCACACAGTGGTGCAGGAACACCGAGTTCAGCACCGCCCGCGCGTGCTTCGCCAGCCCGAACGAGACGTTCGACACGCCCAAGCTCGTCAGCACCCCCGGCAGCTCCGCCTTGATCCGCCGGATCCCCTCGATCGTCTCGATCGCCGAACGACGGAACTCGGGATCGCCCGTCGCCAGCGTAAACGTCAGGTCGTCGAAGATCAGGTCCTCCGGCGCGAGCCCGTACTCCCCCACCGCGATCTCGTAGATCCGCCGCGCCACCTCCAGCTTCCGCTCCGCCGTCTTCGCCATCCCCTGCTCGTCGATCGTGAGCGCCACTACCGCCGCACCGTGCTCGACGACGAGGGGCAGGACCGCATCGACGCGCGCCCGCCCGTTCTCCAGGTGGATCGAGTTGACGATCGCCCGGCCCGGGTACTGTTCCAGCGCGGCCCGCACCACCTCCGGCTCCGTCGTGTCGATCACCAGCGGCGCCTCGACGGCCTGCGCCAGCAGCTTCACCAGCCGCCGCATCTGCGCCGCCTCGTCCTGCCGCTCCGTGAGCGCCACGCAGACGTCCAGCAGGTGCGCGCCGCCCTCCACCTGCTCCCGCGCGATCTCCAGCACGCCGTCGTAGTCCTCGGCCAGCAGCAACCGCTTGACCGCCCGCGAACCCTGCGCGTTGACCCGCTCCCCGATCAGCGTGGGCCGCGGGTCCTGGACCATCAGCGTCGCGGTCATCGCGCTCGCCACCCGCGGCACGCGCGGCGCCTGCCGCCGCAAACACCGCCGCCCCCTCACCTCCTCCCACACCAGCGGCGACAGGTGCGGCTTCCCCCACACCCGCTCCACCACCGCCCGGATGTGCTCCGGCGTCGTCCCGCAGCACCCGCCCACGATGTTCACGCCGAAGCGCGTCACGAACTCCTCGTGCGCCTCGGCCAGCTCCCCCGGCTCCAGCGGGTAGACCGCCAATCCGCCCTCGTTGTGCGGGATCCCCGCGTTCGGGATCACGCTGATCGGCAGCCGCGCGTTCTCGCAGAGGTACCGCACCGGCTGGCGCATGTGCTCCGGGCCCGTCGAACAGTTCAGCCCGATCACATCCACGCCCAGCGACTCCAGGATCACCATCGCCGCCGCGATGTCCGTCCCCAGAAGCATCCGACCCGAGGTGTCCAGCGTCACCTGCGCCTGGATCGGACGCCACACCCCCGCCTCCGCGAAGTACCGCCGGATCCCCGCGATCTGCGCCTTCACCTCCAGAATGTCCTGGCTCGTCTCGATGAGCAGCACATCCACGCCCCCCTCCACCAGCCCCCGCGCCTGCTCACGGTAGACCTCGGCCAGCTCGTCGTACGTGATGTTCCCCAGCGAAGGATCCGACGTGCTCGGCAGGAAACCGCTCGGCCCGATGCTGCCCGCCACGAACCGCGGCCGGTCCGGCGTCGAAAACCGGTCCGCCACCCGCCGCGCCAGCGCCGCCGCCGCCCGGTTCAGCTCCACCACCCGCCCCTCCAGCCCCCACTCCCGCAGCGTCAGCCCGTTCGAGCGGAACGTGTTCGTCTCGATCACGTCGCACCCCGCCTCCAGGTACGACGCATGGATCGCCTCGATCGCGTCCGGACGCGACAGCACCAGGTAGTCGTTGCACCCCTCGAGCCCCGGCCCGCCATAATCCGCGGCCGTGAGCCCTAGCGCCTGAATGCTCGTCCCCATCGCCCCATCGAAGACCAGGACGCGCTCCTTCAGGACCTCGAGGTAACGACTCGCCGCCATGTCGACTCCAAAAAGAAAAAGCCCCGCAGCCACTTGCGAGTGCGGGGACGGACAGTGTATACGATCCCTTTTCCCGGCACTTTAGGCTTTTGTTTCGGCAGCGGCGACGCAGCGCCCTGCCCGGCGGTAGCAAGCGGCCATCAAATCCATCCGCCGTGGGAGATTGTCCCGCTTCTAATTAGGGCGCCGGCCGGGAGGTGTGTCAAGAGCCTCGCGTCGGGCGCTCAGCCACCCTGCACCAGCGCCTCGACCGCCTCGGCCGCGGCGGGTAGCTCCGCGGTGAGGACCTCGCTCCCCGTCTCCGTCACGAGGACGTCGTCCTCGATCCGGATCCCCACGCCGCGCAGCTCCGAGCGCGCCACGTCACAGTCGGCCGGGATGTAGAGCCCCGGCTCCACCGTCAGGACCATCCCCGGCCTGAGCGGGCGAGGCGCGTCGTCGACGGCGTAGTCGCCCACATCGTGGACCTCCAGGCCCAGCCAGTGGGAGGTCCGGTGCGGGAAGTACGGCTTGTACGCCTCCTCGCGCTCGACCAGCGCGTCGACTTCGCCCTCCAGCAGCCCGTGCTCGACCAGCGCCTCGACCAGCACGCGCACCGCCGCCCGGTGCACATCGGTGATCGTGGCGCCCGGCCGGACCGCCGCGATCGCCGCGTCCCGCGCCGCCAGCACCGCGTCGTACACCGAGCGCTGCACCGGCGTGAAGGTGCCCGAGACCGGGAAGGTGCGCGAGACGTCGCCGTTGTACAGCCGGTAGCGTGCCCCCGCGTCGACCAGCAGCAGCTCGCCGGCCGCCAGCCTGCGGCTGTTCTCCACGTAATGGAGCACGACCGCGTTCGGGCCCGACCCCACGATCGACGGGAACGCCGGGCCGTCCGCGCCCTGCCAGCGGAAAGCGCCCTCCAGTGCGGCCTCGACCTGCCACTCGCCCGCGCCCGGCCGGATCGCGCGCACGGCCTCGCGGAAGGCCGACACGGTGATCCGCGCCGCCTCCCGCAGCAGCCCGAGCTCGTGCTCGTCCTTGATCAGCCGCAGCTCGTCCAGGATCTTGCCCGGGTCGACCAGCGCTTGCGGCCCCCGCCCGCTCCGCTGCCGCCCCTTCCGCGCCCGGGCCAGGACCTCGCGCACCAGCCGCTCCACCTCGTCCCGCCCGGTCCCGAGCCGGAAGTAAACGGTGTTCACCCTCTGCAGCATCGACGGCAGGCGATTCTCGAGCTCCGAGAGCGGGAACGCCGCATCGGCCGCGAAAACCTCCTTCGCCCGCTCCGGGCCGTACCGGGCCCCGGTCCACCGCTCGGCCTCCGGGTCGCGCGGCCGCACGAAGAGCGTGAACGGCGCCCCCTCGTGCGCCGGACAGAGCACCGCCACCGCCTCCGGCTCCGTGCAGCCCGTCAGGTAGTACAGCTCCGGATCCGGCTGGTAACGGAGCTCGAGATCCCGCCCGACGCCCAGCTCCGGCGCCGCGGGCAGGATCATCGCGGCATCATCGCCCAGGATCTCCAGGACCCGGGCACGCCGACTCGCGTACGGCGCCTCCGACTCGGACCTCATCGCCGCTCTCCTCGGCGCAGCACCGCCATCCAGGCCGGCCTACCCCTTGAGCACCCCCATCGGCCGCAGCCGGGCCACCTTCCGCCCGATCCCGGCCCGGTCCACCACCTCCACCACGTCCGCCACGTCCTTGTACGCCTCCGGCACCTCCTCCGCCACGGTGGCGAAAGACGAGGCCCGCACCTCGATCCCCTGGTCCCGGAACTCCTGCCGGAGGTCCCGCGTCCGCGCCGACTTCTTCGCCTGCGCCCGGCTCATCCGCCGGCCCGCTCCATGGCACGTCGAGCCGAACGTCTCCCGGTACGCGCCGGTCGTGCCCACCAGTACGTACGAGTACCGCCCCATGTCCCCGGGGATGAGCACCGGCTGCCCCAGGTCCCGGAACGCCGGCGCCAGCTCCGGGTGGCCCGGCGGGAACGCCCGCGTCGCGCCCTTCCGATGCACGCACAGCCGCCGCTCCACCCCGTCCACCTCGTGCGTCTCCCACTTCGCAATGTTGTGCGCGACGTCGTACACCACCGTCAAACCCAGCTCCGTCCACGGGCGGCCGAACACCGCCGAGAACGCCTCCCGCACCCGATGCGCCATGAGCTGCCGGTTCGCGAAGGCGAAGTTCGCCGCCGCCAGCATCGCGCCCAGGTAGCTCTCCGCCTCCGGCGATCCCAGCGGCGCGCAGCAGAGCTGCCGGTCCGGGAGCTCGATCCCGTACTTCTCCGACGCCCGCAGCATGACGTGGATGAAGTCGTCGCAAACCTGGTAGCCGAGCCCGCGGGAGCCGGAGTGAATGAAGACCGTGACCGTCCCCTCCTCGAGCCCCAGCCGCCTGGCCGCCGCCTCGTCGTACACCTCGTCCACCCACCCCACCTCGACGAAGTGGTTCCCCGACCCCACCGTCCCGAGCTGGGTGCTCCCCCGCTCGATCGCCCGGTCGCTCACCTCCCCCGGGTCCGCACCCGGCAGCGCCCCGCCCCCCTCGATCCGCTCCAGGTCGCCCGGCGTCCCGAACCCCTGCTCCACCGCCCAGCGCGCGCCATCGACCAGCACCCGCCGGATCTCCGACTTACTCAGCCGGAGCGACGTGGACCCCGCGCCCACCCCCGCAGGGATCTCCTCGAAGAGACGGTCCATCAGGCGGGACAGCCGGGGCCGGACCTCGTGCCGGTTGAGATTCGAGCGCAGGAGCCGCACCCCGCAGTTGATGTCGTACCCGACGCCGCCCGGGCTCACCACCCCGCCCTCCTCCGGATCGAACGCCGCCACCCCCCCGATCGCGAACCCGTACCCCCAGTGGATGTCCGGCATCCCGATCGAGCGGCCGACGATCCCCGGCAGCGTCGCCACGTTCGCCACCTGCCGGATCGCCTCGTCGCGCCGGATGTCCTCCATGAGCGTACGATCCGCGTAGATCAGCCCGTCCACGCGCATCTTCCCCTGCCGGGGAATCAACCACCGGTACTCGTCGAGCTGCCTGATCTCCATCGCTCCTGCGACCACACTGCCGTTCACCCTGCCTCCCGCTCGCTCACGGAAAGATAGCCCCTCCACCCGCCTCCCGCGACCCGACGCCCGCGCCCGGCCCGCCCGCCGCGGCCGGCATGAGAGAAGGCGTCATTCGAGACCGCTCGGGCTCAGCCCCGGACTACACGTCGAAGATCACCCGCGCCACCCACTCGCCGCCCTCCAGCCTGACCTCGAGGTCGTGGTACGTCACGCCCTTGAGCTCCCGCACCGGCGGCTCGCGGACCCGCCCACCCCGCACCCGCGCCCGCAGCTTCCGCTCGCTCAGCCGCTCGAAATCCGCCGAGGCGTAGGCGAAACCATGGACCTGCTGCAGATAGAGCAGCTCCCGGAGCCACAACACCAGGAGCGACCCCACGTCCTCCGCCTCCAGCTCGATCTGCCGGACCGCACGCCCCCGCTCCAGCCCCACCCCCTCCCAGATCAGCGCCATCATCCCGGCGGCCGCCCGGTGGAACAGCTCCGAGAGCGACTCCGCCCGGACCTCGAACCCCAGGTCCGCCGTGTGATCCAGCGCCCGCACCCCGGGACGAAGTTCTACGGAATCCGCCATCACTGACTCGCCCCACTCTCTTTCCGCGATACCGGAAGCCTGGCCTCCCCCGCTCCGGGCCCCCGCTCCCGCACCGGCCGCCTCCACCCCCATCCGGCGCCGCGGGCGCCCGGCCCGCGTACCAGGGAGATCCGTACCAGCAGCTCCTCCGCCATCCTCCGCCTCTGCACGCTCGCGCGAAACGCCGGCCCCGCCCTCGAGGCGACCCGGATGCAGCCCCCTACCCGCCCGCGGCCCCTTGTCTCACCACCGGCCGGGCGGTACGTTGGGGCTCGCCCGCGCCGCCACGGCTTCGCCAAAAACGGCCAGCGCCGGCGCACCGGCGACCACCGGGAACGACCTGGCCCGGCAACGTTACTCCGACCCGGGCGGACGACACAATACCACACGACCACTGCGGTCCCTGGAGACGCACCGATGCACATCTTCCGCGAGCCGAAGGTGACGCTTCTGGCCCGGCAGCAGTTCCTCGGCGCCCCGCACGTCCGCTGGCAGAGCGACTCCGACGTGCCCGCCCAGGCCCTCGCCGAGTTCGCCGGTCGCCTCTGCTACCTCAGCTTCGGCCCCGACGCCGGCTTCGAGGGCGGCCACAAGCTCATCCCCGGCCGCACCACCAACCGCGAATACCTCGCCAACATCCTGAAGGTCAAGCACGGCAGCGTCATCGAGCACGCCGCCTGGACTTTCCTCTTCGAAGGCGTCAGCCGCGCGCTCACCCACGAGCTCGTCCGGCACCGCCACTTCAGCTTCTCGCAGCTCAGCCAGCGCTACGTCGACGAATCCGACGTCGCCTTCGTCCTGCCGCCCGAGATCGAGGAGGGGACCGAAGCCTTCGAGATCTGGAAGCGCAGCTGCGAGCGGGCCCTCGAAGACTACCGCCAGCTACTCGCGCGCATCGAGGAACGCGTCGCGGATGAGCCCTCCCCCACGCTCCGCCGCAAGCGCGCGCGCCAGGCCGCTCGCGCCGTCCTCCCCAACGCCACCGAGACCAAGATCGTCGTGACCGGCAACGCCCGCGCCTGGCGGCACTTCATCGAGATGCGCGGCTCCGCTTCCGCCGACGCCGAGATCCGCCGCCTCGCCCTCGCCGTGCTCCGCATCCTCCAGGACGAGGCCCCGCACCTCTTCGGCGACTACCGTATCATCCGCCTCGAGAACGGCATCGAGGCCGTGCACACGGAGTTCCCCGGGGTGTAGCCGCTCCCCCCAGCCCGACGGCCAGGGAGCGGACGGCCCTGCGCCCGACCGCCCACGCACCTCACGCCGCCAGCCCGTACCGCTCCTCCTCCGTCCGCTGGCAACTCACACAGAACCGCGCCCACGGCAGGATGTCCAGCCGCTCGAACCCGATCTCCTGGCCGCAACGCTGGCACCGCCCGAAGTTCTCCGGCTTCCGGTACAGCATCCGGAGCGCGTCGTCGATCCAGTAGACGAGCCGGCCCTCCTTGCTCGCCAGCAGGAAGTCCTTCTCGATCTCGATGGTGTCGGTCCCCTCGTCCGCCAGGTGCAGCGGATAGGTGCTCAGGTCGCCGTCGTTCTCCTGGGGCGACACCTTCATCGCGTGCTCGTCGAACTGCGCCAGCGCCCTCAGCGCCCGCTCCCGCTCCTCCAGCAGCCGACGCTCCAGATGAGCCAGCTCTTGCTCCCTCATCGCCGGTTCGCCGCGTTCGCAAAGAAATGGAACGGTTACCTGGCTTTATGTGCCAGAAAACCTTCGTTTCTGTACCATTTTTCTGTGAAGCAACAAGTGTTCCCGCACCCGAACCCGGGTGACGGCTGCCTCACCGCGCGCCGATGCTGTCGACCGGCGTGCCCAGCAGCTTGACCGGCGGGCGCGGCGGCCGGGGCGTCGGCTGCTCCGCCGGCTCCGCCCCGCCCTCCGTGCGGGGCCGCGGGGTCGCGGGGGTCGGCGCGCCGCCCTCCGCCGGCGGCGCTCCACCCGTCGGCGAGGGCACCCCGAGGATGCGCCGCGGCGGACGCGGCCGGGTGGGCTCGGTCGGCGTCGTGCGCGGCCGCCTCGGCCGGTCCTCGTCGTCCTCCCGCACGATCGCCATCGGCCGCAGCACCCGCAGGTCGGGCGCCGTGTCCGGCGGCTGCGTCCGGAGCCGGTACGGCGAGACCCGGTTCTGCCAGAACCGGTCGAGCCGGACCACGCTGTCCTCCGGGATCGACGCGAAGATCTCCGGGTCGAACGGCGAGGCCGTCGTAGGCGGAATGAGGAAGGAAGGAATGGGCAGGGCGGCCCGCCGACGGGCCTCGAAGTTCCCGTCGGCGTCCGGGTCCCACATCTCCAGCTCGATGATCCCGTCCCGGTTCAGGTCGAAGAGGTACTTGCGCGGCGCGCCTCCGTAGTCGAGGACGAAGAACCGCCCGCCGTCCACCGTCTCCCACAGGGTCGTGAGCATCTCCAGCGGCTGCTCCGGCTCGCCGCAGTAGCTCCGCCGCGCACCGCCGTACTTGAGGGCGACGAGGGGCGGGAGCGGGAACCCGGGCTCCCGCACCTCCGAGGGAAAACTCGGCGGCCGCGGCGCCTCCGCTCGCCTCAGGACCGTCGGGTCGAGCTGGATGCGAAGGAGCCCGGTCTGCCTGTTCTTCAGCTCCCCGCCCTCGAAGGAGTAGAAGATCTCGACCCGCGAGAGCGCGTTCACGGGCGGCGGCGGCGCCGGCACGAACTCAGGCACCGAGTCGGACAGAGCTATGCAGTAAAAGGACGGAAGCGCGAGCTCGAGCCAGAGCGTGTCCAGCGCCGGCAGCAGCGTCGGCACGCGTCCGGGCTCGATCCGCGGGAAGGACATCTCCAGCCTGTAGCGGATCAGCGGCGTGCCCGGCCCCAGCTCGCCGCTGACCGGCCGACCGTCGACGGTCCGGAGCTGGAAACGGGCGGGCATGCTGATCTCGAGTCGCCCCGGCCGGGCCGGCCGCCCGCCCGAGTTGACCACCCCTAGCACGAGCGGGACGCGAGCCAGCGCGCCCTGGGAGGAAACCGAGGTGTCGGTCCAGGTGCGGGGGATCTGGACCTCGCTCTGGAAGCGACCGTCGGATCCAAGGGCCACCAGCTCGAGGGAAGCCGGCCCCGCTCGCCACGGCAAGAGCCACAGCACGACCGCCGCAGCCGACACGGCCAGCAACCCCACCGTCAGGCGCCGTCGATTCCGGAATCCGATTCGGCGAACCAGCAGTCGCATCAGGCCACCGCGTCCCGCACGCCGCGTGCCGGGCGCCGAGTCGCTCCCCTCGTCCAAACCCGGCTTCCGGCCGTGCGTTGAGGAAAGCTTCCCGTTCGCCCTGCACCGCTCCGTGCGTCCAGGGGCGACGCCGCGTGGCGGGCATGGTTGGGCTCCCACCGGGGAAACCCGAATGCCTCGAGCGTCACCCGGACGCGCAGCGGCCAGGGTTCCGCTGGAGAGGTTTCAGCTATGAAAATTAACGAGTTAGACGCGATGTGCCAACTGCCTCCCGCCGCTCTGGCACGGGCACTCCGCCTACCAGACGACGTCGCTCATCGGCTTCCCCGGACGGCCGTAGTAGTCGCCGCCCCCCGGGCGGGCCCGCCGATACGCCGAGAGCAGTGCGGCATCATCCATCGCCTCCAACGCTCCGGCGGGGACGATGATGCGCCGGGGCCGGCGGCGGCCGTCCAGCGGCCGGAACTCGAGCACCTCATGGTCCCGCGGGTTGCGATCCGGGCGATCCGCCGTGTCGTTCGCGATCACCCGTACCTCCCACTCGCACCCGTCGGCCTGGATCCGCCGCCACATGCGCTCCTCCGACCGCTCAGCTCTGCGGGATGGGCCCGGGCTCGTAATGGACGCCCGCGTCCCTCATGAGCTGGTGCCAGCGCTCGCGCACCCAGCGCTCCAGTTCGAGCTGCATCGCTTCCGTCTCCTGCGTCCGGAACGCCGGCTCCGCCACTCCGTCCGGCAGCACGATGCGGCCGAACGGACGGCCATCGTTGAAGTAGAAGCGGGCGACCTCCCTCTCGTGGGGACCGTAGGTGCCCTCTTCCCCCACCAGGTAGTCCCGCCACAGGGGCGGCGCCTCCTCCTCGCGCATGAAGACGCGGATCTCGTCGGGCGAGCTCTCGCTCCAGGCGAAGCCGCCTGCGCCGTCCGAGAGCGCCGCGGCGGTGCGGCCCAGCTCTTCCCAGTGCTCGGGCAGCAGAGTGATCTCGAAGTCCAGGTCACGCTCTTCCATCGCCTGCCTGCCTTTCGCTTCCGCCCAGACCCCTCGCGCGCAAGGCCAGTGCCGCCGCGACGCGCTCAGAACTCGACGCGCAGCCCGACGTAGAGCCGCGGCGCCGCGTGGGCCTCCGCCGCCTGACCGGCGAGCGTGCCTTCGGCTTCCGCCCGCTCCAGGAACCGCCCTCCCACGCCCCTCCCCACCGCCCAGCCCCACGCCAGGCCGGCGACCGCGTCCGAGGCCCAGTGGGCTCCCTTCGTCACCCTTGCCAGCCCGATCCCCGTGGCCAGCAGGTAGACCGCCGGCTCGGCCACCCCCAGGTCGAACCGCTCGACCAGGAAGGCCGCGCAAGCCATGCTGTTGGCGCCGTGGCCGACGGGGAACGAGCGGTACGCCCACGATCGCCAGCCGACCCACGGCTCGAAGACGAACGCGCCGCGCCGGTACCTCGGCCGCAGCCTCCCGACCGTCCGGGCAACGATCGACCGCGGGATCGTCGTCGCCAGGTTCGAGACCGCACACCCGAGCCCCGCTTCGCGCAGGTCCCCCGAGCCGGTCGCCAGCCCTGCGACGTAGAGCCCCGCCGACAGGCCGATCAAATGCCGGGTCAGCCCCAGCCGGTGCACCCGGCGCGGCTCTTCGAACAACCGGATCGCCTTCACGGCCGGCGTATGGCCGTTCCCCTCGACCCACGCACGGATCGCCTCGTCGTTCAGCGCCGCGATCGCGAACGCCTCGCCCAGGATCACGAGCGACGCCAGATCGTCGCCACCCAGCCGGAACGGCGCCACCCACACATGCACGAGGTCCCGCGCCGCATCGCCCAGTTCCTCCCGCACGGTCTCCCACCCGCCCCCCTGCCCCGCCGCCGCCCGGCCGGCACCCAGGACGAGCACCAGCACCAGCGCAGGAACGCGAAGCGCCATGGCGCCTCCTGCTCGATGAACCCCACCCGGAACCCGGCCGCCCGAGACCGGCGGCCCGCCCGTGCCGGGCAAGAAGCACGCCCGGCGCAGACCGGACCGGCAAGAGAAAGGGATCCCGCCCGAAACCGGTCGGACGGGATCCCCTTCAGATTTCGCCCCTGAAACGAAAACCCTCCGGGCCTCTACTCACCTACCCCGCCTGCCCCCCCCTCCGGGGGCCGTCAGGCCCCAGCCTGCCGTGGCCCATCCACGCCCCAGGCTCCGCCTGCCTCGCTGTGGCCATCACCCTCCCAACCTCCCCACCACCGCCCGGGCGGTTCGCGCTCCGCGGGTCGGCCGGCCGGGGCTCCGCGCCTCCCCGCGGGCGCCAATTCATTCCACCCCCGTGACCTCGAAGGCGGCCGTGACCGTCTCGCCCGCCTCCAGCGTCACCGCGAACGGAGCCGCCGGACCGAATGTGACCGTCAGCCCCGCCGGAAGCACGAAGCTCACCTCGTACTCGCCCGGAAGCAGGTTCTCGAACCTCGCCACGAACGTCCCATCCCCGTCCTCGTCCTCGAGCGCCAGCTCCACGGCATCACCGTCGCCCTCCCTGCTCAGCCTTGCCTTGAAATGGTCAAGCGTGACCCGTACGCCACCGAGGACCGGAAGCGTCACCCCTGCGCCGAGGCTGAGCTTCACCTCGATCGTGCCCGCCTGATCCAGGTCGACCGCCCGGATCACCGGGTGCATGACCCACTTCCCGGACTGCCCCGCAGCATGGCCGAAGCTCTGCGCCACGTCGAAGTCCACCAGCAGGGTCGTCTCCCCCTCGATCTCCAGGGAGCCCTCCGGCAGCTCCACCTTCAGGCCGCTCTGAGCCATGCTCGGCATCTGCAGCTCCCCAGCGACCACCGCGCCGGCCGGAAGACCCTCGTAGTCGGGCGACGAGGCGTAGATCGCCGTGCCCCCATCGGGCTGCTTCACCTCGATGTACCCGCCGGTGATGACGAACCGGAGCTGCGAGTACCTCCCCGCGGGAACCGGCACGTCCTTGACCAGCTCCAGGGCAGTCGTCTTGAGCGTCAGCAGGTCCGTAGTCGTCGTTTCCTGACTCAGCCACACACGGCTGCTGTCGCCCTCGCCCTGCAGGTAGATCCCCGAGATCGTGACGACGGCGGCCTCGAGGTCGGCAGGCGCATCCTTGAGCAACACGCTGACCGATGCATCGCCGGATGGGCCGGACGTGTCCAGCGTGTCACAGGCCGACGAAGCGAGTACCGGCAGGAGCAGAGCCAGGACGCACTTGCGTGTCAGAGTCATGCATCGTCCCCCTGTCTGGGTGTGGAACTCGTGCCTGCGCAAGATGGACGACTGGCGAGGCTGGATTGTCACATTGTCCTGCGCCGCGGCCCGCAGGCCGAGGTCAGGGGAATGGGACGTGGGCCCTGCTCGAGGCCGCCAAGCGAGCCCCTTTCGGGAACTGAACGGCCCGGGGATCAGGCCGGGCGCATCGCCAGCAACCGCTCCGCCGCGCGACGGCCGCTGCGCACGGCGCCTTCGACCGTCGGGGCGACCAGATAGTCGCCGGCCAGCGCCACGCGAGGGGGAAGCCAGGAAGGATCGAACCGCCTGAGGTGCGCCAGGTAGCCGGGGTAGAAGCGCGTTATGCCCTCCGGGAACCGGTAGAGCCTCGCACGCCGCACGCTCCGCTCGATCCCGGGATACGCCCGCTCCACCGCCGGGAGCAGGTAATCCAGTGCCTCTTCGGGGGTCGCCTCGGCCACACGGGGAGCGACCGCCGGTGCCGGGAAGACGACGACGAGCCCCTCTCCCGCGGGGACGAGCCCCGGCCCCTTCCGCTCCTCGACGCACACCGCGGCCACGCGGTCGCCCGGCGGCTCGGTGCGGGGGAAGGACAACCCGAAATGCTCCACCGGCAGGGGACGGTCCAGTAGCAGCGCCAGCGACGCCGTCGGATCGCTCCGCACCCTTTCGAGCCAGGCGCGGGCCAGGCCGTCCAGCTCGAGGATCGCCGGCACGCTCGCAGGCGGGACCGCCACGACGACGGCATCGTGCCGCGCACTGCCGCCCGGCCGCCGTACCCCCACCCCCTCCCCCCTCACCTCCACCGCCTCCACCAGCTCCCCGGCCACCAGCCGGCCGCCCCTGCGCTCGATCGCACCGACAATGGCGCGGGCCAGCTCCGCCACTCCGCCCCGCACGGCGTAGACCGCCACGTCCATCCCCGCCCGCGCCAGCGCGTGGTAGAACCCGGCGCTGATCTCCTCCGGCACCCCGCCGTAGTACGCCGCGAGGAGCGGGTAGGCCAGCAGCTCCACGAACTCCTCGCCCAGCTCGCGCCGCCCCCACGACGCGATCGACTCGTCATCCAGCCCCGCAGCCACGGCAGCCGACGGCTCCGCCGCGTCCAGCGCGCCGGCGTGCCACGTCAGGAACGGAACGTACCGGGTCGCCAGCCGGAGCTTCAGGCTCGCGGGCAGCGCCGTCGACACCACCATGCTCGTGATCGAGCCGTACGTCACCGGATGCGCCCGGCCGCCCCGCCACAGCGCGTCCCGACCCGGCGAACGCACCAGCAGGCCGCCCGCCCCCACCTCCTCCGCCAGACGCAGCGTCTCCCGGTAGTACGACCCCAGGAGCTGCACCGCCACGTCCACCCGGGCGCCGTCCAGCACGTCCGTCCGCATCCGCCCTCCGACCTCCGCCCGTCGCTCGTACACCGTCACCCGCGCTCCCCGGGCCGCCAGCGTCCACGCAGCCGCAAGACCCGCCGGGCCCGCGCCGATCACCCCAACGTCCAGGTCCACGATCGTTCCCTCCTCACCAACGTGGAGACCCGTCTCCCGAACGCCTCCCCGCCCGCGCCGCCAGCCGGAACCCCAGCTCCAGCCGCTCCTCCCGGCCCCCGACCCGCACCGGCAACACCAGCCGGTACTCGCAACCGTCGCACAACCCCACGAGCGGCTCGTCCACCGCGATCCGCCGCAGCGTCTCCGGGAGCAGCACCCGCACCGTCGATCCGCCTGGCTCCACCCTCTCGGCACCCGCCCCCGGCGCCGGCTCCCGCTCCCCCTCCACCAGCTCGACCGCCCAGCCCTCCGGCCCCTCCAGCCGCGCACCAGACCACAGCACCTCTACCGCCTCACCCCGCCGGTTCTGAACCAGAACCCGCGTGTAGAGCTGGTACTGCCCCACCTCCCGCTCATGCTTCCCCAATTCTCTGGCGTACGGAAACACCACGGGCGGCCCCGCCACCACCCGCACCCCCGCCCGCTCCACCTCCAGTCGCCTCTCCGCTCCGCCCTCCACCGGCCCCGCCTGGTA
>DATCLG010000183.1:0-1706 GCA_036564015.1 Longimicrobiales bacterium
GCGTCCTGCGCAAGCACGGCTACCCGCCGGACAAGCAGGAGAAAGCCACGCAGACGGTGATCGAACAGGCGGAGCTGCTGTCCGCGGAGTGGGCGGCAGCGTGAAGGCGAGATGGTGTTGGGGAATGTCTATCGCCTTGGCCGTGAAGCTATCCCGCCTGGGGCGAAGAAGTCGTCGATCGCACGCTCGACGTTCCGGTGTTGAACTGCGTCTCTTCGTCGGTTGCTCCGCCAACGCCGGATCGTGGGGGTGGCGTGTGTCCACGTCACTTGGAAGCGATCGGGCCCTTGACGCTCTGGAGCAGGTGCTCTGCGAACGGGAGCAGGAGAGAGCGGAGCGGCTGATCCACCACCGCCTCTTCGAGCCCCTCGGCCACGTTCCATCGGCGGAAAGAGCGGACTACCGTCGCGTTGCCGATCAGGGCCAGGTGCAACCCTCGAGTGAAACAATCTCTGGAAAACCCGGGACGGTTCACGTCACCCTCGCCGAGCGGGACATCTTCGGGCGCCCAGCGTGAGAGATTTCGATCGCCATTGACCCCAGGAAGTGGTGCCGCCGGCAGGGGGGTGGGGCCGAGCCAGGCAGGGGGAATTTTCCCCGCGTTGGCGCGGAAAACTGGAACGGAATTACAACGGCCCCGGACGGCGTTGTTGTGAACGACCTCCCGGGGCCTCCAGCTCCCGCGGCAGGACTCGAACCTGCGACCCGGCGGTTAACAGCCGCCTGCTCTACCGACTGAGCTACGCGGGAACGACTTCAGTACAATAAAGTTAAGGTGCGTCGGGGCCGCCGTCAACCGCCGGTGGCCTGTGGTTCTGGGGCGGCCGATCCGCGGCCGGCCGGACCTCGAGCACGCCAATGAGTCGGACCGCGTGAGGCGCGCCGCCGGGCGCCGCAAGAGCCGGGGAGCCGGGACGTTGGACGCCGTTCGCGTTCGTTCCAAGCGCGCGCTCGAGGGCCTCGACCAGGATCGGCGCCGCCTCGCTGTCTGGTCGGCCACGGGGTTCCTGGAGCGCCGCGCGGATCGCCGCTTCGGTGCCGGCGTCGTGGCGCCGGGCGAGCACGGCCATCAGGCGGTCGGCGCGCCGGCAGAGGGCCGGGTCGGGCCCGCCGGGCACGGCGGCGAGCGCGGCGAGCAGCCGACGGGCGGCGCGAGCGCCCGGGCTGTGTGGCGGAAGCGGCTCGGTAGCCCCGGCGAGCGCCGAGCGCGTGGCCAGCACCCTCCGGGCGGCGGCGAGGGCGCGGCCGATCGCTTCGGGGGATACGGACGCCGACTCGCCCATCGGAGCCTCGAGGGCCCGCTGGAGGATCTGCGCGGCTGCGTCTTCGTCCTCCGTGACCTCACCGGTCTCAGGGTCGGCGACCAGCCATAGCGGCTTCCCGCCGATCGAGTAGGCGAGGAGCACGCGATGGCGCTCGCCCGGCGGGGCGGGGAGCGCGGCGGCCCTCGGCCCTGGGGCTGCGGCCGATGCCTCGCCGGGCCGTTGCCGCGCGGCCCGGTACGCCGCGCGGAGCCGCTCCCCGAGCTCGAACGGCGCCGCGTCCGCTCGCTCGATCTCGTCCAGGACCTCAGGATCGCCTGCCGCGAGGCGGTCGACGAAGTTCCCGAGACCCGGATCCACCTCCTCCGCCGCGTCGAGCACCGCCCCCTCCGCCCCCACCGTGCGCCCGATCGCCGCGAGCTTGGCCCGGAGCCGGGCCACCAG
>DATCLG010000184.1:0-6782 GCA_036564015.1 Longimicrobiales bacterium
CTGTCATCGCCGGGCGAAATCTGACACCCTCCCCTCGTAGCGTTGTTCGGGAGGTGTGGTGGTCCTGCCGATCATGCATGCACTGGCAGGGAGGTAGGTTACACCCGCGACAGGTGCTCTTCGAGCTGCCAGGAATGTGTCAGAGCTGGACCGCCAGAAGTGTCAGATCGGAGACCGCCGGTAACACGCGCGCGGGCGAGCGATCCGGCTGCGGCGGCGCGGGCCCGTGCCCTGGGCACGTCGTCGAGGAGCATGTCAGGGGCCGGAGAGCAGCCGGGCCATCCGCCGCTCCTCGCGTGCAGAAGGCCGGTCGACGCCTGCCCCGTTCGTGCGCTCTGACAGGCCCGCGCGCGCCGGAGGCGGCGGGGTCAGCCGGATCCCGTTTCGGCTTTCCGGCCGGACTCGTCAGCGGGGACGGTCGAAGCGGCCCGGCCCGTCGCCTCCTGCACGGCGATGCGGAAGAGGACCCAGCGGAACGGAACCGGATCCTCGGGCGTCAGCGCCTCGGGGAACAGCGTGCGGATGTGGCCGAGCGCCTGCTCCCACACCTGCATGGTGGCCTCCGAGCCGACCGGCGAGAGCGGGTAGAAGCCCCCGTGCACGACGACGCTCCGCCAGTCGAAGAGCCCGTCGATTTCGTCCACCTCGAAGGCGACCCACCAGTTCTGCCCGACGGCGCTCAGTTTGGTGCCGGGCTCGGTGCGGCCGTAGATCCAGCCATCGGCGTAGACGTAGTGGATGGGCTCGATGTCGACGACGCGTTCGCGCAGGGAGTAAGCGATTCGCCCCACGTGGTTGCGGGCGAGGATCGCCTCGATCTCTTCCTGGGTGAGTTTGCGGAACACCGGGACACGCCTGTCGTCCATAGCAGCCTCCTGCCGGGCTCGGTCGAGCGTTTCCGGACGGGTGCGTCCGGAGCGGGTGCGAGCGGGTCGCCGTCGTGGCATGCGGCTCTCCGCCGATGGGTATAATCGCCTCGGGGCGTGGCCGCCAGGGTGGCGGCGGTTTTGCTGCGTTGCGGGCGGCCCGGTGGTGGAGGCCGTGACAGGGGAGGCGGTGTTCTGGCGATCTGTTGCCGCCGCGCCCTTGACGCCCGGTGTCGGGCCGCGCTATGCTACGGGTCGCGATACCCTGGAGGGGTATGGTGCGGCGGTGGGGTCGGGTTGGCGTGTCTCGTGCGGAACCGTGGGGGCAGGCGCCTCGCGGCCGCAGGGATTCTTTTCCGGAGCGTGGTGTGGACACAGCGGTCGCCCTCGTCAACGCCTATCTGCACCTCAACGGTTACGTGAGCATCCCGGAGCAGCCGATCCTGGTCGGGGAGGGGCGGCCGTACCGGTACCACACGGCGACGGATGTCGATCTGATCGCGGTGCGATTCCCGAACGCGGCGGTCGTGGTGCCGCGGGGCGGTAGTGGGGAGAGGTCTGAGGCGGAGGACCTGCAGCTCCCGACGGATGAGCTGCTCTGTCTCCGCGACGACACGGTGGACGTTATCATCGGGGAGGTGAAGGAGGGGCGGCCGCGGTTGAACCAGGCGCTCCGGGACCCGAACGTTCTGTACGTGTCGCTGCGGCGAGTGGACCCGGGGTTCGACGAGCCGATCGGGAAGACGATCGATCGGCTGATCCAGCGGGGCGAGGCGGTGGCGGCGGCCGGGGGGCGGCGGTGGCGGTTCCGGCTGGTGGCTTTTGGGGATGGCGATCCGATCCGAGAGGGCGGTCCGTTCACGGTGATCCCGCTGCGGCACGTGGTGCTGTTCCTGATGCGTGCGATGGCGGAGCACCGCAAAGTGTGGAACGATGCGCAGTTCCGGGATCCGGTGCTGGACGTTCTGCACTTGCTGGACAAGCTGGGGGTCCTGAGGGTGCGGGACGAGGCGGCGGACGCTCCGATGCCGGCCGACTGATCCGGTGCGTGGGTGGTGGGGCAGGGGGCCGGAGGAATCCAGGGAGAGGAGAGGAATGCGCGGCGACGTTGCGATTCGTGGAAGGAGGGCCTTGATGACCTGGTGGAGGCGGGCGTGGCTTCCGCTGGTGCTGCTAATGCTGATGGCGCCCGAGGCGGGGCTCGCGCATCTGCGGCTGCGGGCGTCGGCTCCTCGAGACAGCGCGGAGCTGGTGAGCGTGCCGCGGGAGATCCGGCTCTCCTTCACGCAACCCGTGCAGGTCGCGTTCACGCGGATCGAGCTGCTCGATCCGAACGGTCGCCCGGTGGAGCTGGGCCCGCCCGGCACGTTGCCGGATTCGGCGCGGGTGGTGGTGGCGGAGATCCTGGGGTCTTTCGTGGTGCCCGGCGCCTATACCGTTTCATGGCAGGCGGCGGGGCCGGATGGGCACCCGATCAGCGGCCGGTTCGTCTTCTTCGTTCAGCCCGGTGCTGCGGGTCTGGCGACGGCCGAACCGGAGTCTCCGGCGCCGGTGGAGGCCGGGGCTCCGCCGGTGCCGGCGTCCGAGCGGCGGTCGATCGATGCCGGGTCACCCATGTACGCGGCGATCCGCTGGCTCATGTTCGCGGGGCTGCTGGGGGTGGTGGGCGCGGCCGCGTTCCGGCTCCTGGTGCTCGGCGGGGTGGAGCGGGAGCGGACGTCGTTCGGAGCGGCGCTGGTCGAGTCCGCGGGCGGTCGCGCGGCGGGCCTCGCCATGGTCATGGCGGTGGTGCTGCTGGTTTCGGCCCTGCTCCGGCTGTACGCCCAGTCGAGCGCGCTGGGCGGGGCTGAGGCCGGGCGGATCGGGGCGATTCTGATGGGGACGACGTGGGGGGTGGGCTGGCTGCTCCAGACGATCGCCTCGCTCGTGGCGTTCGCGGGCGCGCTGGCGGTGCGCCGGCGCCCTGGCCTCGGCTGGGGCCTCGTGGCGGTCGCCGCCCTCGCCCTCGCCTTCAGCCCTGCGTTCTCCGGGCATGCGGCCGCCGCCCCCCGCCTCCCGGCCCTGGCGGTGCTGGCCGATGCGCTGCACGTCCTCGGGGCCGGGGGGTGGTTGGGGACCCTGCTCGTGCTGGTCGTGGTGGGGCTCCCCGCCGCCCTGAGCCTGCCGTCCGGGGAGCGGGGGGCGGCGGTGGCGGCGGTCGTGAACGCGTTCTCGCCGGCGGCGCTCTTCTTCGCCGGTGTGGCGGCGGCCACGGGGGCCTTCGCGGCCTGGCTCCACCTGGGCGGCGTCTCGGCGCTCTGGGGCAGCGCGTACGGCCGGACCCTGCTGCTCAAGCTGGCCGTCCTCGCGGTCGTCTTCGCTGTGGGAGCCTACCACTGGCTGCGCGCCAAGCCGGCGCTCGGGAGCGAGGAGAGTGCCCGGCGACTCCGGCGCTCCGCCGCCTTCGAGGTCGCCGCCGCGGCCGCCGTGCTGGCCGTGACCGCCGTGCTGGTCGCGACCCCGCCGCCGGCCGAAGGCCTGGACGCGACCGCGGCCCACCACGACCACGCGGCGGTGGCGGGGCCGGAAGGCCAGTGACCGGGCAGGCAAGGCCGCTCTGGACGACCGACCCGGCGCCGATCCTCGAAGTCGCGCCCAGGGACCTCATCGTTCGACCCGGGATGCGATCGACCGGCGAGGGCGCACGAAGCCAGGGCCCGTCCACCCGTAGCACCCGACCGCGCTGCCCGACGAGCCGGGCACGGCGAGCGTTCCGTACGGGGACAGAATCCAGGGGGCGCACCGGGAGGGGGAGCGGGGCTGGAGGACGGCGCAACCCTCGCCCCGCGCGGGCCCTCCTCATCGTGCCTCTCCTGCTCGCGCCGGGGTCGGTCCTCTACGGCCAGGAGCACCCCCACGGCCCGCCGGGACAACACCCGGGCACCGGGCACGCGGCGGGCCCGATGGCGCCGGGGCCGCTCGGCATCCCCCGGACGCGCGAGAGCTCGGGCACCGCGTGGCTCCCGGACTTCTCGCCCATGTACGCCATGCACGCCATGGCCGGTCCCTGGCAGCTCATGCTCCACGGCCGCGTCTTCGCGCAGTACATCGACGAAGGGAGCGACCGGGGCGCGGTACAGCCCGGGAGCGTCAACTGGATCATGGGGATGGCGCGGCGGCCGCTGGTCGGTGGAGAGCTCCTGCTCCGCGCGATGCTCAGCCTCGAGCCGCTCACGGTCGGCGAGTGCGGCTACCCCGACCTGCTCGCCACGGGCGAGTTCTGCGACGACCGCGGCCGGCTCCACGATCGCCAGCACCCGCACGACTTCTCCATGGAGCTGGCGGCGGGGTACGAGCGCGCGCTCACCCGCGACTTGGGCCTCCAGCTCTACGGCGGGTTGGCGGGCGAGCCGGCGCTCGGGCCGGTGTCCTACCCCCACCGCATCTCGGCGCTCGCCAACCTCTTCGCGCCGATCACTCACCACTGGCAGGACGCGACCCACATCAGCTTCGGCGTGCTGACGGCCGGGCTATTCGGCCGCAGATGGAAGCTCGAGGGCTCGCTGTTCAACGGCCGCGAGCCCGACGAGGAGCGGTTCGGTCTCGACCTGGCCGCGCTGGACTCCTATTCGGGCCGGGTCTGGTACCTGCCGGGCGACCGGTGGGCGCTCCAGGCTTCGATCGGCCGCCTGAACGAAGCCGAGGCGCACGGACCCGAGGAGCGGAGGCTCGACGTGACTCGCGCCACGGCGTCGGTCACATACCACGCTCCCATCGGGCCGGACGGGTACTGGGCCAGTACCGCGGTCTGGGGGCGCAACGACGCAGACGGGGATCCGGCTTCGACGAACAGCTTTCTGCTCGAGACGACGGTTGATCTCCGGGAGAGGTACGTCTTCTTCGGGCGGGGGGAGGTGGTCGAGAAGACGGGCGAGGACCTGGTCCTGAGGAACCCGGCGCTGGAGCACGAGGTCTTCACGGTGGGGAAGCTCACGCTGGGCTACATGCATCAGTTCGGCCCACGCTGGGGACTCCTGCCGGGGCTCGGGGTCAGCATCTCGATGAGCTTCGTGGGCGACGAGCTCGAGCCGTTCTACGGGACGACCGTGCCGGTCGGCTTCGCCCTGTTCGGCAGCCTCGGGCCGGCCGCGGCGCGGTTGCACGGAGACCACCACCGCACCGTCCCACCCGCGCACCGGCCGGAGGGGCACCCGCCTCATGGGCCGGCGGCGCCGGCGGCCGGACCTGCCGGGGCGTGTGCCGGCGGTGGCACGCACTTCGCCGTGGGCGGGGGGAGTTGTGTAAGAAGAAGTGGTCGATGAGCGCGTATGCAGGCGCGACATCGACCAGGAGAGCGTCCATCTGGAGTGAAAGGAGCACAGGCATGGCGGTAGCTGTTCTGAAGGTGACGGGGATGACCTGCCAGCATTGCGTCCGCGCGGTGACCCAGGCGCTGGAGCGGGTCGAGGGCGTCGAGCGCGCCGAGGTCGAGCTGCCCGGGCGCGCCGTCGTCCACTACGACGAAAGCCGGACGAACCCTCGCGAGCTGGTCGGCGCCATCATGGACGAGGGCTATACCGCAGAGGAGACGTCATGACCCAGCCGTCGCGCACCACGGAGTCCCTGAACCCGGACTACGCGACGATCCGCGACATCATGCACCAGATCCGGGATCGCTTGACCGTCCCCGACCGTGCCACGCTCGCCGTCGGCCTGGTCGGGCATCTGGCCACCTTCATGAACCGAAGCCAGATGACCAAGCTGCTCGACCAGCTCCGGGAGGAGGCCGAGCGGGTGCAGGACATCCCGCCCCTCCGCCGCAACCCGGAGGTGGCGCAGGAAGTCGAGGAGCGCTTCTTCGGCCGAGGCTAGCCCCGCCTCCTGACGGCCCTCGGGCGCGGGCTCGCCCGCACCGACCGACCCGCCCCTCTCCGCGGAGCGACAGGGTTGGGGCGCACCGCGGCCGTGCGGGCTCGAGCCACGACGAGGGCCCGCCCCCCTCCTCCACCCCTGACCGGGCTCCCCTGGATCGCCGGGCAACGTTTCTCCCGCCTCGCGGCATCCCATCTAGCGGAACACGGACCGAACGCATGAGCGAAGCGGAGCTGATCGAGCGCGCCCGCAAGGGCGATCCCGGGGCGATCCAGGCGTTATACCGCCACCACGCGCGTCGCGTGTACGCCATCGTCAGGCGAGTCGCCGGCGAGGACGCGCTGGCGGAGGATTGCGCACAGGAAGCATGGATCCGGGCGATCCGCGCCCTCCCCACCTTCCGCGGGGAGGCCCGGTTCTCGACCTGGCTCCACCAGATCGCCATAAACTGCGCCCTCGCCGCACGCCGCTGGCGCGACCGGCGCGCCGGCCGCGAGACGCCGCTCTCCGACACCATCCCGGAAGAGCCGGCCGGCGACGCGACCGTGCTCCGCGTCCGCCTCGAGCGCGCGCTCGCCCGACTCCCCGACGGCATGCGCGAGGTCCTGGTCCTGCACGACATCGAAGGTTACACCCACGAAGAAATCGCGGAGATGCTGGGTATCACGCCGGGCACCTCCCGCAGCCAGCTCTTCAAGGCACGGGCGCGGATGCGGGAGCTGCTCCGCCCGGCGCCTGCAGCCGTCAACGGAGAGGAAGTATGTCGCATCTGAGCCTGGAAGACCTCGCCCGGCTGGTCGACGAGGCGCCGGACCCCGACGCGGCCGCCCACCTGGCGGCGTGCGCGGACTGTCGCCTCGAGCTCGAGGCTCTGCAGGAACAGACGCGATGGCTGCGCGAGCTCCCGCCACCCGAGCCCAGGACCGACGGCTGGCGCGCGCTCGAGGCCAGGCTCCGCAGCGAAGGGCTGATCCGCGACGCGCGCCCGGTCCGCCGTCCGGTCAGCTACGCGCTCCTTCGCATGGCCGCCGCTCTGGCGATCTTCCTGGCCGGCATGGCGACCGG
>DATCLG010000185.1:0-2002 GCA_036564015.1 Longimicrobiales bacterium
CGCGACCGCGGTCGCCTCGTCGAGGTCGGCGGCCCGGAGCAGGAGGTAGCCGCCGATCAGCTCCTTCGTCTCGGTGAAGGGGCCGTCCAGGGCGCGACCAGGGCGGGCGACGAGGCGGCGCTCCGCCCCCAGGGTGTTGCCGTGGAGCAGCCGTCCCTGGGCCGCGAGCTCGTCGCACCAGGCGTTCCAGCGGGCCAAGGCCTGCCGGCGTGCCTCGAGCGGGAGCTCGTGGTAGCGCTCGGGTTGCTCGTGGAAGATGAGCAGGAATTCAGACGTCGCGGTCTCCATGGCCGCCTCGCCGTCGGAGGGTGGGCGCAGGGTCAGGTCAGGGGAAGTTGACTGGAGCGGAGGGTGTGCGCAAGGGACCCGGCGCCCGCTTTCCAGGGATGCGCAGTTGTGCTGTATTGATGCTTCCGAGCGTACTGGCCGAGCCGTCGATTCGAGGCGCTCGTCCGCGGCGAGGAGGCCGCCCTGTCCATCCAGCCACTCTTCGAAACAGCGCAACTCGAAGCAGACCCCACGGGCAGCGTTTGATGCGTGGCGGCCACTGACGTGTCGCGGGCCAGGCGACGCGTTGGATGGCGTTGCGGGCCAGGAAGGACGTGGCGGGCCAGGCACCGATTTCCCGTACAAAATTGTTGTTGGCTTGGAAGTTATACGGCCAAAGCGAGCGGACCTGGCACTCATTTTCCAGAGTTGTCCCATCCCGTTATCGATTGTTCCGTAATCCGATTGTGGTCGGGGGGCGCGGGGGTCGGAGCTGGCGAGGGGCAGCGACCAGAGCGCCGGCCAGGCCTTGTTCCCCGGCACGAGAGGGTCGGACAGTGGGGTGCCGGCCTTGCCGGTGGGCGTCAGTCAGCCCGGGCGGGCTGGTGCTGGTTCGCCGGGGCTCGTGGAGCGAAGGCGCTCAAGTGGGGTGGGAACGGGGCGCGGCCGGGTGTCCGCCGGAGCGAGGGCACCCGGGCTCCGGCGGACAGCTGGCCGCGCTTTGCGCCTCAGCGGTGATGATGCCCCGGCTTCGGAGCGTCCCGCTTGGTCGCCTGAACGGTGTTCGGCGGCTGCTGCGGCGGGCTGTAGACGACGTAGAACCGCAGGGGCGCCGACCCGTTGTTCACGATGTTGTGCTGCACGCCGGCGGGGATCACCATCGCAGAGCCGTCCTGGATCTGGTAGGACTGGCCGCCGAGGGTCACGTAGCCGGTGCCTGTCTCGACCCGGATGAACTGGTCGGCGTTCGGGTGCGTCTCCATGCCGAGCTCTTCGCCGGGACGCAGGCTCATCAGCACCAGTTGGCTGTACGGGGCGGTGAAGAGCACGCGGCGGAAGAACTCGTTCTGCACCGTCGCCTGCTCGATATCCGTGATGAACCCTTGCGACGGGGCTGCCGGCGCGGGGATCACGGTCACGGGTTGCTCCACGCGCTCCCGCGGGGCGCAGGCGGCGGCCAGGAACGAGGCCAGCCCGAGCGCCGAAACCGGGGCGAGGCGATGGAGGTAGGTGTTCATTGGAAGCCTCCTCTGCACAATGGCTGCCCGGACGCCGCCCTCCGGCCCAGCCGGGGTGGCGCCTCGGCGTTCAGGCGTTGCAAGCCGCGGGCCGGAAGCGATTCGGCGGGCGAGGAAGCGATCCGGCGGCCGATCGATCCTGCGGACCAGGCACCAGAATCCAAAGTTGCTACATAGTCCGGGGCTGTCTGTCCCAGGCAGCCATGCCCGGGCGCGGGGTCGGGGTGGAATCGTAGGAGCGAGGTTTTCCGGCGTGGCATGCGGCTTCCGGGCCGCTCACACTCTGTCGTGCTCGTCGCGGACTTTCCATGTCATTATGGGTCAACTCTGGAAAGTGGAGCCTGGTCCGCGAAGTCGCTCCCTGGTCCGCTCACTGGCCCCGGCGTACATTCCACGAGGGCCGGGAGGGGAGGCGCGCGTAGCACGCCCAGGCGCGGCGTCCGCCGCGGCCCGCGCGTAGCAGGCCCGGCAGGAGCGTGAACGTGAGCGCGGCGACG
>DATCLG010000186.1:0-40562 GCA_036564015.1 Longimicrobiales bacterium
GTAACCGTTGGCCGTGAGCCCACCCCCACCCCTCCCACCTCCACCCCGCAGCGCCACCGTCGCGGTCCGCACCTCGACCGCACGGTCCCCCGCCACCAGCGCCACCACCGTCAACAGAACGCCGAGCGCCGCCGCACCCACCCCGAACAGCACCAACCGCCGCCTGCCCCCTGCCGGCGACGCGCGGCTCACCTCGCGCGAAATGCGTAAACGCGAAAGATCGGCAGATGTCACCACGCTGCTCCCTCTCCTTTCGCGCCAGCGCGACCTTCCACCGGCGCCAGACAAGAGGCCCGTTCCCCCTGGACGGGGCGTTAGCTCAAGAGATTAGCACAATTTCGAGGCGAAAAGCAATACAATCTCGTGGATGGCGCTCCCGACGGATGGCCCCCTCCACCACAGCCGCTTTTCACCACTACGAGGCAGCGGCCTGGCATGTTTCATGACATTCGACTCCCTCGATCACCGCCGCTCGAGGGAGGCAACCATGACGCGAATCCGCCGGTCGTGCTGGTCCGCCGCAGCCCTGGCACTCTTGGTCGCCGCATCGGCATGCAAGCGCCAGGAGGAGCCCCCGCCCGAGGCAGCCGAGCAACCCGCGCCCCCGGCCGCGACCCCTGCTCCCGCCCCGGCCGTCGACGAGGTCGCCGAGCTGGACACGCGCCAGCAGAGGGCCCGGGAGAGCCTCCTCCGTCGCGACTACGAGGCCGCAGCAGAGGAGCTCCGGCAGATCGCATCCTACCTGAGGAAGCAGGCGGAGGGCGTCGCCGCCGACGTGCAGGAGGGGCTGCTCACCTCCGCGCGCGACCTGGAGCGCGTCGCCGAGGACATCCGCCGCGGCGTCTCCGTCTCCGCCCGCGACATCGACCGCGCAGTCGCGCGCGCCCGCCACGCCCTCGCCCGCCACCACCTCCTCCGCGCACAGGAGGCCCGCGCCCGCAACGCCAGCTCCGAGGCCGCCAACGAGCTCCGCCTCGCCGCCGACGAGATGGAGAAAGGCTTCCAGAACCTCGGCGAAGAGGTCGCCAGCACCACCGCCGCCGTCGCCCGCGACGCCCGCAGCCTCGCCGACCGGATCGCCCAGGGAGGCCGCTGGACCGACACGGAGTTCCAGCGCACCGTCGACGCGCTCAAACGCGAGATCGACCGGCTCGGCGAACGGGTCCGCCGTTGAGCCTCGCCAGCCTCGCGAGCCCGCCCCGCGCCTGCCGCCACTACACGGCCCGAACCCGCAGCACGGTTCTTGCCCCTCCCGACCGTGCGCGCCGCCTCGCTCCGACCCAACGATCGGGCCCCCCTCCCCCGGGGCAGGCCCGCAGGGGCCTATGAGCGTCACGATCCACGAGGATTCGACCTTCCTGATCACCAACGAGCTCGGCGACATCCCCGAGGGCGCCGCGCTCGGCCTCTACGTCGAGGACACACGGTTCCTCTCCCGCTACCTCCTCTTCCTCGACGGCGCACCGCCCGTCGCGCTCTCCGCCCGCTCCATCGCCCACTGCGCCGCCGAGTACCTCGTCACGAACCCGGACCTCGCCTCCATCCCCGGCAACACGCTCGGGATCATCCGCCGACGCTCCGTCGGACTCGGGATGCAGGACGAGCTGGAGGTGACCAACTACGGCGACACCCGCGTCCAGTTCACCCTCGACCTCTACTTCGGCGCCGACTTCGCCCACATCTTCGACGTCAAGCGCCAGCCCCAGGTCGCCGGGCCGGCCATCCAGCTCGAGGGCCGGCCCCTGCCGACGGTCGAGGATGACGGCCGCGTCCAGCGCTTCCACTGGGAGCGGGGCCGGCTCCGCCGCGAGCTGCTCATCCGGCTCTCCGCCCGACCCGAGGCCGAGCCTGGACGGTGCCGCTTCTCGCTCGACCTCGCGCCGCGCGAGCGCTGGAACCTCACCATCCAGTTCCTGGTCTCCACCTCGCCCAGGCAGGCGAAAGCGGCGGCGAGCGCCGCCCCGGCGCCAGTTCCCGAGCCTCACGAGTCCCCGGCCCGCCGCCGGGCCAGGCTGGCCTTGCGGACCCCTGTGTTGCGGACCGACTCCTACGTGCTCTCCCGCGCCTACCGGCAGAGCGTGCGGGACTACGTCGCCCTCCGCCTCAGCGCCCGGACCGAGGAGGGCGAGTACGTGATCGCAGCGGGAATCCCCTGGTACCTGGCCCTCTTCGGCCGGGACTCCATCATTGCCGCGTACCAGGTCCTGTCCTTCGACCCGAACGTCGCCCGCGCCGCGCTGCGCACGCTCGGCCGCCTCCAGGGCAGGAAGCACGAGCCGGAGCGCGGCGAGGAGCCCGGCAAGATCCTCCACGAGCACCGCTTCGGCATCCTGGCCGGCACGCAGCGCGAGATCCCGGGCTTCCCCTACTACGGCAGCATCGACGCCACGCCCCTCTACCTCATGCTGCTCGCGGCGTACGTCCGCTGCACCCGCGACCTCGAGCTCGCCCGCGAGCTGCAGGACGTCGCCAGCCGTGCGCTCGACTGGCTGGCCCACTGGGGCGATCGCGACGGCGACGGGTACATCGAGTACCTGCGCGCCGGCGAGGTGGGACTCGAGAACCAGGGCTGGAAGGACTCGTGGGACGCCGTCCGGTTCCGGGACGGCTCCATCGCGCGCGCGCCGATCACCCTCTGCGAGGTGCAGGGGTACGCCTACGCCGCCCGGCTCGGCATGGCGGGGGTATTCGAGGCGCTGGGCGATGGCGAGCGAGCCGCTCGCCTCCGCGAGGCGGCCGCCGCGCTGAAGGAGCGCTTCAACCGCGACTTCTGGCTCGAGGACCGGGGCTTCTACGCGCAGGCGCTCGATCGGGACAAGCGGCCGGTCGACTCCCTTACCTCGAACCCGGGCCATCTGCTCTGGACCGGCATCGCCGAGCCGGACAAGGCTCGCCTGGTGGCGGAGCGGCTGCTCAGTCCGGAGATGTTCTCCGGCTGGGGGGTGCGGACGATGGGGTCGGAGGAGGGGGGTTACAACCCGCTCTCCTATCACAACGGCTCGGTCTGGCCGCACGACAACAGCCTGATCGCGTTCGGGCTCGCGCGGTACGGCTTCCTGGAGGAAGCCCGTCGCGTGGTCGCCGGGCAGCTCGACGCGCTCGGCCATTTCCCCGATTACCGGTTGCCAGAGCTCTTCACGGGCTATAGCCGTTCCGAGGCGCCGTTCCCGGTCCTCTACCCTGCGGCGTGCCGGCCGCAGGCATGGGCTTCGGGGGCGATCTTCCTCCTGATCACGGCGATGCTCGGGCTCGACCTCGAGTCGCCGCACGACGTGCTGGAAGGCAAGCCGTTCCTGCCCCGTGGCATCCGCCGCATCGCGCTGGATCGCCTCTGGCTCAGCGGTCGCCAGCTGGCGATCGAGGTCGTGCGAACCGAATCCGGTGAGATCTCGCGGCGGATCGAAGTCTGACTCTGGTGGAGGGGCGCACACGTGGAGGCGATCGCCATCCGGCCGGGCACCGCGGCGGTGCGTCACGTCGACCGGCCCGAGCCATCGATCTCTGCGCCGGACGAAATCAAGCTCCGGGTCCTGCAGGTCGGGATCTGCGGCACCGACCGGGAGGAGGCGGGTGGGGGGTGGGCCGAGGCGCCGGCCGGCCAGGCCGAGCTGGTGATCGGCCACGAGATGCTGGGGGAGGTGGTCGAAACCGGCGAGTCCGTGAGCCGCTTTCGCCCCGGGGACCTGGCCGTCCTCACCGTACGGCGCGGGTGCGGGCGCTGCCTCCCCTGTACGATGGACCGCGCCGACATGTGCCTGACCGGCGAATTCCTCGAGCGCGGGATCCGCGGGCTGGACGGGTTCCAGGCCGAATACGTCGTGGACAGCGAGCGATACGCGGTGCCCGTCCCCCGCGAGATCGCCTCGATCGGCGTCCTGGCCGAGCCGCTCTCAGTGGTCGAGAAGGCCATCGACGAGGCCGTCCGGATCCAGCTCAGCCGCCTCCCCGCCGCCGCCGCGACCCCCGACTGGCTCCGCGGCCGCCGCTGCCTCGTGGCCGGTCTCGGCCCCATCGGGCTGCTCGCCGCGATGGTGCTCACCCTCCGCAGCGCCGAGGTCCACGGGCTGGACATCGTCGATGAAGACACCCCGAGAGCCGGGTGGCTGCGAGAGATCGGCGGGACGTACGTGGATGCCCGCCGCACTCCGCCCGACCGCGTCCGCGCCGCCTTCGGCCCCATGGACCTCCTGTTCGAAGCGTCGGGCGCGCCCCGCCTCGCCTTCAACCTCCTCGACGCCCTCGCCCTCAACGGGGTCTACGTCCTGACCGGGATCCCCAGCGGCCACTGCGTCGCCCCGCTCCCCGCCTGCGACCTGGTCCGCGACATGGTCCTGGACAACCAGGTGCTGATCGGGAGCGTGAACGCCGCCCGCGGCCATTTCCAGCTCGCGGTCGACGACCTGTTCCGGGCGCACCGGCGCTGGAGCGGGCTCGTCGACCGCCTGATCACCCACCGCTACGCCCCGGCCGACGCCCCGACCGCACTCCGCGAGCACCCACCCGACGAGATCAAGGCCGTGGTCGAGTGGGCCGCGCCAGGCAGCAGCAGCCACGCGGAGGAGCCGGGCGCCCGGCGGTCGGCGTAGTCCGTGCCCGGGCCGGTATGGAACCTGCTCCGACCGGCCCGATCGAGATCAGCGGCCTCGCTGACCCCGCGACGGGCGGGGTTGGGGGGAGAGGAGGGCGACTCACATGGGACAGACCGTCAGCGACTTCGTGGTCCGGCGCCTCCACGCCTGGGGCGTCCGCCGCATCTACGGGTACCCCGGTGACGGGATCAATGGCTTCCTCGGCGCCCTGGATCGTGCCAGGGACAGGATCCGCTTCATCCAGTCCGGGCACGAGGAGCTGGCCGCGTTCCTGGCCTGCGGCCACGCCAAGTTCACCGGCGAGGTCGGCGTGTGCATGGCCACGTCGGGACCCGGGGCGATCCACCTCCTGAACGGGCTCTACGACGCCGCCATGGACCATCAGCCCGTGGTCGCCATCATCGGCCAGTCGGCGACCACCGCCATGGGCGCGGACTACCAGCAGGAGGTGGACCTCATCTCGCTCTTCAAGGACGTGGCCCGCGAGTACGTCCACATGTGCTCGACCCCCGCCCAGGCGCGCCACCTCGTGGACCGCGCGCTCCGCATCGCCATCGCGGAGGGCGTGGTGACCTGCCTCATCTTCCCCGCCGACGTCCAGCAGATGGACGCCGTCGAGCGCCCGGAGCGAGTGCACGGGACCACCCTGACCGGGATCGGGTACTCCCCACCCCGCATCGTCCCCCGGCGCGAGGACCTGGAGCGGGCCGCCGAAGTGCTGAACGCCGGGAAGAAGGTCGCGATCCTGGTCGGCGCCGGCGCCCTGCACGCCTCCGCGGAGGTGGCGCAGGCGGCCGAAGTCCTGGGCGCGGGCGTCGCCAAGGCGCTGCTCGGCAAGGCGGTCCTGCCCGACGACCTCCCTTACGTCACCGGCGCGATCGGCCTGCTCGGCACCCGCCCGAGCTGGGAGCTCATGAAGAACTGCGACACCCTCCTCGTCGTCGGGAGCAGCTTCCCCTACTCGGAGTTCCTGCCGAGAGAAGGACAGGCGCGGGGCGTGCAGATCGACATCCGGCCCCGGATGCTCAGCCTCCGCTACCCGATGGAGGTCAACCTCTGCGGCGACAGCCGGGAAACGCTCCGGGAGCTGTTGCCGCTCCTCGAACCCAAGACCGACCGCTCCTGGCGCGAAGAGATCGAACGCAACGTCGCCGAGTGGTGGAAGGTGCTCGAGGCCCGCGCCATGAACACGGCCCAGCCGATCAACCCCCAGCGCATCTTCTGGGAGCTCTCCCCGCGCCTGCCGGACCGCTGCATCCTGACCGCCGACTCGGGCTCCTCGACCAACTGGTGGGCCCGGGACCTCAAGATCCGGTGGGGCATGCTGGCGTCCCTCTCCGGCAATCTCGCCACCATGGGCCCCGCGGTGCCTTACGCCCTCGCGGCCAAATTCGCCTACCCGGATCGCCCCGTCATCGCCTGCGTGGGCGACGGCTCCATGCAGATGAACGGCCTGAACGCGCTGATCACCGTCGCCCGGCACTGGGAGGAGTGGGAGGACCCGCGGCTCGTCGTCCTCGTGCTCAACAACCAGGACCTCAACCAGGTGACGTGGGAGCAGCGCGTCCTGGCCGGGGATCCCAAGTTCGAGGCGTCACAGGACGTTCCGGCCTTCTCCTACGCCCGGTTCGCCGAGCAGCTCGGGCTCGCCTCGGTGCTCATGGAGCGCCCGGAGGAGATCGTCCCGGGACTCGAGGCAGCCCTCGCGGCCGACCGGCCGGTCGTCATCGATGCGCACACCGATCCCGAGGTGCCGCCCCTCCCGCCGCACATCACCTTCGAGCAGGCGAAGAACTACGCTCTCTCGGTGGTGCGGGGCGACCCGCGCTCCTGGCGCATGATCAAGCAGACAGCCAGGGACGCGATCGAGAGCTATCTCCCGGATGGAGGGGAGAAGGAGGCGCCGTGAGCGGGCGGGGCGGGGCCGCGCCGATCGAACGCCTCGAGATGTCCGCGTACACGGTGCCGACGGACGCGCCCGAGGCCGATGGCACGCTCGCCTGGAACTCCACGACGATCGTGGTCGTGGAGGCCCACGCCGCCGCACACGTCGGCCTCGGCTACAGCTACACGCACGCAGCGGCGGCCGAGCTCGTGGCCGGCCCGCTCGCCGAGGTCGTCCGGGGACGCGACGCGCTGGACGTGCCCGCCGCCTGGCACGCCATGCGGCACCACACCCGCAATCTCGGGCGACCGGGTCTCGTCGCCTCCGCGATCGCCGCCGTGGACACCGCGCTCTGGGACCTCAAGGCTCGCATCCTCGAGCTCCCGCTCGTCTCGCTCCTCGGCGCCGTGCGCGACGAGGTGCCGGTCTACGGCAGCGGCGGCTTCACCTCCTACTCCATCGAGCGGATGCAGGACCAGCTCGCGGCCTGGGTCCGCGACGGAATCTCCGCCGTGAAGATGAAGGTCGGCGCGCGCCCCGCGGACGAGCGGGCTCGGGTGCACGCCGCGCGCGACGCGATCGGGCCGAACGCCGTGCTTTTCGTCGACGCCAACGGGGCGTACTCGCGCAAGCAGGCGCTCGCGCTGGCCGAGGCCCTGCTCGATGCCGACGTGAGCTGGTTCGAGGAACCGGTCCCAGCCGACGACCTCGAAGGCCTCCGCCTGCTGCGGGACCGCGCGCCGGCCGGAATCGACATCGCCGCCGGCGAGTACGGCTACGACCTCTTCTACTTCCGCCGCATGCTGGAGGCCGGCGCCGTGGACGTGCTCCAGGCGGACGCCACGCGCTGCCTCGGCATCACCGGCTTCCTCCAGGCCGCCGCCCTGTGCGAGGCGTACTCGGTCCCGCTCTCCGCCCACACCGCCCCCGCCCTGCACCTCCACCCGTGCTGCGCCGCCGGCCCGGTCCGGCACATCGAGTACTTCCACGACCACGTTCGCATCGAGGCGCTGCTCTTCGAGGGGGTCCCGGCGCCCCGCGCCGGCCACCTGCGCCCCGACCTCACCCGGCCGGGGCTGGGACTCGAGCTCAAGCGCCGCGACGCGGAACGCTGGCAGGTGAGGTAGGACCATGAAAGGCCGCATCCAGACCCTGCCCCGGCTACGGACCCGGATCCTCCCCGCCCGGAAGCTCGACCCCAGAGCGCTCGAGGCGGAACTCCGCGCCGCCATCGAAGGAGAGGTCCGCTTCCACCCGGCCGACCGCGCCCTCTACGCCACCGACGCCTCCAACTACCGCCAGACCCCGATCGGCGTCGTCGTGCCCAGGCACGTGGAAGACGTCATCCGTACCGTCCAGATCGCCCGCCGCCACGGCGCGCCGCTCCTCCCCAGGGGCGCCGGCACCAGCCTCGCCGGCCAGTGCTGCAACGTCGCGGTGGTGATCGACTTCTCGAAATACATGAACGCCGTGCGGGAGATCGATCCCGTCCGCCGCAGGGCCCGCGTCGAACCGGGCGCGATCCTCGACGACCTGCGCCGCGCCACCGCCCGCTTCCGCCTCACCTTCGGCCCCGACCCCTCCACCCACAGCCGCTGCACCTTCGGCGGCATGCTCGGCAACAACTCCTGCGGGCCCCACTCCATGCTGGCCGAGTTCTACGGACCCGGACCCCGCACCTCCGACAGCCTCGAAGAGATGGAGGTCCTCACCTGCGACGGCCTCCGCCTCCGCGTCGGACCCACGCCCGAGGACGTGCTCGACCGCATCATCGCCCAGGGCGGGCGCCGCGGCGAAATCTACGCCCGGCTCCGTTCGCTCCGGGACCGCTACGCCGACCTGATCCGCGAGCGCTTCCCGAAGCTCGCCCGCTCCGTCTCCGGCTACAACCTCGAAAGCCTCCTCCCCGAGAACGGCTTCAACGTCGCCCGCGCGCTCTGCGGCAGCGAAGGGACCTGCGTCACCATCCTCGAGGCCACCGTCTCCCTCGTGCCCGACCCACCCGGCCGCGCGATGCTCGTCCTCGGCTACCCCTCCGTCTACGACGCCGGCGACCACGTCCCCGAGATCCGCGAGTTCCGGCCCATCGCGCTCGAGGGCCTCGACGACATCCTCGTCCACGCCCTCGAGAAGAAAGGCCTCCGCCCCGGGGACGTCTCCCTCCTCCCCGAAGGCCACGGCTGGCTCCTCGTCGAGTTCGGCGGCGAGACCCGGAAAGAGGCCGCAGACCGCGCCAGAGCCGCCATGGCCGCGCTCGGGAAACGGCAGAATCCCCCGAGCATGCGGCTCTACGACGACCCCACCGCCCAGCGCAGCTTGTGGGTGATGCGCGAGTCAGGGCTCGGCGCCACCGCCTTCGTCCCCGGAGAGCCCGTGACCTGGGAGGGCTGGGAGGACGCCGCCGTCCCCGTCCACCACCTCGGCGACTACCTCCGCGACTTCCGTCGCCTCCTCGACCGGTACGGCTACCGCTGCTCGCTCTACGGCCACTTCGGCCAGGGGTGCGTTCACACCCGGATCGACTTCGACCTGGAGACCGCGGCGGGTATCGAGAAGTACCGCGCCTTCACCCGCGAGGCCGCCGAGCTCGTCACCGGCAAGTACGCCGGCGCGCTCTCTGGCGAGCACGGCGACGGCCAGTCGCGCGGCGACCTCCTCCCGATCATGTTCGGCGAGGAGCTCATGCAGGCGTTCCGGGAGTTCAAGGCCATCTGGGACCCGGAAGGGCAGATGAACCCCGGCAAGCTGATCAACGCCCTGCCCCGCGACGAGAACCTCCGTCTCGGCGCCGACTACCGCCCCGCCACCCCCGCCACCCACTTCCGCTTCCCCGACGACCAGGGCAGCTTCGCCCGCGCCACGCTCCGCTGCGTCGGCGTCGGCGAGTGCCGCAAGCTCGAGGGCGGCACCATGTGCCCCAGCTACATGGTGCTCCGCGAGGAGAAGCACACCACGCGCGGCCGGGCACACCTCCTCTTCGAGATGCTCCAGGGCGAGGTGATCACGGACGGCTGGAAGAGCGAGGCCGTCAAAGAGTCCCTCGACCTCTGCCTGGCCTGCAAAGGGTGCAAGGCCGAGTGCCCGGTCAACGTCGACGTCGCCACCTACAAGGCCGAGTTCCTCTCCCACTACTACGAGGGACGGCTCCGCCCCCGCAGCGCCTACGCCTTCGGCCTCATCCACCGCTGGGCGCGGCTGGCTGCCCTCGCGCCCGGGATCGCCAACTTCTTCACCCAGACCCCGGGCCTGCGCGGCGTCGCCCGGTGGCTCTCCGGCACGGCGCCCGAGCGACGCTTCCCGCGCTTCGCACCCCGCACCTTCACCGCGTGGTACCGGCGGCGCGGCCCCCGCGTGGACGCCGGCGCCCCGCGCGTCATCCTCTGGGCCGACACCTTCAACAACCACTTCCATCCGGAGACCCTCGCGGCCGCGCTCGACGTCATGGAGAACGCCGGCTTCCGCGTCATCGTCCCGGACGCGCGGCTCTGCTGCGGACGCCCGCTCTACGACTGGGGGATGCTCGACCAGGCGAAGCTCCTGCTCCGCCAGATCCTCGACGCGCTCCGCCCGGAGATCGAAGCCGGCACGCCGATCGTCGGCCTCGAGCCGAGCTGCGTCGCCGTCTTCCGCGACGAGCTGGCCGGCCTCCTCCCCGATGACGAGGACGCGCGCCGCCTCCGCCAGCAGGCGCTCACCTTCGGCGAGTTCCTGGCCTGCTACGCGCCCGACCACCCCCTCCCGCCCCTGCGGCGCAGCGCGCTCGTCCACGGGCACTGCCACCAGAAGGCGATCATGCGGCTCGACAGCGAGCGTCAGGTCCTCGAGCGCCTGGGGATCGACTTCCAGATCCTGGATTCCGGTTGCTGCGGGATGGCAGGGTCCTTCGGCTTCGAGAAAGAGAAGTACGACCTCTCGATCCGGTGCGGCGAGCGGGTGCTGCTCCCCGCGGTGCGGAGCGCCGACCCCGACACCCTCATCATCACCGACGGATTCAGTTGCCGCGAGCAGATCGCCCAGGCGACCCACCGCCGGGCGCTGCACCTGGCCGAGGTCGTCCAGCTCGCGCTGCACGGCCAGGCGGCGGACCGGGCATTCCCCGAACGCCAGCTCCTCCGGCTCGCGCCGCGCCCGCTGGTCGAGCCCGCCCTCTCACCCCTCGCGGCCGCGGCGGGTATCGGCGTCGGTATCCTCATCGGCGGCGCCATCGTCTGGAAGGCGTCGGCCACGCGCTGAGGCCAGGGGGTGCGTAGCCCGGCACGCCAGCGGCCATGCTCCCGCCTCGCTCGACCCGGGACGACCCGCCGCCGCAACCCCGCTACCCCCCGATCGGCGACTACGGCGTGATCGGCGACGGGCGGAGCATCGCGCTCGTCTCCCGGAGCGGGTCCATCGACTGGTGGTGCCTCCCCCGCTTCGACAGCGACCCCGTCTTCGCCCGGATCCTCGACGCCGACCTCGGCGGCTTCTGCTCCGTCCAGCCCTTCGGGCCGTTCTCCACTCGCCGGCGCTACCTCGATGGCACGAACGTCCTGGAGACCGAGTTCACGACCGCGGACGGCGTCGCCCGGCTCACGGACTTCATGCCCGCCCTCACCGAGGCCGAGAAGCAGCGCTACCCCGTCCCGTTCCGGGAGATCGTCCGCCGCGTCGAGGGCATCCAGGGCCGTATCACCCTCCGGATCGAGGTCCGGGCCCGGCCGCGGTTCGGCAGCGTCACACCCGCCGTACGCCCACTCCGCGATGCGCGCTACGCGCTCGAGTGGGGAAGCGAGGCGCTCCACGTGGCCAGCAGCGCACCGCTCCACGTCTCGAACGGCACCCTGACGGCCACCGTCGAGCTCCGCTCCGGCGACCGCTTCGACCTCGCCCTCGCCCACTCCCCCGAGGCGCCCGCCGACCTCCCCGTCCTCGACGACCTCGACACGATCCAGCGCCTCACCGAGGAGTTCTGGCGAAACTGGTCCTCCATCTGCCGCTACGACGGGCCTTACCGCGAAGCCGTCCTCCGCAGCGCGCTCGCCCTCAAGCTCCTCACCTACGCGCCCTCGGGCGCCATCATCGCCGCGCCCACGACCTCGCTCCCCGAGGCGATAGGCGGGCCCCGCAACTGGGACTACCGCTACTGCTGGTTGCGCGACGCCGCGTTCACGATCCGCGCCCTGCTCCGCCTCGGCTACAACGCCGAGGCCCAGGCCTTCGCCGCGTGGCTCCTCTACGCCACACGCGTCACCCACCCCCGACTGCAGGCGCTCTACACGCTCTACGGCGGCGCGAGCATCCCCGAGCGGATCGTTGGACACCTGGAAGGCTACCGCGGCTCCGCCCCGGTGCGCGTGGGGAACGCGGCGGCGGGGCAGTTCCAGCTCGACATCTACGGCGAAGTGATCGACGCGCTGGCGCTGCACCGGAGAGCCGGCGGCGTCTTCGACCGCGACGCCCGCCGGCTGCTGCGCGGGATCGCCCGCGTCATCCTCGAGCACTGGCACGAGCCCGACGACGGGATCTGGGAGGTCCGCTCCGGCCGCGCCCACCACGTCCACTCCAAGATCATGGCCTGGGTCGGCCTCGAACGAATGATCGAGCTGGCTCGCACCACCCCCCTCCGCCTCCGGATCGACGCCCTGGCCCGCACGCGGGACGCGATCCGCGCCTGGGTGCTCGAGCACGGGTACAACCCCGAGCTCGGGGCCTTCACGCGCACCCCCGGCCGTGAGCTCGACGCCTCGCTGCTCGTGATCCCGCTCGTCGACTTCCTCGGCCCCGACGACCCGCGCGTGGCCGGAACCGTCGACGCCATTCAGCGCCACCTCGCCCGCGACGAGCTCGTCTACCGCTATCTCGGCCCCGACGGCCTGCCCGGCGGCGAAGGCGCGTTCGTGATCTGCTCCTTCTGGCTCATCGAGGCGCTCGCCCACCTCGGACGCCTCGACCAGGCCCACCAGCTCTTCCAGCGCATGCTCCGCCGGCGCAACGACCTCGGACTGCTCGCCGAGGAGATCGACCCCGAGACCGGCGAACAGCGCGGCAACTTCCCCCAGGCGTTCAGCCACGTCGGGCTGATCAACGCCGCGCTGACCCTGGCGGAGCGCGACCGGTGAGTCATGGCTGGCCAGCCCCGCCCCCGCTCTGCGCGCTCACGGCCGATAGAACGTCCCCAGGATCATCCCGAAGACGAGGTGCGCGACCAGCGTCGCCACCGCCGTCCGCCGGCCGTAGTTCACCGCCATGAACCCCGGCGGCTCGAGCTCCCGGGTCGGCTCCGGGCCTCGCGCATCCGTGGCCATCCGCGGATGGATACCGGGCAGCGCCGGAAGCCCCACGGTCAGGACGAAGAGCGCGTGCACCGCCCCGATCGCCGCGCCGAGCCACCAGGTCGCGCGCCCGATGTCCTCGAACGCCGCCGCGTAGATGAATGCGAAGACCCAGCCGTTCAGCAGATGCACGAAAAACCCGTACGCCTTGGCGTGGTCCCGGTTCGGCGTGAACACCAGCCCCAGCATGAGCGGGAGATCGAGCCGCGTCAGGCCGAACGCCTGGCTGCCACGCAGAATGGTCGTCAGGATCGTCGTGGCCGCGAATCCCCAGAGCAGTACGCCCGGAAGGTCCATCCTCCGACCCTCGCTGTTCTCTCCCAGCTTGCCGTCACACGATCCGCATCTCCCCCAACCCACCCCGCGACCCCCGTGCCACGCCACGCGCCGGGCTTCGACGGCCCGCCCGGTCTCGCACCCCACAGCCCACCACCAACCGCTATTGCCAGAACGACCGAACCTTCCGAGTTTCAAGCAGTCACCGGCATCGATCGGACGCGCGCCCATGGACCGACCTTTCCACTCGCTGTACTCGCACGGCTTCGTTCGCGTCGCCGTCTGTGTCCCGTTCGTCCGCGTGGCCGACCCCGCACACAACGTGGAGCGCACCCTGGGACTCGCCCGGAAGGCGTCGGACCTCGGCGCCGTCGTCGCGCTCTTCCCCGAGCTCGGCATCTCCGCCTACACCAACGAGGACCTCTTCCAGCAGGATGCCCTCCTCGACGCCGTCCTGCAGGCGCTCGCCCGCCTCGTCGAGGAGAGCCGCGGCCTCCAGCCCATCCTCCTCGTCGGCGTGCCGCTCCGCTTCGATGGCCAGCTCTTCAACTGCGCCGTCGTCGTCTACCGCGGCCGCGTCCTCGGCATCATCCCCAAGACCTACCTCCCCAACTACCGCGAGTTCTACGAACGGCGGCAGTTCACCCCGGGACGCTTCGCCATCGCCCGCGAGGTCCGCTTCCTCGGCCAGACCGTCCCCTTCGGTAATGACCTGATCTTCGACGCCGTCAACGTCGAAGGCTTCTCCCTCTTCGTCGAGGTTTGCGAGGACGTCTGGGTCCCGATCCCGCCCAGCACCTGGGCTGCCATGGCAGGCGCCACGATCCTGGCCAACCTCTCGGCCAGCAACATCGTCATCGGCAAGGCCGAGTACCGCCGCCGCCTCGCGGCGTCCCAGTCGGCCCGCTGCATCGCCGCCTACCTCTACTCCGCCGCAGGTTCGGGCGAGTCCACCACGGACCTGGCCTGGGACGGCCACGCCCTCATCTGCGAGAACAACGAGCTCCTCGCCGAGTCCGAGCGCTTCGCCGCGACCGAGCAGGTCATCACCGCCGACATCGACCTCGAGCGGCTCGTCCAGGAACGCTCCCGCATGACCAGCTTCCAGGACGCCGTGGGCGACTACGTCGACCGCGTTCGACAGCTCCGCCGCATCCCCTTCGAGCTCCGGCTCCCCGATCGCCCGATCGAGCTGCTCCGGACCGTCGAGCGCTTCCCCTACGTGCCCAGCGACCCTCGCGACCTCGACGAGCGCTGCTACGAGGCCTACAACATCCAGGTCCACGGCCTCGTCCAGCGGCTCACCAGCACCGGGATCAAGAAGGTGGTCATCGGCGTCTCCGGCGGGCTCGACTCCACCCAGGCGCTCATCGTGGCCGCCCGCGCCATGGACCGGCTCGGGCTGCCGCGCACCAACATCCTGGCCTACACACTCCCCGGCTTCGCCACCAGCGAACGGACTCGCGCCAACGCCCACCGCCTCATGAAGGCGCTCGGCGTCACCGCGAACGAGATCGACATCCGCCCCGCGGCGATGCAAATGCTCCGCGACATCGGCCACCCCTACGCCCGCGGGGAGCAGGTCTACGACGTCACCTTCGAGAACGTGCAGGCCGGCGAGCGCACCTCCCACCTCTTCCGCCTCGCCAACCTGCACGACGCCATCGTCCTGGGCACCGGCGACCTCAGCGAGCTGGCGCTCGGCTGGACCACCTACGGCGTCGGCGACCAGATGTCGCACTACAACGTCAACGCCTCCGTCCCCAAGACGCTGATCCAGTTCCTGATCCGCTGGGTCGTCGGCTCAGGGCAGTTCAGTCAGGAGACGAACGACACCCTGCTCTCCATCCTCGACACCGAGATCTCGCCCGAGCTGGTCCCGGCTGGAGACGGAGGGAAGGGGATCCAGAGCACCGAGGCCGTGGTCGGGCCGTTCGAGCTGCAGGACTTCAACCTCTACTACATCACGCGCTTCGGCTTCCGACCCAGCAAGGTGGCGTACCTGGCCCACCACGCCTGGGGCGACCGGGACCGCGGCCCCTGGCCGGAGCTGATCCCGCCCGAGCGGCGGCGCGCCTACACGCTCGCCGAGATCAAGAAGTGGCTCGAGGTCTTCCTTCACCGCTTCTTCAAGACCAGCCAGTTCAAGCGCTCCGCGCTCCCGAACGGTCCCAAGGTGGGCTCGGGCGGCTCGCTCTCCCCGCGCGGCGACTGGAGGGCCCCCAGCGACTCGGAGGCGGTCGTCTGGATCGACGAGTTGAAGCGGAACGTTCCGGACGCCTGATGGAGATCGGGATCTACTCCTTCGCCGAGACGCCGTTCGACCCGGCGACGGGACGCCAGCTCGGCGCCCAGGAGCGGCTGCGTCACCTGCTCGAGGAGATCGAGCTGGCCGACCAGGTCGGCCTGGACGTCTTCGGCGTCGGCGAGCACCACCGGCCCGACTACGTCGTCTCCTCGCCCGCCGTCGTGCTCGCGGCCGCGGCCGCCCGGACCCGGCGTATCCGGCTGACCAGCGCCGTCACCGTGCTCAGCTCGGACGACCCGGTCCGCGTCTTCCAGGATTTCGCCACGATCGACCTCATCTCCGGCGGGCGGGCGGAGATCATGGCCGGGCGAGGCTCGTTCACGGAGTCGTTCCCGCTGTTCGGCTACGACCTCTCGGATTACGACGAGCTCTTCGCCGAGAAGCTCGACCTCCTGCTCGCGCTGCGCGACAACGAGCGCGTGACCTGGTCGGGGAAGCACCGGCCGCCGCTCCGCGACCAGGCGGTCTACCCGCGCCCGGTCCAGCAACCGCTCCCCATCTGGATCGCCGTCGGCGGCACGCCCCATTCCGTGGTCCGGGCCGCGGTCCTCGGCCTGCCCATGGCGCTGGCGATCATCGGTGGCGCGCCCGAGCGCTTCAAGCCGCTGGTCGACCTCTACCGCGAGGCGGCCGCCCGGGCCGGCCACGACCCGGACAAACTGCCGGTCGCCATCAACTCGCACGGCTTTATCGCCGACGACGCGCGTCAGGCCGCGGAAGACGCCTTCCCGTCCTTCGCCCGCACCATGAACCGCATCGGCCAGGAGCGCGGCTGGCCTCCCTACACCCGCCAGCAGTTCGACTTCGAGTGCACGCTCCGCGGCGCGCTCTTCGTGGGCAGCCCCCAGGAGATCATCGACAAGATCCTGTTCCAGTACTCGCTCTTCCGGCACCAGCGCTTCCTCCTCCAGCTCACCGTCGGGCCGATGCCGCACGACAAGGTGATGCGCGCCATCGAACTCCTCGGCACCGAGGTCGCGCCGGTGGTGCGGAAAGAGGTGGCCCGGATGCAGAGCGGCGCCGCGGGCTGAGCCCGCGGCGCCGCACGCTGGCCAGGAACAGCGGGGGCCGTCACGGGCGCGTCGGCCCGGCTCCGGCCCCGGTCCGCTCGATCGCCCGGGCGATCTCGTCCAGATCCTCCCCCGTCAGCTCGAGCGTCGCCGCGCGGATCCAGCCGTCCACCTGCTCGGGCGAACGCGCGCCGACGATCGCGCCCGTCACGCCCGGCCAAGCGAGCGTCCAGGCCACCGCCACCGCCGCCACCGTGGTCCCGTGCCGCTCCGCGATCGGCCGGAGCGCGTCCCGCAGCGCCAGGTTCCGCTCCACCTCCGGCGGCTGGAAGCGCGGCGAGCGCCGTCGCCAGTCGTCTGCCGGGAGCCGCTCCACCCGATCCGCGGTCCACCGCTCCGTCAGCAGACCCGACTCCATCGGGCTGTAGACGATCACACCCGTCCCGTGCGCCGCGGCCCACGGGATCACCTGCTCCGCCGCACCCCGACGCACCAGCGAGAACGGCGGCTGCACCGAGTCGACGTGCCGGATCGCCTCGCACCGCTCCAGCAGCGACACGTCGAAGTTCGACACGCCCAGCCACCGCACCTTCCCCTCCTCCACCAGCCGCACCATCTCCCCCCACGAATCCTCGACCGGGACGCCGCTCTCGTCCGGCCAGTGAAACTGGTAGAGATCGATCCGTTCCACCCCCAGCCGGCGCAGCGAGGCCTCGCACTCCCGCCGGATCGACGCCGGCTCCAGCACCCGGCGCGCCGGGGTCATCGGGTCCGCTTCGTTCCAGATCAGCCCGCACTTCGTGAAGACGTAGGGCCGCTCGTCCGCCGGAAGCTCCCGCAGCAGCCTCCCGATCAGCTCCTCCGAGTGACCCAGACCGTAGACGGCCGCGGTGTCGATCCAGTTGATGCCCAGCTCCACCGCCCGCTTCATCGCGGCGATCGCCGCAGCATCGTCCTGAGGACCCCAGCCGAACGCCCAGCCGCCCCCGCCGATCGCCCACGCGCCGAAACCGACGCGCGTGATCTCGGGGCCGTCCTTTCCGAGCCTGCGTGTGGGTAGCGATTCCATCATCGCCTGTGCCTGTCCGTTCGCCTAATCAGCCGCCTCCCGCGGCGGCTCACGCTCTTCCCTGCGCTCCTCCGCGCCCCGCTCCACCCGGCGCGCCTCTTCCGGCGCCGGCCCGCCCCGCTCCGCGACCGCCGCCGTCGGCGCGCGCTCCATCAGCGCGAAGTGCATCACCAGCCCCGCGACCGCACCGCCGATCAACGGCCCGATCCAATATACCAGCTGGTCGCCCCACGCGCCCGCGGCCAGCGCCGGCCCGAACGCCCGCGCTGGATTGACCGCCCCGCCCGTCAGCGGCCCGATCGCCATGATGTCCAGCGCGATCGTCAGGCCGATCGCGAACGGGAAAACCGACTTCGGCGCCCGCCGGTCCACCGCGGTGCCGAACACGACGAGCACCAGGAAGAACGTGGCGATCATCTCGAGGACGACCCCCACCCACACCGGCACCGGGTCCGCCAGACCCGGCGTCCCGTTCGCCACCGCGTCCACGCCCGCAACCCCCACCAGGATCAGCGCCGCCACCACCGCGCCCGCGAGCTGCGCCAGCCAGTACACCAGCCCCGTCCCCAGCCCCATCCGCCCCGTCACCAAGAACCCCATCGTGATCGCCGGGTTGAAGTGCCCGCCCGACACCGCCCCCAGCGCCGCGACCATCACCGCGATCGCCAGCCCGTGCGCGAACGCCACCGTGACCAGGGCAGCCGCCGGCTCACCCGCCAGCTCCGCCCCGGTGATCGAGAGCACGCCGACGAAGATCAGCGTGAACGTCCCTATGAACTCCGCTAGCGACCGCCGCCACAACGATTCCTCCATAGTCCGCCTCCTGCTGCCGCGCCCCTGGCCATGCACGAAAATTCACGTGCACCGCGACCAGCGCCTGCAGAAAGCGAACCAGGGGAGCGGGACGACGGCCCCGCCCCCAACCGCCCCGTCAGCCGGCGATCACCGCGGCTGCGCCCGGCGGTACTGCGGCGGCCAGTAGTCCACCTCCACACCCAGCCGATGCGCCGCCAGCAACGGCCACCGCGGCTGGCGGAGCAGCTCCCGCGCGAGCAGGACCATGTCCGCCCGACCCTCCGCCACGATCCGGTCCGCCTGCTCCGGCTCCGTGATCAACCCCACCGCCGCCGTCCGCACCCCCGCCTCCCGACGGATCCGCTCGGCAAACGGCACCTGGTAACCCGGCCCCTCCGGCACCACCGCGTTCGGGACCAGGCCGCCCGACGAGCAGTCCACAAGGTCCACACCGTTCTCCCGGAGCAACCGCGCGAGCTCCACCGACTCGTCCACGTTCCACCCCCCGTCCACCCAGTCCGTCGCCGAGATCCGCACGAACAGCGGAAGATGCTCCGGCCACACCTCCCGCACCGCCTTCACCACCTCGAGCACCAGCCGCACCCGGTTCTCGAACGAGCCGCCGTAACGATCCGTCCGCCGGTTCGACAGCGGCGAGAGGAACTGATGCAGCAGATAACCGTGCGCCGCGTGCACCTCCACCACCCGGAAACCCGCCTCCAGCGCCCGCCCCGCCGCCGCCCGGAACCCGTCCACCACCCGACGGATCCCCTCCTCCGTCAGCTCCCGGGGCCGCGGATACCCCTCCCCGAACGGCTCCGGGCTCGGACCCCATACCTCCCAACCCCCCTGCTCCACCGGAACCGGACCCTTCCCGGCCCACGGCCGCCACGTGCTCGCCTTCCGACCCGCGTGACCCAGCTGGATCCCCGCCACCGCACCCTGCGAATGAATGAAATCCGTCACCCGCCGCAGAGGGGCCACATGCGCGTCATCCCACAGCCCCAGATCCTGCGGCGTGATCCGTCCTTCCGGCAGCACCGCCGTCGCCTCCGCCATCACCAGCCCCGCCCCACCCGTCGCAAACCCGCCCAGATGCACCAGGTGCCAGTCGTTGGCGCATCCATCCTCCGCCGAGTACTGGCACATCGGCGAAACCCCGATCCGGTTCCGGAACGTCACATCCCGGATCCGCAGTGTATCGAACAAAGCCGCCATTCTGCCTCCCGTTCGATCTCCGTCCACACCGGGCACCCTTCAGACCTCCCCGGGCACCGCGACCCCCCGCTCCCCGCACCGGGCCCGCACCCGGCTGCACACATCGGCCAGCGTCCGCTTCGCCAGCGCCTCCTCCATCGCCCGACGCGCCGCCCCTACCGCCTCCTCCAGCACCCCCTCGATGTGCCGGCCCACCGGGCATCGTTCATCCCCCGCATGCAACACGAAAAGCTCCCCGTCCTCCACCGCCCGGTACACGTCCAGCAACGTCACCTCCCTCGCAGCCCGCGCCAGCATCGCCCCTCCGCCCGTCCCCAGACGCGACCTCGTTAGCCCCGCCCGCGACAGCATACACAAAATCCGGCGAATCACCGCCGGGTTCGTCCCCACGCTCGCCGCAATCCGCTCCGATGGCACCGGCTCCCCCCCGCCCCGCTCCAGCAACACCAGAACGTGCACCGCCACCGCAAACCGACTACTGATCGCCATCGACTCCCCCAGCCCGCCGGATCTGTAACCAGGATAGTAACACTAACGACCGAAGGCAACCCGCCGGGCGCCCTCCCCGGCGGGTCACTCCCTCACTCCGTGACCAGCTCGATCGGCTGCCCCTCCGGCACGTGCTTCATCGCCACGGAGTTGATGCAGTACCGCAGCCCCGTCGGCGGCGGACCGTCCGGGAAGACGTGGCCCAGGTGACTGTCACACCGCGCGCACCGCACCTCCGTGCGGATCATGCCGAAGGACCGATCCTCCACTTCGATCAGCGCGTCCTCCGAGATCGGACGCGTGAACGACGGCCACCCCGTGCCCGACTCGAACTTCTCCCCCGACCGGAACAGCGGGTTCCCGCACGCCGCGCAGACGTACGTGCCCGGCTCCTTCGTCCCGACGAAGCAACCCTGCCACGGCGGCTCCGTCCCGTGCTCCCGCAGCACGTGGTACTGCTCCGGCGTCAGCCGCTTCCGCCACTCCTCTTCACTCAGCCGCAGCTTGTCGACCATCGCTCAACCCACCTTCTCGCCCTGCACCGTCAGGCGCCGGCCTCCCGCTCCCCGCTCCCGGCCATCACCTCGGCGGAACCCTCGCCCGCCGCCACAGCCGCAGCCGGCGCCGGCAGGAAACGGGTCACGAACGCATCGTAGACCAGTACACCGATGATGCCGCCGATGATCGGCATGAGCACCGGCGCCACGATCCAGTAGGAACCCTCGAACAGCCCCTCGGTCCCCACCAGCGCGCCCAGGACGCGCGGGCCGAGATCGCGGGCCGGGTTGATCGCGTACCCGCTGGGGCCGCCCAGGCTCAGCCCGACCGCAAGCACCGCGCCGCCCACCAGGAACGGCCCGAGGTTCAGCTTCAACCCCAGGTTGCGCTGGTCTCCCGCGGCCAGCACCCCCAGCATCAGCACCATCGTGCCGAAGATCTCCGCGACGCTGGCGTTCATCAGCGTGTAGGTGCCCTGCGCCGCCCCGCCCGCGCCGCCCCAGAACGCCTCCCCGAACACCGAGCCCGGGCCCGTCGACCACACGTTCGGCATCCCCGCCGCCACCAGCCCCTCACGATACACCAGGTACACACCCACCGCGCCCAGGAACGCCCCGACCAGCTGGCCCGCGATGTAGACGGGCACCTTCGCCCACGGGAAACCGCGCTTGACCGCCAGCGCGATCGTGACCGCCGGGTTGAGGTGAGCGCCCGAAACTCCGCCCGAAACGTACACCGCCACGATCACCGCGAACGCCCACCCGAGGGTGATCGTGTTCCAGTCGTACGCCCCGGCCGCCAGCCGCGGCGCCAGCCCCACATTCGCCACCACCCCGTCCCCCAGCAGGATCAGCGTGAACGTGCCAATGACTTCGCCCAGGAACGCACCCAGATTTCCGGATCTCATCTCGGGCCTCTTCTCGTGTCAGGGAAACGAAACAGGGGACGATCGATCAGGAATCAGGAACACGCGAAACTCTCCTCGCCACCTCTGCGAGAGTGGAAGGAACGAGCTGGAAGACAGGGCGAACGAATGGGCCCGCGAGAACGCCGCCGAACCGGAGCTCCTGACGGCGGGAGCTCACGCCTCCCGGGGCACGACAGGCGCCCGAACCCTCACCCCGGCACGGGCCGCTGCCCCGGAGCCCACGCACATCGGTATGCCAGAGACTCGAAGGTCGTGATTCATTACTAACGCCCCACGCCCCGGTGTCAACCGCCCACCGCCGGACGACGCGATCCTTGCTCGCCACCGAGTGGAGGGGCCTCCGCCGCCCTCGAGCCCCGCGGCGGAGGCCATCCTCGCGCCTCGACCGCCGCTCCCACGACCAGCGCCGGGACCTCGCGCTCCAGCCAGGCCCCGACAGCGGCGGCCTCCCGCCACGTCAGAACGTCGGCTTGAAGACCATCGCCTACACGAGGATCCCGATGTGGACCACGTTCAGCACCACCAGCCGCCGGCGCGCCCCCTCCAGCCGCGGATCCTCCGCATCCGCCGTCGCCACCAGCGCCACCACATCCAGCCCCGCCTTCCGCAACAGGTTCCGCGCGAACCCCCGCCGCCAGCACCATCCCCACCAGCCCCCCAGATCCCCCAGAACGGGAAGCGCCAGCCCATGAGCGGCAGCATCGCCACCCCTACCAGCAGCGTCAGCGCCGCCCCCGCCCCAGCAGCACCCGCCCCAGGAACTCGGCCTGGTCCGCGAACGCCACCAGCCGCGCTCCTCAAGCGGGCTGCGCGCGCCATCCTCGGTCCGGGCGAAGGGCGCCGGGCCAGCCGGCCCGCTCCGCCGTCGGGCGCCTGAGCCCGCCCGGCCGCCTCGGGGCGAGGGGATGGCGGAAAAAAGCGCGGCCGGTCAGCTGACCGGCCGCGTTCCGCTCGCTTCGCCTCAGCGTGCGCGTCGAGCGGCAAGTCGCCCGTCAAGGCTTGCCTTGCCAGCCCCGCTGCTGAACAGGCTCGCGAAGACCAGCGCGTAGAGCAGCGCGAGCTCGCCGCCGTTCTGGATCGGGAATCCACCCCGCGGCTGGTGCACCATGAAGTGCGCCACCACCATCTCGACCACCAGCACCAGCGCGACCGGCCGCGTGAAGAGGCCCAGCACGATCAGGAGCCCGCCGAAGGTCTCCAGCACGCCGGCCAACCCGAAGAGCGAGAACAGCTCCGCCGTGTTCCCCGGCTGTCCGCCGAATCCGCCCAACCAGCCGAAGAGCTTCTGCACGCCGTGCTGCATGAACAGCAGCCCCGCCCCGATACGCAGCGCCGCGTGCGTGATGGGGGCGGCCGCCGCGGCCACACGCGAAAGCGCCCCCGGCGCCGCGCCAGCTCCGGCCTCCCGCTGTGCCGACTCGACGATCGTGCCCATCTCATCCCTCCTGTCTCGGCCGCCGTACGGCGACCTCCTTTGCAGTTGGATCCGGCGGCTCGTCCCACCGCCGTCCCGGCCTCCCTTCCGGCCGTCGATGTGTAACCAAGCTAGTAACACACGATGCGGTGAGCAAGAGGCAAGGGGCCGGCCGGGGCGGCCGGGCAGGGTCCGGCGCCGCGCGGCCGCCCCAACAGACCCCCTTCGCTCACTTCTGCGGAACCAGATGGAAGTCGTACTCCAGCCGGATGTTGTCGCGGATGCTCAGGACGGAGGCGACCCGCGGGATCTCGAGGTTGAATGTCCCGAAGGTGAACTCGGTCACCGCGGTGCCGGTGTAGCCGCCCTGGCTCGCCCGCGCGGTGACGTCCCACGTCACCGGCCGCGTCACGTCCCGGATCGTCAGCTCGCCTTCGAGCTTGAACGTGAACTCGCCCGACGTGGGCAGCGGGTTGGGCGCGCCGCGGAGCGCCGTCGGCACGAACACCGCCTTCGGGTAGGTGTCGGTCTGGAGCGTCCGCCGACGGATGTAGTTGTCCCGCCGGTCGCTGTCGCTCTTCAGCGTGCTCAGATCCACCTCGAAGCGGGATTCCTGCCGGACCACGGCTCCCCGGTCATCCAGCACGAGAGTGCCGGTGATGCTGGTGGTCTCGCCCACCGCGTCGTTCGGGAAATCGAGCCGCGCGAGCTGCTCGCGCACCCGGTAACGCGCCGTGTTCCCGTGGTGTGCGGTCACCAGCCGGATGGGGGCCGATCCGAACGCGTCCGCAGGCTGCGCCTCCGTCCGGGTCACATCCGAAAGCCTCGCGGCCGGCTCCCGGGTCGCCGCGCGCGGCGCCTGCGTGACGCCCACCGTCAGCAGTGCCAGTCCGATCAGGGCGCCGCCGGTCAACGAGAATCCCTTCTTCATCACGTCGATCCCTCCATCGGGTCCATGCTGCGTGCGGTGTCGAATGCGCGGCCCGAGGACACGCTGGCGCCGGCCGTTCGGGAATACCAGGCCGCTCGCGCGGGCCGCATCAAGGAATCAAGTATCAGACGCCTGAGGGGCCCGCTCCGTTGGCGTCGCCGGCGGGCGCGGCCCACTCGGCCCGTGGAGCGGGACGCGCCCACGCGGCCATCGACACCGGTGAGGCCGCTCTCAGCGAGCCGCTCCGCTGCCCGGGACCCTTCCACGGGGACCCGGGTACCGTTTTCATGGAGGCCACCCCTGAGCCGGAGGAGCGTACCGGTTCCCCATCTCGCCAGCCGTCCAACCACGAAAGGAGGAAGAGATGGCACGCAAGATCCTCATGCTGGTGGGCGACTTCGTGGAGGACTACGAGGTCATGGTGCCGTTCCAGGCACTCCAGATGGTCGGCTACACGGTACACGCGGTCTGCCCGGGGAAGAAGCAGGGGCAGACGGTCCGGACGGCGATCCACGACTTCGAGGGCGATCAGACCTACAGCGAGAAGCGCGGCCACAACTTCACGTTGAACGCCACCTTCGACGAGATCCGTGCCGAGGATTACGATGCGCTGGTCATCCCCGGCGGTCGGGCTCCCGAGTACATTCGCCTCAACCCGAAGGTCGTCGAGATCGTCCGTCATTTCGCCCGCGAGAACAAGCCGATCGCCGCGGTCTGCCACGGGGTCCAGGTGCTGGCGGCTGCGGACGTGGTGCGCGGGAAGCGGCTCACCGGCTACCCGGCCTGTGGGCCGGACGTCAAGGCGGCTGGCGGGGAGTGGGTGGAGGTGCCGCTGGACCAGGCCTTCGTCGACGGCAAGCTCGTGACCTCGCCCGCCTGGCCGGCTCACCCCGCCTGGCTCGCCAGGTTCCTCGAGGTGCTGGGCACCCGGATCGAGCACGCCGAACCCGTCACAGCGTAGGATCGCTCCCGGCCTGGGGTGGAACGAGGCAGCGTCCTGCGGGAGACTCCCTCCCGACAGGGCGCTGCCTCGTTCCATCGAACGGGTCACGTCAACGAATCGCTGCTTCCGGCGAAGACCGCGACGCAGCTCTCCCGAAAGCGCCTCCCGACGTGAGGGCACCGGCGGCGCATGCCTGGCGCGACGACGCCTGAGGGTGCCCACGCCGACCGGCCGGGCAGACGCGCCAGACCGCGCGGCGTCGGCTTCCTGCGAGTACCCGGTCGCGAGCGAGCGGGACGATCGCGCCGGGCGAAGCGGGTCTCGAACGACTTCGGAAGGGGCGGCGGCGTCGGTGTGCGATCGAGAGGCTGGCGTGTGGCGGCATCGACCCGCGCGGGACCGTGCGACCCGCCGGTGCTCAGGCGAAACTCGGACGGCTGCGCGACGGAATGGAAACCAGCATGCTTGCCGAACGCGAGCGGTGGGACGGGAACGCCGTCGTGGCCCAGACGCCGTACCTCAGGGCTTGCGCGCTGCCTGCGCCAGCGCTTCGCTGAGCTCCTCTCGCACCCATTCCGTCTCCTCCACGCCCAGCCGGGCCTCCAGCGCCCTCCGCGCGTCCGCCGTCCCCACCCGCCCCAGCGCCCACGCCGCGTGGCCGCGCACCAGCGGCTCGGGATCGTCCAGGGCGGCGACCAGCGCCGCCACCGCCTCCGCCGGCGGCTCGTCCACCCCGGCCAGCCAGTTTCCCAGCGCCACGGCGACGTTGCGCCGGAATCCCGCGTACCCCGCCCGCCGGATCGCGCGGCCCCGCGAAAACGCATCCCACGCTTCGGGCGTCATCGCCAGGAGGTCGACCAGGCGCGGCGCGGCCTCCAGCCCGCCATCGTCCCCGACTTCGCCCGCCTGATCAACGCCCTCCGCAGCCCTGCCTTGCGTGAACTTCGGACCGTTCCACGGGCACACCTCCTGGCACACGTCGCAACCGAAGATCCGGTTCCCGATCCCCGGCCGCAGCTCGCGCGGGATCGGCCCCCGCAGCTCGATCGTGAGGTAGGCGATGCAGCGGCTCGCGTCGATCACCGGCGCGCCGTTCGCGTCCCGGCCCAGGAGCGCGCCGGTCGGGCACGCCGCCACGCAGGCGGCGCAGCGCCCGCAGCGGTCCGCCGCGAACGGCGCGTCGGGCTCCAGCTCGAGCTCGAGCAGCAGCGAACCGAGGAAGAAGTAGGACCCCCCCCGCGGGTGGATCAGCATGGTGTTGCGTCCGAACCACCCCAGCCCCGCCCGCTGCGCCAGCTCACGCTCGAGGACCGGCCCCGTGTCCACGTACGCGCGCGCCGCCGGCAGCTCGTGCCCCACCTCCTCCTCGATCCACCGCAGCAGCGCGAGCAGCTTCTTCTTGACGACCTTGTGGTAGTCCCGCCCGCGGGCGTAGCGCGCGATGATCCCACGGGAGGGATCGCTGGCGATGCGCCCCCGCTGACCACCCCCCGCCGCGGGACCCGACGTCTCCTTCTCGCCTCCCCCACCGCCCGCGTAGTAGCTCTGGCCGACCACCACGGCCGACCTCAGCTCGGGCCACGCACTCTGCGGGTCCAGCCGCCGCGCCACCGCGTCCTCCCGCGCCAGGTACGCCATCGCCCCGTGCCGGCCCTCGGCCAGCCACCGGCGATAGAACTCGCCATGGTCGCTCGGCCGCACCGGCGCGATCCCGACCAGGTCGAAACCGAGCCGCCGCGCCTGCTCCTTGATCCTGGCGCTCAGGGCAGATGGGCTACTCGCCATGCCCCCTGCTACCCCCTCCGGCGCGGCCCGGTCCAGCCTTGTCCCGCCGCCGGCCGCGCCTTACGTTGTCTTTCTGCTTCAACCGCTTGCTCGATTTTCTCTCGATCCGGAGCCCGCCGGTCCAGTCCGGCCGCCGCCTGCTCCGTGCACACTGGCTTCCTTGCTCCGCGAGGAATCATGACCCCGTACCCGATCCACCGCACCATGCGCTGCATCCCGAGAGCCGCGCTCGCGCTGTCCATCGCCGTGCTGCTCCCCCTCCCCCTCCACGCCCAGCGCACGGCCAAGCCCGTCCTGCACGCCAGGCACTGGCTCGCGATCACCGGCAAACCCCTCGCCGCCACCGCCGGCGCCATGATGTTCCAGAAAGGCGGCAACGCGGTCGACGCCGCGGTCGCCATGCTCGCTGCCACCTGCACCATGTGGGACGTGCTGAGCTGGGGCGGCGAGACCCAGGCTCTCATCTACAACCCGCACACCCGCAACGTCATCGGCATCAACGCCCTGGGCGTCGCCCCAACGGGCGCCACCGCGGAGTTCTTCAGGAAGAAGGGCCTCCGCTACCCGCCGGAGTACGGCGCCCTCGCCGCCGTCACCCCCGGCACGCCCGGCGGCCTCATGGTCATGCTCGCAGAGTTCGGCCGCCTCTCCCTCGCCGACGTCCTCGCCCCCGCCATCCAGATGGCAGAGGAAGGCTACCCCATCGAGGCCGAAACCGCCAACAGCATCGAGAGCAACAAGGACCGCATCAAAGAGTGGCGCTACTCCCGCCAGGTCTTCCTCCCCCACCTGGGCGAGGAACGCGAGGCGCCGCACCCCGGCGAGATCTTCCGCCAGCCCGACCTCGCCGCCACGCTGAAAAAGCTCGTCGAGGCCGAGCAGCAGGCGCTCGCCGCCGGCAAGTCCCGCAAGGAGGCGATCTACGCCGCCTACGACCGCTTCTACAAAGGCGACATCGCCCGCGAATTCGTCCGCGGCGTGCGGGAGGAGGGCGGCCTCATCACCCTCGAAGACCTCGCCCGCTGGCAGGTCCTGATCGAAGAACCCGTCAAGACCGACTACAAGGGTATCGAGGTCTACAAGCTCACCCACTGGACCCAGGGCCCCGCGATGCTCCAGGCGCTCAACATCCTGGAGAACTTCGACCTGAAGGCGATGGGCTACAACAGCGCCCGCTACATCCACACGCTCTACCAGGCGATGAACCTCGCGTTCGCAGACCGGGACTTCTACTACGGCGATCCCCGCTTCCCGCCGGAAGAGCCGATCGTGGGGCTGCTGTCGAAGGAGTACGCCCGGCAGCGCGCGGCGCTGATCAACTGGGAGCGCAACGATCCCGACATCGGGCCGGGCGACCCGTACCCGTTCCAGGGCGGGACCAACCCGTTCCGCCATTACCTGGAGCAGTGGAAGCAGCGCAGGCCGGAGTGGACGGCGGCCACGCAGCAGGCGCGTGCGCGCACCCCGTTCGAGGAGGCGTTCTACCGCGGCACGACCTCGATCCAGGCGGCGGACGCAGAGGGGTGGGTCGTCTCGATGACGCCCAGCGGCGGCTGGATCCCGGCCGTGATCGCGGGGCGGACCGGCATCGGGCTCTCCCAGCGCATGCAGAGCTTCGTGGTCGACCCCGCCGATGGCCCGTTCAACGTGGTCGAGCCCGGCAAGCGTCCGCGCGTCACGCTCACCCCGACCCTGGCGCTCAAGGACGGCCAGCCGTTCCTCTCCTTCGCCGTCCAGGGCGGCGACAGCCAGGACCAGAATCTCCTCCAGTTCTTCCTGAACGTGGTCGAGTTCGGGATGAACGTGCAGGAGGCGGCCGAGGCGGCCAACATCAACAGCTTCCAGATGCGGAGCTCGTTCGGCAAGCACGAGTCGCAGCCGGGCCGGTTGCTCCTGAGCGAGCAGGTCCCCCCGTGGGTGCGTGCCGAGCTCCGCAAGATGGGGTACGAGCTGACGTTCGAGGAGAGGACCTCGGGGCCGATCAACGCGATCTACTTCGATCGGGCGCATGGCACGATGTGGGGCGGATCGAGCCACCACGGCGACGACTACGGGATCGGGTGGTGAGGGGGCGGTGGCCGCGGGATTTGACAGGACCCGCGGCCGCGGGTAACATCCGCCGACTCGATCGACCCCAGTTTTTCGGAGCGCAGCCCATGGCTCGGACGATCCGCGTCGCGCATTCGCCTGATTCCGACGACGCGTTCATGTTCTACGCCCTGGCCACCGGCCAGCTCGACACCGGCGACCTCGAGTTCGTCCACGAGCTGCAGGACATCGAGACGCTCAACCGCCGGGCGCTGGCCGGCGAGCTCGAGGTGACGGCCGTCTCGATCCACGCCTACGCGTACCTGGCAGACCGGTACGTGCTGCTGCCGCACGGCGCCTCGATGGGCGAGCGGTACGGCCCGCGGCTGGTCGCCCGGGAGCCGCTCGGGCGCGGCGAACTGAAGGGCCGGCGCGTCGCCGTCCCCGGCACCCTGACCTCGGCCTACCTCGCCCTGCGGCTCTTCGAGCCCGACGTGCAGACCGAGGTCGTCCCGTTCGACCAGATCATCGACCACGTGGCGGCGGGGAAAGCCGACGTCGGGCTCATCATTCACGAGGGCCAGCTCACGTACGCCGATGCCGGCCTCCACCTGGTGGCGGATCTGGGGGAGTGGTGGGCGGAGGAAACGGGCGGGCTTCCCCTCCCGCTCGGCGGGAACGTCGTCCGCCGCGACCTGGGCGAAGACCTCATCCGCCGCATCTCTGCGCTGCTCAAAGCCTCGATCGCGTACAGCCTCGAACACCGGGCCGAGGCGCTCGAGTACGCCGCCCGGTACGGCCGCGGACTCGACGCCGCGCGAACCGACGAGTTCGTCGGGATGTACGTCAACGCCCGCACGCTCGACTACGGGGAGGACGGGCGGAGGGCGGTGCAGCTCTTCCTCGACCGGGGCTACGAGGCGGGGATCATCCCACGCAAGATCACGGTCGAATTCGCGGACTGAACAGGAGCTCGCCCCGCGCCCGGCCGCGCCGTGCGGGCTGCCGGGCCGCGGGGCCCGTAGCGCCAGACTCCGCGCGGCCCCTCGGAGCCAGCCCGCTATGGGCGCGCCCATGGCACGATGGAGCGACTCTGGAAAACGGGTGCCAGGTCCGCAGGCGCGAGCGGCGCAACCCCAGGCACCGCTTGATCTTCTAGATCAAAAACCGGTACCTGGTCCGCTCCTCGGACGCCCGGCCCGCTCCTCGGACGCCCGGCCCTCTATCACGGGTGCCGGTCCGCGACCTCAGACGTGACGGATAGCTTGATGGACGTCCCCGCGGGGTCCGCTACGCTCCGGACCCCGCTACTCCGGAGAGATCGAATGACGATCCGCGAGGCGCAACAGGCGGTGGACGCCTGGATCAGCCAGTTCAGGGAAGGGTACTGGCCTCCCCTCTCCAACCTCGCTCGCCTCGTGGAGGAGGTGGGAGAGCTCGCCCGTGAGCTCAATCACCGCTACGGCCACAAGCCCAAGAAAGCCGACGAGCCCGAGCAGGACCTCGCGCTCGAGCTCGCCGACATCCTCTTCGTCGTGATCGCGATCGCCAACGAACAGAAGATCGACCTGGAGGATGCGTTCGCGCGCGTGCTGGAGAAGTACCGCGTGAGAGATGCGAAGCGCTGGACGCCGCTCGCGGAGCCCGACCCACGGGACGCCGGCGAGGCCTAGCGCAGGACCTTGAGGACCTGCACCCGATCGTCGTTCCGCGCCACGACCACGTACCGCCCACCGTCCCCCCGCCGCAGCCATTTCAGGTCCCGCACCTGGCCCTCGATCATCAGGCCGCTCGCCTCCATGTCCACCGGCTCCAGGCGACCCGTGCCGTCCCCTCTCAGGTACAGGCCGTAGCTCGCGTCGTAGCGACCGCGCACGGGCGTCACGCCGTAGAAGTTCCCCCCCACCAGCAGGTCCGTGCACCCATCCCCGTCGAAGTCGCCCGGCAGCACCGCGTAGATCGGCGCGAACTGTGCCTCCGTGGGGAGCGGCTCCACCGAGAACGTCCCATCGCCGTTGTTCCGCGCGATCGAGCTGGCGAAGATGCGCGCCTCGCGGATCGTCGCCCCTTCCAGCTCCGACGCCGAGAAGATGTCCTCGATCCGCGCAGCCCCGAAATCCGCGTAGGTGACGTACCGGCTCCGGAGGTGCGGAATGTGGCGGACCAGCTCGTCCCGGCCCACGATCGGGTAGCTCACCCCGCCCTTGTAGAACGTCAGGATCTGCTCCAGCGCGCCGTTCCGCGCGAAATCCTGGATGTATAGCCGCGCCGGCTCCTCCCGCGACGCCCGGATGTACGAGTTCAGCCCCAGGTTCCCCAGCACCAGGTCCTTGCGGCCGGTCCCCGTCAGATCCACCGCCGCCACCACGTTCCACCACCCCTCCGTCCCCGCCAGCCCCGCCTCCAGCGTGCGCTCCACGAAACGGCCGTTCTCCTGCCGGAAGATCCGCACCGGCATCCACTCCCCCACCACCACGAGGTCCAGGTCCCCATCCTCGTCGTAGTCCACCCACACGGCGGAGGAGACCATCCCCGCCTCCGCGAGCGCCTTTCCCCCCTTCTCCAGCGTCACATCCACGAACCGTCCCGTGCCATCGTTCTCGTGCAGGTAGCTCCTGGGCGTGAGGCCGTAATGCCGCGCCACGACCCGACTGCCCACGAACAGGTCCACGTCCCCATCCCCGTCGTAATCGCCCGGCGCCACGCAGCAGCCGTTCTCGAAGAAATCCGGCAGCGCATCCTTCGCCCGGCGGAAGTTCCCCGCCCTGTCGTTCAGGTAGAGTCGATCCCGCAGCGCCTCGTGCTCGCCCCAGAACTCGTTCCCCCCGCTCACCACGTACAGGTCCAGGTGCCCATCCCCGTTCGCATCGAAGAACGCCGCGTCCACATCCTCGTGCAGGCTGTCCGCCCGGAACACAGCGTCGCTGCTCGCCCGGAAGCCCCCGCCCCGCAACTGGATGAACAGCCGGCCCGCCTGGTTCTTCGCCCCTCCGACGTAGACATCATCCAGGCCGTCGCCGTTCACGTCCCCCACCGCCAGCGCCGGCCCTTCCAGCGACAGCCGGTGCGGCATGAACGGCTCGCGGTTGTAGTCGTAAAACGTGTTCTCCCGGTGCTCGAACTCCAGACCCACGGCTTTCGTCGCATCCGCGAAGAGCGGCCGCGGCGCCGCGCCCTTCCAGCCCCCGTACCGCCCCGACGCCTCCTCCTGGCGGAGCGTCACCACGCCATCCGCCGGCACGTTCCTCAGCGTCTGGTACCGCCCGTCCGGCCAGACGACGAGCAGCGAATCGACCTGCCGCGAAGAACCCAGCCCGAAGTGCACCCGCGGGTCCACGGAGGACTGGAAACCCCGCGTCGGCATCTGCTCGGCCACCTGCATCGCCCCGTAGTGCCAGATCACCACCCTCGCACCCACCCCGGCCGTGTTCGCCCCCGAGCCCCGCAGCACCACCGTCAGGAAATGATGCCCGTTCAGCTCCCGCGCCCGGTTCCGGTAAATGCTCGCCGGCGCGTTGATGTTGTTCACCACCAGGTCCAGCGCGCCGTCGTTGTCCAGGTCCACGTACGCCGCACCGTTCGAGAACCCCGGCTCCGCCAACCCCCAGGCCTCCGTCACGTTCGTGAACGTCAGGTCCCCGTTGTTCCGGTACGCGTAGTTCGGGATCGGGATCTGCGGCATCCGCCGCAGCAGCTCCAGGCTCTCCTTCGTGATCCCCTCCCGCAGCGAGGCCTGCACCGCCTCGTTCCCCACGTAGTTGATGTAGTCCAGATCGTTCGGCCGACGATAGATCCCCGTCGTGATGAACAGGTCCTTGTAACCGTCGTTGTCCAGGTCCGCGAACAGCGCCGCCCAGCTCCAGTCGGTCGCGTACACCCCCGCCAGGTAGCCGATCTCGCTGAACCGGCCAAGCCCGCGGTTGAGCTGCAGCGTGTTGCGCGCGTACTGCGGATGGTAGCCCGCCCGCAGCTTGAGCTCGAAGACGTTGAAACTCTCGGCGTTGGCCGACGTCTTGAGGATGTCCTCCCGCTCGGGCAGCATGTCCAGCACCATGAGGTCCGGCCTGCCGTCGTTGTTGAAGTCGGCGGCGTCCACCCCCATCGAGAAGCGGCTGGTGTGCCCCATCGCCCGCGCGATCGACTCCGTGAAGGTGCCGTCGCAGTTGTTGATGTAGAGGAAGTCGTTCTCCTGGAAGTCGTTCGCCACGAACAGGTCGATGCACCCGTCCACGTTCAGGTCGCTCGCGACGACGCCCAGCCCGTACCCTTCCACGCCCCCGTAAATGCCTGCCTCTTCGCTGACATCCACGAACCGGCCCCCGTCGTTCCGGTAGAGCCGGTCCCCGGCTCGCGGGTGTCGCGGCGTCCGCTGCGGGCTCGAGCTCACGCCGCGCTCGGTGTGGACCGAGTGGTTCAGCAGGTACATGTCCAGGTCGCCGTCGGCGTCGTAGTCGAAGAAGGCGGCCTGGGTCGAGTAACCCGCGTGGGCAAGGCCGTATTCTTCGGCCCGCTCGGTGAAGGTCAGGTCCCCGTTGTTGATGTAGAGGACGTTGCGGCCCCGCATGGTCAGGTAATTGACCGCGGAGACGTAGATGTCGAGGTAGCCGTCCCCGTTCACGTCCGCCATCGTGACCCCGGTCGTCCACCCGTCCGGGCCCCGCACGCCGGCCCGGTCGGTGATGTCCTCGAACCGGAAACCGCCCCGGTTGAGGTAGAGTCGGTCAGGGCCCAGGTTGGACGTGAAGTAGAGGTCCGGCAGGCCGTCGTTGTTGATGTCCCCCGCGGCCACGCCGCCGCCGTTGTAGTAGTAGAGGTAGTTCAGGATGTTGAACTCGGGGTCTTCCGGCAGCTCGTTGACGAACGTGACGCCGGTCACCTCCGGCGCGAGCCGCTCGAACAGCGGCGGAGGCGCCTCACCGCCGCGGCAGCCCAGCGCCGCCAGCGCCACCGCAGCAGCCGCAACCCTCCGCGCGAGACCGAAAGCGTTTCCTGGGACCATGCTGGGAGTGTACCGGGAGGCCCGCTCCGGAACTCAATCCATTGCCACCTGCCGCCCGCCCCGCGTCCGCACCCGCTCCACCACCAGCTCCCCCACCTTCCGCCCCTGCACCACCCCCTCCTCAATCGCCATCCGGTAATGGATCCCGCCGTACAGCCGGCTGATCGCCGCCTCCGCGGCCGCCGCCTCGAACGACGGAAACGCCCGCGCCGGCAAACCGTACCGCATCTCGACGCTGTCCACGAACGCGAACCCCTTCCCGAACTGATCCGTCAGCACCACCGCCGCCGCCGCCGAGATCACGCTGTGGCCGCTCGTGTACTCCGGGAACGGCGGCGTCTGCAGGAATGGCTGCCAGCCCTCGTCCAGGTACGCGTTGATCACCGTCTCCGGCCGCACCAGGTTGCTCCGGTACTTCTCGTCCCAGACGCTCAGGAAGCCGTCCGCCAGCGCGATCGCCGTCCGCGCGTACGCCTCCGCCGACTCCACGATGTCCGCACCCGCCTTCCGCGCCGCGATCCCCGCAATCCCCATCCAGTGCCCGCCCGGCGTGATCTTCTTCGTCGCGAACATCGCGTGGCCCCGCACGTTCATCACGTAGGGGTTGCAGTCCCAGAACGCCGCGATCGCCCGCTGCTCCTCCGTCAGCCGCAACCCCGTCTCGTAGACCTCCCACACCTGGCGGTAGAACGGACTCCCCTCCCGCATGTCGAACGGAGGCGGCGGCTTCGGCCGGAACTGGCTCGCCGAGTCCAGCACGAACGGCCGCAGCCGCGCCCAGTGCGGCTCCACCGCGTCCATGTACGCCGGCGGCGTCGGCACCCACCGCCCCGGCTCCGACGTCACCGTGTACTTCGGGTAGCCCCGTGTCTCCTTGTAGTGGTCCTTCTCCGCCCAGGCCAGGATGTGTTCGGCCACCCGCTGCCCGTAGGCGACCGACCGCTCGAAGACCGCCTCCGGCACCCCCAGCCACCGCACCCGCTCGTGCAACGCCGACCGCACCGAATCCATCCTCTCCTGCGAGAAGGTCAGCGCCTTGCCCACCGTCAGGAACGCGTGCACCCCGGCCAGGGGGAAGTAGTACTCCTCGCCCGGCTCAGGCTCGGGCACCGGCTCGAGCCCGTTGAGCTGCCCGGCCAGCGTCCGGAACTCCGGACGCATGTGCCGGATCGTCTCGTACCCCGCGATGCTCGCGTACGCGTACGCCCGGCTGGCCTGCGGCGGACTGAAGATGTCGTGCACGATGACCGCCGTGAGCTGCTCCACCGCCTCGTGGAGCAGCCCCGGATCCGCCGGCACCGTGCGGTAGTCCGCCGACGCGCTCTTGCACCCGACCGCGCCCGCAACCAGCGCGGCCAGCCATAACAGCCGTCTCCTCTGCATCAGCGTCTCCCTTTGCCGTGCCGCGAAGGCAGATCCACCCGCAGTCGGGCCGGGATCAGCCCCCTACCGCCCCCGCGCCACGAGCGCCGGCCCGTTCCACCGGAAGGCGAGCGGCCGATCGTTGTTCCGCGCGACCACGTACAGCGCGCCCCGCGGCGTCCTCACCCGCTGGATGTCTCGCGCCTGGCCCGGCACGAAGAACCCGCTCTCCCGCGCCGGCACCGGCTCGAACCCTCCCTTCCCGTCCCCCCGCAGGTACAGCCCGTAACCCGCGCTCAGCCGCCCGATCTCCGGCTTCACCCCGTCGAAGTTCCCCGCCAGCAGCAGGTCCAGGTCCCCGTCCCGGTCGAAGTCCTCCGCCAGGATCCCGTAAACCGGCGCGATCTGCGCTTCCAGCGGCAGCGGCACCAGCGTGAACGAACCGTCCCCGTTGTTCCGGACCAGCGAGGTCGCGAACGTGTGCGCCTTCTTCACCACCGCGCCGTCCAGCTCCCCGCCCGCGAAGATCTCCTGCACCGTCCGCCCCGCATAGTCCCGGTAGTTGAGGTAACGGGCCTTCAGGTACGGCAACGCCCGGATCAGGTCGTCGCGCAGCGCCAGGGGATAGCTCTTCCCCGCGCTGTAGACCGACACGATCTGCTCGACGAAGCCGTTCCCGTCGAAATCCTTGACGTGCATGGTCGCCGGCTCGGCCTCCGTCGCCCGCAGCCGGCTGTTGAGGCCCAGGTTCCCCACCACGAAATCCACCCGACCATCGCCCGTGAAATCGCCGGCCACGATCCGGTTCCACCACCCGTGGCTCTTCTCGAGCCCCGGGACCTCCATGCGCTCGAGCCGGCCCCCGCCCGCGTTCCGGAACACGGTGATCGGCATCCATTCGCCCACCACCACCAGGTCCGGGCGCCGGTCCCCGTCCACGTCCTGCCACACCGCATCGGTGACCATGCCCACCCGTTCCAGCTCGGGCGCCGCACGACGCGTCACGTCGGTGAACCGCCCGCGCCCGTCGTTCTCCAGCAACACGCTCCGCGGGTCCAGCCCGTACCGCCACGGCACGACTCGCCCGCCCACGAACAGGTCCACGTCCCCGTCACCGTCGAAGTCCGCCGCGGCCACGCGCGACTCGCTCCCATAGAGCGCCGGCAGCCGACCCTCCGCCTTCCGGAAGTTGCCCCGCCCGTCGTTCAGGTACAGCCGATCCTCCAGCGCCGGCGCCAGGTCCGAGAACTCGCTCCCCCCGCTCACCACGTAAAGATCCGGGGCTCCGTCCCCGTTCGCGTCGAAGAACACCGCGCCCAGGTCCTCCGAGCCCCGGTCCCGCTCGAACGCCTCCAGATCCCGCCGCTCGAACCGCTCCCCCGGCCGCTGGATCAGCAGCGCGCCCGGCTGGTCCTTCGCCCCGCCGATGAACACGTCCTCCAGCCCGTCCCCGTTCACGTCCGCCACGGCCAGGAACGGCCCCTCCGTCGACACCCGCTTCGGGATGAGCCGCTCCCGGTCGAAGTCCACGAACTCGTTCTCGCGGTGGACGAAGTCCAGCCGCACCTCTCCCGTCACGTCCCGGAAGAGCGGCGTCGGCCGGCTCACCGGCCGCGGCGGCGCCGCGACGGCCTCCGCCTGCCGCAGGACCAGGCGCTGGTTCGTGGGCACGGCCCTCAGCACGCTGACCCGCCCGTCCGGCCACTCCACGCGCAGCGAATCCAGGACCTCCAGGGGGCCGACCCCGAAGGTCAGCACGTAATCCACGCTCGACTGGAACCCCCGCGAAGGAATCAGCTCCTGGAAGAAGAGCCGGCCCCCGCCCCACAGCATCACCTTCGCACCCACGGCGAACCGGTTCCCGCCCTCCCCCTCGAGCTTCACCTGGAGGTACCGGTTCCGCGTCAGCGCCCGCGCGTTGTTCCGGTACACGAACGCCCGCTGGTTCAGGTTGTTCACCACCAGGTCCAGCGCCCCGTCCCCGTCCAGGTCCCCGTACGCCGCGCCGTTCGAGAAACCCGGCGCGTTCAGGCCCCACGCCGCCGTCTGCTCCGAGAACGTCAGATCACCCTCGTTCCGGAACGCGTAGTTCGGGATCGGCGTCGACGTCATCGCCTCCGTCAGGCGCAGGAAATCCACCCTCCGGCTCCGCGCCGCCGACGCCAGCGTCGCCGCATCCGCCAGGAACGCCACGTAATCCTGCGACGTCAGGTCCCGCGGAATCCCGTTCGTCACGTACAGATCCTTGTGGCCGTCCTGGTCCAGGTCCGCGATCAACGGGCTCCACGTCCAGTCCGTCCGCGCCACGCCCGCCAGGTACCCGATGTCGCTGAACGTGCCGTCCCCGTTGTTCAGCTGCAGCATGTTGCGCATGAGCTGGTGGTGGTACCCGTTCTTCAGCTTCGCCTGGTAGACATCCCAGCCGTCGAACGCCACCAGCGTCTTCAGCCGGATCTCGTCCCGCGGCAGCATGTCCGTGGTGTAGATCTCCGGCCACCCGTCGTCGTTGATGTCCGCGGCGTCCACCCCCATCGAGAACAGGCTGATGTACGGCATCCGCTCCTCCAGGACCTCGCGGAACGTGCCGTCGCCCTGGTTCAGGTAGAGGTAATCCCGCTCGAAGAAGTCGTTGGCGATGTAGAGGTCCAGCCACCCGTCGCGGTCCACGTCGGACACCACCACACCCAGCCCGAAGCCGATGTCGCTCCCGTAAATGCCCGCTTGCTCGCTCACGTCCGTGAACCGGCCGCCATCGTTGCGATAGAGCCTGTCGCCGCCGAACCGGTCCCGCACGTGCCGCACGTTCCGCAGGCCGAAGCTGCTCACCGCGCGGGTGGAGTTGTTGAGGACGTAGAGATCGAGGTCGCCGTCGCGGTCGTAGTCGAAGAACGCGGCGTGCGTCGAGTACCCCTGGTCCGCGACGCCGTACTCCGCCGCCCGCTCGACGAAGGTCGGCACCCCCTCCGCATTCAGCCCCTGGTGGATGTACAGCTCGTTGGCGCGCCGCTCCCCCTCCCCGTTGCCGGCGTAGCAGACGTAGATGTCCAGCCAGCCGTCGCCGTTCACGTCGGCGAAGGTGACGCCCGTCGCCCAGAACCCCTTCCCCCGCACCCCGGCCTCCCGGGTCACGTCCCGGAAATGGAACTCCCCCAGGTTCAGGTACAGCCGGCTCTCCCCCAGATTCGACGTGAGCATGAGCTCCGGCAGCCCGTCCCCCGTGAGGTCCGCCAGCGCCACCCCGCCGCCGTTGTAGAAGTGCCGGAAGGTGAAGACGTTCAGCTCCTGCGTCTCGGTGACCCGGTTCTCGAACTCCACCCCCGTCCACGCCGCCGGCAGCAGCGTGAACAGCCGTCCATCGACCGCCGGCGCCGCGGGCCGCTGCCCCGCCCCTTCCGGGCCGGAGCAACCCGCAGTCGACCCCGCGATCCCGACGGCCAGGCACCAGAACCCGACGCGCAGGACCAATCTCATACGTGGGAAGGCAGGTCTTCCAGAAGGATCAACCCCGCCGCCCGCCCGGCCCCGCACCTCCTGCCGCGGGGCCGGGCCCGGCGAGAATGGCAGAGGAGAAACTCAGTACCCGGGGTTCTGCACCAGCAGCGGGTTCGCGTCCAGTTGCGTCTGCGGGATCGGGAACAGCACCCGGTACGGCTCGCTCTCCCCCTTGTGCGACCACGCCCGCGTGTACTGGCCCCAACGGATCAGGTCCTGCCGCCGCTTCGCCTCCGCCGTCAGCTCGAACAGCCGCTCCCTCCGGATCCGCTCCCGCACCTCCGCCTGCGACAGCCCCGACGGAATCGGCTTGTCCGGCTCGAACGCCCGCGCCCGCACCAGGTTGATCAACGGGATCGCCTCCTCCGTCCGCCCCAGCTCGTTCAGCGCCTCCGCCTTGATCAGGTAGATCTCCGCCAGCCGGAAGTACGCGAAGTCGTTCCCGTGGTCCTGCCCCGCCCGGTTCGGGTCCACCGGCCACTTGTAGATCCGCACCCCCTCCCCCTCCGTCGCCGACGTGATGTCCCGGATCTCCGGCGTGAAGAACAGCGGCACCCCCGAACGGTCCTTCACCGGCTCGTCCGTCTCCACGTTGTAGTGCTGCCCCGCCAGGAAGATGCCGTGCCGCAGGTCGTTCGAATGCAGGATCGCCGCCGTCCGGCTCGTGCCCGGCACCGGCAGCACCTCCACCCGCGCGGTGTCGAACGCGTAGTACGTCTCGGCCAGCGTCGAGAACCCGTTCCAGCCGCCGCCGGCCCCGGAGTTGTAGTGCAGCGCCCGGTAGAAGAAGTGGTTGCTGAACCCGTACCCCGGCTGCGCGACGTGCTTCACCGCCAGAATGATCTCCGGCGAGAGGTGATTGTCCGCCCGGAAGTTCGCCTCCCAGTCCGGCGCCAGGCTGTAGACCCCCGAGTTCAGGATCCGGTCCGCCGCCTCGATCGCGTCCTGCCACCGCGGCTGCCCCCGCTGCAGCCCCGCCTCCGTCACCGTCCCCGTGAACACCTCGGCGTTCAGGTACATGCTCGCCAGGATCGCGTCCGCCGCCCCCTTCGTCATCCGCCCCTGCTGATCCATCGGCCACGTCGCAGGCAACACCTCCCGGGCCGCCTTCAGCTCCTCCTCGATGAACGCGAACACCTCGGCCCGGCTCGCCCGCTCCCGCGGCTTGATCTCGGTGTCCACGACGATCGGCACCCCGCCGAACATGTCCATCAGGATGTAGTAGTAGAACGCCCGCAGCGCCCGCAGCTCCGCCTCCACCACCTCCTTGTTCGCCAGGGTGATCCTCGGCAGCGCCTCGAGCAGCGCGTTCGCACGCGCGATCGCGCCGAACGCATCGTTCCACGCCCCGTTGATGTCCTCCGCCGCCGGGCTGATCGCCGACCACGTGTGGCGATGCATCTCCAGCCACCGGCCGCCGTCGTACCAGTCGTTGCCCCGCGTCGGGACCACCATCTCGTCCGTGGTCACCTCGCTCAGGTTGTAGTAGCCCCACAGCGTGCTGCGCAGCCCCGCGTACACGGCCGCCAGCCCGCCCATCACCTCTTCCTCGGTCCGGTAGTAGTTGTCCGGCGTGATGACGCTGACGGGCTGCTCGTCCAGGTCCGTGCACCCTTCGACCAGGAGCAGGAGCCCGCAGAGCCCCCCTGCTCCCGCCAGTCTGCGAATCGATACGCTCTTCATGAGATCCCCAGTCTTCGGCTAACCCGTTCGTTCCGCTCCCCCTCTCTCCAACCCACCCACCGGTCCCGCGCTCAGAAGGCCAGATTGATCCCGACCGTCGCGGTCCGTGCCCGCGGATAGTTCAGGTAGTCCACGCCCCGTACGGCCAGCCCGTCGGCCGCCGTGTGCACCTCCGGATCGTAGCCCGAGTACCGGGTCAGCAGCAGCAGGTTGTCGAACGACACGTAAACCCGCGCCCGACGCACCTGCGACAGGAAGCCCACCTCCGGCCGGTACCCGATCGTGAGGTTCTGCACCCGCACGAAGGACCCGTCCTCGATCCACCGCGACGAGTAGATCGCCGGCTCCTCCAGCCCGACGCCGTCGTTCAGCGCGGAGCGCAGGAAGTTCCGACCCTGGAACACCGCGCCCTTCGTCGCGTAGACCATGGCCGTGTTGTTGAACACGTCCTGCCCCACTTCCCCACGGATCAGGAAGCTCACGTCGAACCGGCCGAACTCCACCTCGCTGCGCAGCCCGAACGTGAAGTCCGGGTTGGCGTCCCCGATC
>DATCLG010000187.1:0-6908 GCA_036564015.1 Longimicrobiales bacterium
GGTGGTGCCGGTGACGAGCACGGAGGCGGCGGAGCTGACGAAGTTGCTGGAGAACACGTTCCGGAGCGTGAACATCGCGCTGGTGAACGAGATGGCGCAGGTGGCGGATCGGTTGGGGGTGGACGTGTTCGAGGTGATCGACGCCGCCGCGACGAAGCCGTTCGGGTTCATGAAGTTCCAGCCGGGGCCCGGGATCGGCGGGCACTGCATCCCGCTGGACCCGTACTACCTGGCGTGGAAGATGAGGACGCTCTCCTACAAGACCCGGATGGTGGAGCTGGCGGGTGAGATCAACGGGGAGATGCCGCACTTCGTGGTGGCGAAGGTGCAGGATGCCCTGAACCGGCACCGGAAGCCGGTGAACGGGAGCCGCATTCTGCTGCTGGGTGTGGCGTACAAGCGGGACGTGGCGGACACGAGGGAGAGTCCTGCGCTGGACGTGCTGCGGTTGCTGGAGGGGAAGGGGGCGGAGGTGGTTTTCCATGACCCGTACGTTGCGGAGGTGCGGGAGGGCGAGCGGGTGTTGCGGGGGGTGCCCCTGACGGTGGAGGAGCTCGAGGCGGCGGATTGCGTCGTGATCACGACGGACCACAGCGGGGTGGACTACGGGTGGGTGGTGCGGCACGCCAGGCTGGTGGTGGACACGCGGAACGCGACGCGTGGCATCCAGAGTGAGAAGGTGATTCCGCTCACGGGGCGTGTGGGCGGTGTGCGGGTGCCGGCCAGCGTGGGCGAACGGGTCCCGGCGTGAAAACCGATCCCGGCGTGGAGCCGTGGTGTCGTCTCGCCCGAGCCGCCGGTCCCCTGAGGGGCCGGCGGTGGCTTTCCATTCTCCACCCGGGATACGGTTCGTTGCCCCGCGAAGCCATGGCTGCCGCGGGGCGGTTCGGGGCGGGGCGTAGGTGGAGGGGCGCGCGCCCCGGCGTTCTCGCTCCTCGGGCCTTTCCGGGAGGCGCGGCGGCCAGTCTCCGGCGCATCGTTCCCGGCATGCAGCGTCGTCTGTTTCCCGTGGGGGACCCACGAAGGCAGCGGCAACCTGGCCTCCCGTCCTACGGCATCCGAGTTTCGTCGGGAGGCCGCCACTGCGGGCGGGTGCATCCTGTGAGTCGCCCGGGGGACGGCGGCCGGGCCCCGCCCCGGCCGCGCCACGCCCTGCGGCGGGGGTGACAGGACCGCGGAGAGCTCCGTCTCTAGGAAGGGTGCCCTGGAGCTGGCGCTGAAGCCGAAGGGGAGCGTCGGAGCCCTGGATCTGCCGTCGCACGCGGGCGGGGTGGAGGGCGGGGGCGCCCGCCTGTCCTGTCAGGGGATCGGAGCGCTACGCGTTGGCTGGGGAAGCGAGCCGCGCGGACCCCCGGGGGTAGACGGCTCTCGTGGGGGACGCGGCTCCTGGTGCCGCAAGGCGGGCCGATGGCCCTGGTTCGACGTGGTGGTCCGGCAAGTTTGAGGGCGGTTCGGTCGGGTGCCGCCCCGGCGCTCGTTCCGCGTCGAAGCCGGGGGCGCTTGCCAGGCGAGGCGGTGGTTCCACCGGCGGTCGGGGGTGCTTGCGCCACGGCTCGCGCGGCTATCTCTTGGAGGCTCGGTCGGGGTAGCGTGGGACACGTACCGTAGCCAGGCAAGGACTCGCCGGCCAGGCAGAGCGGCGGGTCGGGCCTGGAGCGGTCTGGCGGGTGTGGGGGGCATCCCACGCGGGCGGGGCGGGGGCGAGCTGCCACCGCGACCGGAGGAGGGCGCCAGCCCTCGCGCCTGAAGGCAGTTCGGTGCCGGCAGGCCACTTCGTGCGTGGCCCGCGGGCTCGAGAGGGCATCAGGCGGATCCAGGACCGATCCGACCCGAGCGAGTGGCTTTTGCGTATGGGGAAATCCGTTCTGGCAGGACGCGCGGCGCCGGGTGAGCAGGAGGTGCCGAGCGAGCTCTACTACGAGCGGCGGTGGTACGCGTGCTACACGCGCGCGCGGCATGAGAAGCGGGTCGAGGAGCTGCTCCGGCGACGGGGGTTCGAGAGTTACCTGCCAGTGATTCCGCTCGAGCGGCAGTGGAAGGATCGCAAGAAGGTCATACCGTGGCCGCTGTTCCCGAGCTACGTGTTCGGGCGTTTCACCCTGGCCGACGTCCACACTGTGCTGACCACGCCCGGCGTGGCGACGATCGTGCGGTGGAACGGGTACCCCACGCCGATCCCGCCGCACGAGATCGAGAACGTGCGTCGTTTCGCGGCGGCTGTGGCGGCGGCGGGCATTGAGCCGGAACGGAGGCCCTTCGTGACCGAGGGCCAGTGGGTGCGGATCGTGGACGGGCCGTTCCGGGGCGTGGAGGGCGTGGTGGTCGAGCGCCGGGGGCGGACGCGGGTGCTGGTGGGATTGCAGGTGATCGGCCAGGCGCTGGAGGTGAACATCGATACCCAGCTCCTGAGGCCGATTGCTTCCTGCGGCGAGAGCGGGGAGTCGCTGGTGGCTCGCGGTCTGGACCAGGCATAGGAGGCGGGATTTGAGCGGGAAGAGGGCTGTGCCGCGGGTGTCCGTCGTGATTCCGAGCTGGAACGGCCAGGAGCTGCTCCCGCTCGTCCTGGACTCGCTTCGTCTGCAGACGTTCAGGAGCTTCGAGGTCGTCGTCGTGGACAACGGGTCCGAGGACGGCTCGCTGGCTCTGCTGGAGCGCGTCTACCCGGAGGTCCGGGTGATCGCGCTCGGCGAGAACCGTGGTTTCAGCGCCGCGGTCAACGCGGGGATTCGCGGGACGTGCGGGGAGTACGTGGCCCTTGTGAACAACGACGTGGAGCTGGAGCCCGGCTGGATGCAGGCGATGGTGGCGGCGCTGGACCGGACGCCGGAGGCGGGGTTCGCCGCTTCCCGGATCCTGCGGTACTCGGACGACCGGTTCATCGATTCGGCCGGGGACGTGGTGGGGGTGCATCCGCGGGGTCGGGGCCAGGGCGAGCTGAACGGGCCGGGCTTCGATGAGCCCGCGTGGGTCGCGAGTGCGTGTGCCGCGGCGGCGCTCTACCGCCGCTCGATGCTGGAGGAGATCGGGCCGTTCAACGAGGATTTCTTCGCGTATTTCGAGGACGTGGAGCTCGGGTTACGGGCGCAGATCGCGGGCTACCGTTGCCTCTACGTTCCGGACGCGATCGCCCGGCACGTCGGCAGCGCGACGTCGGAGCTGATCTCGGATTTCAAGGCCTACCATTGTCTCCGGAACATCTTCCTCCTCTACTTCACGACCTTCCCGCGGAGGTACATGCTTCGGTACCTGCCGCGTTTCCTGCTGGGCAGGCTGGCGTTTGCGGTGAGCGAAGCGGGCCCTGGGGTCGCGCTGCGGGCGGCGGTGGCGGTCGGCCGGCGGATCCCGGGCATGATCCGCCGGCGCCGGGCGATCTTCGCGCTGCGGCGGGTCCCGGATGAGGAGCTGGAGCGGATCCTGGAGCGGCCCGGGCGTTTGACGTGGGCGGTGGTGAGGGAGAGGGTGCGGCGCGCGGTTGGGCGGCGGCGTGCGGCCGTGCAGCGCCGGTCGGGCGCGGGCCCCGGTTTGGCGGGCGAGGCGGGTGCGACGGCGCCTTGACGTGATGGTTCCGCGGGCCTGACCTGGCGCGGGCTCCTCGCCCCGGGGCGCGACACCATGGCTGATGGTTCGGCGGAGTTCGAACCGGGGGACGATTCGCGCCGGACGAGGCTCGGAGAAGTAAGTCGTCAAAAGAGAAAGAGGAGCTGGCCGGTCGTCGTGATGCTCGCCCATCGGGTGCGGGGCCTGGCTTCCTGGCGATCGGCCGGCTGGTGATCCACCCTTCGGTCGCGCGGCGGAGGGCCGGCCGGGTCCTGTGGCCGGTCTCGAGCTCTCTGCTGTCCAGCGCGGGCAGGCCAGCTCCCGGTCGCCTCGTTCGTGGGCTGGACGCGTTCCGTCGGCGGACGTGAGACGTGATCCGGGCACGCAGACTCGCCGGCCCGCCGTCTCCGGCCCACTCGCCGGCCCGTGGTCATGGTCCTCGCCGGGCCGGAGGTCGGGCCTGCCGGGGTGATTCGGGCAGAGGGGGTGGCGGTGCGGCACGTGGCGCCGGAAGGTTGCATCCGTTCGTGAAATCGTCCCCTGCGAGTGGGGGTGCGCGCGGCGCTGCGAGAGGGTTGTGGACGTCGTTCGGGGCCGGCCATTTTCCTGACGACGGCCCTGCCAGGGCGTGGGCGGTGTCGTGCCTTGTTGCAGCGATCGGCCGGCGGGGTGAGGCCTGAGAAGCCGCGGGCGCGGAGCAGGCCCGCGGCTCTGCCCTGATTCGGATGGTTGAATTCGGGAGATGCGAGCGTGACCTTGGCGCGGGCGTTTCCGGAGTGGAGTCGTCGAGGCCTGGACTTGCCGTGCGGCGGACCCGTGGTGAGCGTGGGTGGTCGAGGTGAGCGGCAGGCTGGCGCGCGCAGCGGAGATGCTGTCCCGGGCAAAGGCCGGGCGACCGGGGAGGGGCGCGCCGGAGATCTCTGGAATCGGGCGGGTTACCGGTATGCGATCGGGTGAGGGGGCCTTGAGCACGCGGGGGTTGACGGTGGAGGCGGAGCGGTCGGCGCCCGAGCTCCTCGTGCCCGACGACCGGCTACTGGAGGCGGGGGTGGCGGAGCTGGCGGAGTATCTGGGAGTGCCGAAGGAGCGGGTGCGGGAGCGGGTGGAGGTGGAGCTGGCGCGGAAGGGCATCACGGTCGCCGAGGCGTGGAACCGGAAGGCGCCCGGGACGAGCGAGTCGATCGAGCGCTTTTACCAGGAGACGGACGCGTACCTGTTCGATCTGGTGGTGGACCACGCCCGGCCGGCCCGCGAGGGTTACCGGCGGGTGGCGCTGGAGGCGCTTGCGGCGGAGGGGGGCATCCGGCGCGTGCTGGATTTCGGGGGCGGGATCGGGGAGGACGCGATCTGCTTCGCGGAGGCCGGCTACGAGGTGACGTACTACGATCTTCCGGGGGAGACGAGCCGGTATGCGAGGTGGCGGTTCGAGCGGCGGGGTCTTCCGGTTCGGGTGGTGACGGATCCAGGAGAGCTGGGCGAAGGGTTCGACGCGCTCTACACCTACGACGTGCTGGAGCACGTGGTCGACCCGATCGGGATGATCCGGGGTTTCCACGAGCGGCTCCGGCCGGACGGTCTGCTGCTGGTTGCGCACAGCTTCGGGCTGGTGGGGCCGGATTACCCGGAGCATCTGCCGCAGCACGCGCACCTGGACAACATTTTCGCGCGGTGGGTGTTGCCGTGGTCGGGATTCCGGCTGGAGGCGCGGGTGGGTCCGTGGCAGCGGTTGCACGTGGCGCGGCGGCGCGGGCGTTGGGCCGGTTCGCGGCTGGCGCTCCGTCCTTCGGTGATGCGGCGGGTGTCGGCGCTGCACCGACGGCTGGTGCGGCTCCGCGAGCACTTCAGGAGGGGCTGGCGATGAAGGCCCGGGCGTGTCTGCTGGGTCTCGGGCTGGCCGTTCTGGGCCTGGCCAGGTTCCCGGACGTGGGGTGGGCGCAGGCCTCGCCGTTCGTGGAGATCGGATCGTGGGAGGCCGAGCTGGTCGAGCGGCTGCGCGCGGGGGGCGCGTTGAGGTCCCTGGCGGCGGTGAGCCGGCCCCACGTGGAGGCTGATGTGCTGGAGGCGCTGCGCGAGGTCGACACGCTGCGGCTGAGCGGGGTCGAGCGCGTCTGGTACCGGGAGCTGGAGCGGGAGCTGCTGAGGCGGCGGGTTTCGCGCCGGCGGCCTGTGGGGGCGACGCTCCGGTTCGAGCCGGGGCTCCGGCTCGGCACGGCTCCGACGCTGGATCCTTTCGTGATCCAGCGTTCCGGGGGGGTGTACCCGGCGGCCTCGGCGGCCGGCGCGGTGCAGTGGGGCTGGGTGGTGGCGGCGTTCGAGGGGGAGTGGACGCGGCGCGAAGCGGGCGAGGCGCCGGTCGGGGATCCGGGGGTGGTGGCGTTCCGGGCGCCGGTTGCCTACGTGCGGGTGGCGCGGACGTGGGGGGACCTCGTCCTGGGGCGGGTGAGGTGGGAGCTGGGCGCGGAGGCGCCGGAGTCGCTGGTGCTGGGGGCGCGGCCCGAGCCTCTGCCCGGGCTGGCGTGGTCGGTGGGGTCGCAGCGGTTCCGGTTCCGGCAGGTGGTTTCCAGGCTCGACCGGATCAACGAGGAACGGCGCTACCTGTCGATACACCGGCTGGAGTTTCGGCCGGTGAGCGGGCTGGACGTCGGGCTGACGGAGACGGTGGTGTGGGCGGGGAGGGGCCGGGGTTGGGAGCTGGGCTACCTGAATCCCCTGGTTGTGTATTTCAGCGAGCAGGTGAACGATGCGGTGCAGCCTGGGAACGTCAAGTACGCGGTGGACCTGGCGTGGCGGCCCCACCGGCGGGTGGAGCTCTACGGGCAGGTGCTGATCGATGATCTGACGTGGGAGGAAGGCTGGCCCCACCGGCTGGGGTGGCTGACGGGGGTGCGGGCGGGCGGCGTGCTGCCGCGCGTTTCGTTCGAGGCGTACGGGGCGAAGGCGAGCGCGCTCCTGTACCAATCCTGGCGTCTGGGCGAGGCGTACGTATACCGGGGGCAGGGGATCGGCTCGAACCGGACGGACTACGAGCGGTTCTCCTTCGTGCTGCATTGGGACGTTCTGCCCTGGGCCAGGTTTTCGCCGGTGTACGAGCGGTTGCGACAGGGGCCGCGGAACCTGTGGATGCTGCTCCCGGTTGGAAGCCCTCCGCTGGAGCCGCACGGGGCCGGCTACGTGACGGACCGGATGGGGATCGAGGGGGTGGGCCGCCTCGGGACCGGGCTGGTGGCGCGGTTTTCGGCCTCGTACCTGAAAACCGACGCGTCTGGCGAGGAGTGGCGGTGGCGGGCGGGGGAGCGGCTCCAGGGCTGGATCGAGCTGCAGTATCGGTGGGGGGTGGCATGGTGAAGGAGGGGTGCGGGACGGGGTGGTCG
>DATCLG010000188.1:0-18505 GCA_036564015.1 Longimicrobiales bacterium
CGGCGCCGGGCGTCCCGGCTCCCGCGGTGCAGATCCTGCGTGCAGCGGGCAGCGTACCCCGTCACCAGGAGGAGAGAGGCGATGTCCCCGAAGCGGTGGCCCCATCCCACAGAGATGCACGCGGAGGAGTACCGGCGCGCCCACGAGGAGTGGGACCGCGAGCCCGCCGGCCGCTACGCGCAGGGCGGGTTCGGCTACCGGGACGGGTACCGCGGCGCGTACGCCCAGCGCCGCGCGTACTGGATGCCCCGCGGCATGCTGCGCCCGCCCGAACCGGAGGGAAGCGCCTGGCCGTATCCGGTCTACGAGATCTCGAGCGAGTCCGAGGCGCGCCACCTCCGCGCCCTCATGGACCGCGACCTCGCCCGGGCGGTCGACTTCGAGCTCTACGAGGTGCTCGGGCCCGAAGCCGACCGGATCGCGGTCTACGCCGACGACGCGGTGATCACGCTCGAGGGCGTGGTGAGCGACCGGCGCGCCGCGCGCGCGGCGCTGGAGGCGACGATGCGGCTGCCGGGCGTGCGGCGAGTGCGCAACCGCCTGATCGTCCGACGGCGTTAGGCTTCCGGCCCATACGCGCATTGCGCGGCCCACGGGAATCGAGCATCTTGCCTGGGAACGCGGGGGGCGCGGGATCGCCTGCCTCGGGAAGGAGATGCCGATGTCGGGAGCTGCGGCGCGTGAGGCCCGGAGAGCGCTGATGCGGCTGAGGAGGGCGGTGGAGAAGGCCGCCCGGGAGCTGGAGCTGCTGGAGAACACGCTGCGCAGCGCGGGGGATGGCGACGTTCCGGCCGAGGTGTTCGAGCAGGCGGCGCAGCACCTGCACGCGGTGAACGAGTTCATCGACGAGCAGGCGGAGCGGCTGGAGCGGCAGATCCTCGAGGCGGGCGGGATCCCCGCGGAGCGTCTGCAGCGGGGGGACGCATGAGCGTCGTGAGCGGCGTCTGGGAGACCGGGCGATTCTATCTCTTCACCTATGGCACGCTGATCGCCGGCGGGAGCGCGGGGAACCTCCTCGAGGATTGCGAGCGGATCGGCCCCGCGAGCGTGACCGGCACGCTTTACGACATCGACGGCGCCTACCCGGCGCTGGTGCTGGCCGGGAAGGGGGTGGTGTGGGGCGAGGTGTGGAGGTGCCCGGTGGAGAAGCTGAAAGTGCTGGACGCGTACGAAGGGGTGCAGGAGCGCCTCTTCCGACGTGTCGCGATCCAGGTGGGCGAGTACGCCTGCTGGACGTACGTGGCCGGCCCGGCCCTGGGCCGTCGGCTGACCCCGAACCGGCGGATTCCGTCGGGCCGCTGGGCGCCCGCCTCTGAGCCGCAGCCATGAAGGTCTCCGCGCTGCTGCTGGATCTGGATGGCACGCTCTACGTGGGCGACTCGCCGCTCCCGGGAGCCGTGGAGGCGGTGCGTGCTCTGGCGGAGCGTGGAATCCCCATGCTCTTCCTGACGAACACGACGCGGCGCTCCCGGCGCTCGCTGGCGCGCTGGCTGGAGGCGCGCGGCTTTTCGGTGCGGGAGGAGGCGCTCTTCACGGTGTCGATGGCGGCCGCGCGCTGGCTCGAGCGGGAGCGGGTGCGCCGGGTCGCGCTCTACGTGCCGGAGGGTGCGGTCGAGGATTTCGCCGCGCTGACGCGCGACGAGGAGACGCCTGAGGCGATCGTGGTCGGGGACCTGGGCGACCGGTGGAGCTTCGCGCTGCTCAACCGCGCGTTCCATCAGGTCATGGCGGGAGCCCGGCTGGTCGCGCTGCAGAAGAACCGCTACTGGGTGACCGAGCACGGCCTCACGCTGGACGCCGGCCCGTTCGTGGTCGCGCTGGAGTACGCGACGGGGACGCAGGCCGCGGTGGTGGGCAAACCCAGCCCCGCGTTCTTCCAGATGGCCACGGCCGGCCTCGGGGTGCCGGCGGAGGAGGTGGCGGTGGTGGGCGACGACGTGGACGCCGACATCGCCGGGGCCAGGGCGGCGGGCCACCGCGCGATCCTGGTCCGCACGGGGAAGTTCCGCGAGGATCGGCTGCGGGCCAGCGCCTCCCAGCCGGATGTCATCCTCGGCTCGATCGCAGAGCTGCCGGACCTGATCGGGTGACCGGGCTGCGAGCCGGCGCCGGCGCACACCGGAAGCCCCTCCCTTTTCTGGATCCGAGTTCCCGGCCCGGGCACGGGCCTGAACCCCTCGCCTTCGCCGCATCTCGTGCGGGAATCGCCCCAAGTTCTTGATCAGTGCCTCCATCTCGCTATCATTGCCGTCCGTTCCGTCGATCCACGCTCGAGCGAAAGGCGAAAGGGGAGGATACGATGGGCGCACGGGATGCTGCGCTCGGCGACGCGGCACCGGTCGTCGAGCTGCGGGGGGTGCGAAAGCGGTTCGGCAACCGCGAAGCGGTCCAGGGGCTGGAGCTGGTGATCCCGCGGGGGGCCACGTACGGCCTGTTGGGCCCGAACGGCGCGGGCAAGACGACGGCGATCCGGATGCTACTCCGGATCCTGGAGCCGGACGCGGGCGAGATCCGCGTCTTCGGCGAGCCGGTCTCGCAGGCCGCGCTCGACCGGATCGGTTACGTTCCCGAGGAACGGGGGCTCTACAGGCGGATGAGAGTCCGGCGCCTGCTCGCGTTCCTGGCGGAGCTCAAGGGGATCCCGGCGCGGGAGTCCGCGCGCCGGATCGAGCACTGGCTCGAGCGCATGGGGCTCGCCGATCGGGCGGAGGCCCGCGTTCAGGAGCTCTCCAAGGGGAACCAGCAGAAGCTGCAGTTCATCGCGGCGGTGCTGCACGAGCCGGAGATCCTGATCCTGGACGAGCCGTTCAGCGGGCTGGATCCGATCAACCAGCAGGAGTTGAGGGAGGTCATCCTGGAGCTGAGGCGGCAGGGCCGGACGATCCTGTTCAGCACGCACATTCTGGAGCACGCGGAGCGGCTCTGCGACCACGTGTGCATCCTGGCGCGGGGCCGGAAGGTGCTGGATGGCCCGCTGGCGGCGGTGAAGCAGGAGCATGGCGGGGACTACGTGACGCTCACGCCGGAGCGCTGGGAGCCGGAGTGGCTGGAGGCGCTCCGGCGTTCGCCGCTGGTCGCCGGCGTGCGGGAGCAGGGGAGCGATCTCGAGGTGGCGTTGCGGTCCGGTGCGGACGCGCAGGCGCTGCTCGCGGACCTGATCCGGGAGGGGGTGCGGCTGCGGCGGTTCGCGCGGACGGAAGCGTCCCTCGAGCAGATCTTCCTGGATCGGGTGGGCGTCGTCCAGCAGGAGGCGGAGGTGGTGCATGTCTAGGATGTGGGCGGTAGTGAAGCGCGAGTTCACCGAGAGCGTGCGGACGAAGTCGTTCATCCTGGGAACGCTCTTCGGGCCGTTGCTGATCGGTGCGATCTTCGGCATGCAGCTGCTGATGTTGCGGGGCGAGGAGGAGCGCAGCATCGCGATCGTGGATGGGACGGGCGCGGGTCTGGGGGAGCAGCTCGCGGCCATCGTGGCGGGGGGGCACGGGGAGGAGGCTGGCGAAGGACGGACGCACTTTAGGGCCGAGGTGCTGACGGTGGCAGAGGGTGGGGAGGAGGAGTTGCGCGCGGACTTGAGGGACCGGGTCCTGGCGGGCGAGCTGGACGGCTATCTCTGGATCCCGCCGGGCATCCTGGCCGGGGCGCCGGCGCTCTACGAGGGGAAAAACGCGACCAACTTCGTGGAGCTGAACCAGATCCGCGGGGCCCTGCAGCACGCGGTGAACGCCACGCGGCTGAGCCGATCGGGCGTGGACCCGGCCATGGTGGCGGAGCTGTTCCGGCTGGTCGAGTTCGAGGCCCGGAAGGTCGGCCGGCGCGGCGCGACCGCGACGCCCGAGTCGGCCTTCATCCTCGCCTACGCGCTGGCCTTCATCACGTACCTGGTGGTCGTGGTGTACGGGGCCGCGGTCATGCGCGGGGTCGTCGAGGAGAAGAAGGACAGGATCGTCGAGCTGGTCGTGAGCTCGATCCGGCCCGGGCAGCTCATGCTGGGGAAGGTGCTCGGGATCGGCGGGGCGGGGCTGCTCCAGGTGCTGATCTGGGTGGTCTTCGCGGCACTGGTGCTCAACTTTGGCGACGACCTGGCCGTCCGGTTGGGGGCGCAGACGCCCGCGTTGCCGAGGGTCCCGGGCGTTGTCGCCGTGACATTCCTCTGGTTCTTCGTGGCTGGCTTCTTCCTCTACGCCTGCATGTACGCCGCGCTGGGAGCGATCGCGACGAGCGACCAGGAAATGCAGCAGCTCCAGTTCCCGGTGGTGCTCCTCCTCATGGCCGGGTTCATGGTGGCGTTCCCGGTGATCACCCGGCCGGACGGGACCCTGGGAGTGGTGAGCTCGCTGATCCCGTTCCTCTCGCCGATCATCATGCCGGTCCGCACGGTATTGACCGATGTGCCGCTCGTCCAGCTCCTGGGCTCTGCGTTCCTGCTCGTCGCGACGGGCCTCGTCGCTCTGTGGCTGGCGGGGAAGATCTACCGGATCGGGATCCTGGCGACGGGGAAGCGTCCCACGGCGGCAGAGCTCCTGCGCTGGCTGCGGACGGCGTGAGGGGGAAGGGGGCGGAAGCGCCGCGGTGGGGCCGGGCCGCGTGGGCGGGACGCCGCTCGAGCGTGGTCCCGGCCTCACATCTTTCGGCCGGCCCTCAGTTCGCGGCTGCGCCGCCGAGCTCCTCGAAGCGGAGGTTCAGGATCGGATACCGCTGCCAGTCCCTGTAGTCGAAGTGCCACCACTCGTGCTCGTAGACCGTGAAGCCCTCGGCCTCCATGGCGCGGCGGAGCAGGTCCCGGTTCGCGCGCTCGACCGCCGTTCCGCCCGCGTAGTCGGGGTGAGCCCGCTCGGTGAACTCGTCGTACCCGCTCGGCATCGGGACCGGCTGGCCGGTGGCCAGGTCGTAGAGGGTGAGGTCCACGGCGGCGCCCCGGTTGTGCCGCGAGCCCCGGGCTGGGTCCGCCACGAAGTGCCGCAGCTCGGGCGGCGTTGCCTCCCAGAACATCCAGGTCACGTACCAGGGCCGGTACGCGTCGTAGATCAGCAGGCCGTAACCCTGCGACTCGAGGGCGCGGTGCACCCGCACGAGCGCCTCCGCCGCCGGCCGCTGGAGCAGAGCGCGGGGCTGCTCGTAGAACGGCACGCCCATGAAGTTGTTGGAGGTCGCGTAGCGGATGTCGTAGCGGATCGTTGAGTCGAGCGACCGTAGCTCGACCAGGTCCGGGCGGAGGAAGTCGCCCTCCTCGCGGGGCGGCTCTGCCGCGAGGGCCCGGGCGCGCAGCTCCTCGATCGGGCGGACCGGCCGGATCCTGAACGGCGCGTCCGCGGCCTCCGGCGGGGTTTCCGGCGCCACCCGCCCGCACCCCGCCCCCGCCAGCGGCAGGGCCAGCGCCAGCAGAGCCACCCGCAGCGCCAGCGGTCGCAACCGCGCGCCCGGGCGTTGCTGTCCCCTTCGCCGCCTGCTCCCGGCAGGGATTGGCGCCGCGGGCTCGCCTCCCTCTCCCGCAGCGCGCCGGGGCGCCGCGGCGACACGCTGGATCGGGGCCATCATCCCCCGGTCAGGCGACCTCCAGCATGCGCTCGATCGAGCGTCTGGCGCGCCGGGCGATCTCGTCCGGCACTTCGATCACGTAGCGGTTCTCCCGGAGCGCCGCCAGCGTGTCCTCCAGCGTGATCTGGTTCATGTGGCGGCAGCGGATCGAGCAGAGCCGCACCATCTCCTTCCCCGGCGCCTCGGCGATGATGTTGTCCGCCATGCTGCACTCGGTGAGGAGCAGGTACCGCGGCGCGTCGACGCTCCGGACGTACCGGATCATCGCCGCCGTGCTCCCCGAGAAGTCCGCCGCCTCGACCACCTCGGGGCTGCACTCGGGGTGCGCCAGCACGACGACGTCGGGGAACTGCGCCCGGACCCTCTGGATGTCGTCGACGGTGAACTGCTCGTGCACCTCGCACCGCCCGTGCCAGCCCACGATCGTGTACTCGACGCCGTTCCGCTCGGCCTCGCGCGCCCGGGCCTCCGGGACCGGGTGCCGAGTCGGGAAGACGATCCGCTTGCCCGTCTCCCGGGCCACGTTGCGCGCCAGGTACTCGTCCGGCAGGAAGATCACCGTGTCGGCGTCGAGGGACTGGACGACCTTCGCCGCGTTGCCCGAGGTGCAGCAGATGTCGACCTCCGCCTTCACGTCGGCGTAGGTGTTGATGTAGGCGACGATCGGCACGCCCGGGTACTGTTCGCGGAGCCGGCGGACGTCCTCGGCCGTGATCGACTCGGCGAGGGAGCAGCCGGCGCGCTCGGCGGGGAGGAGCACCGTGCGGTCCGGGTTCAGGATCTTCGCCGTCTCCGCCATGAAGCGCACCCCGCAGAAGACGATCGGGTTGGCGTCGGTCCGGGCGGCCACGCGGCTCAGCTCGAGCGAGTCGCCGGTGTAGTCGCAGACCGAGTAGTAGAGTGCGGGCTCCATGTAATTGTGCCCGAGGATGACGGCGCCCCGCTCCCGCTTGAGCCGGTTGATCTCCCAGGCGAGTTCCGCCTTGTAAGCCAGCTCGACCTCGGGGACGATCCCGGCCAGGCGCTCCTGCAGGGCCTGGCGCATCTCCTCCACGCTTCGGGCCTCGATGGCCATGACTAGCTCCCCTTCACGATGAACTCCAGCGAGACGTCGAGGGCCGGGGCGGAGTGGGTGAGTGCCCCGACCGAGATCACGTCCACGCCGGTCTCGGCGATCTGACGGACGTTTTCCAGGTTGATACCCCCTGAGGCCTCGACGTGTGCGCGGCCCTGGATGCGGCGCACGGCTTCGGCGAGCTCGGCCGGCGTCATGTTGTCGAGGAGGATGGCATCGGGCGCGGCCGCGAGTGCTTCATCCAGCTCCTCGAGCCGGTCGACCTCGATCTCGATGGGGACCATGGGCGAGAGCGCTGCGCGGGCGCGGCGCACGGCGTCCGGCAGGGAGATGCCGGCGGCGCGCAGCGCGGCGCGGTGGTTGTCCTTCACCATCACGGCCCCGCTCAGGTCGAACCGGTGGTTCGCGCCGCCGCCGCAGCGCACGGCGTACTTTTCCAGGAGCCGGAGGCCGGGCGTGGTTTTGCGGGTGTCCACGATCCGGGCGCCGGTGCCCTGGACGGCGGCCACGAAGCGGGCGGTCAGGGTGGCGATTCCGGACAGCCGCTGCAGGAAGTTGAGCGCCACACGCTCGGCGGTGAGGATGCCGCGCGCGGGCCCCGTGATCGCGGCGAGCTCCTGGCCGGGCTGGACGGTGTCGCCGTCCCTGGCGAGGAGGCGGACCTGGATGTCCGGCTCGACGAGCCGGAACGCCAGCTCGGCCACCGGGAGCCCGGCGACGATGCCGGCCGCTCGGGCGATCACGCGCCCCTCGGCCACGAGCTCGGCCGGAACCAGCAGGGCGGTGGTGGTGTCGCCCCAGGCCAGGTCTTCCGCCAGCGCCCGCTCGACGATGGGGCGGACGAGGGCGATGGGGAGCCCCGGCGGGGGCAAAGCGCCTTCCGTGCCGCGGTCGGAATCGGTCATTCGTTTATCCCTGGTCGTTCCAGGGCCTCACGTTACGCGAGGGCGGGCGCCGGGACAAGGGGCGGGGGGAGCGACTGGTAAGGACCGGATCTCAGCGGGGCGCCGGTGGCCGCTCCTCTCCCCGCACACCCGAGGCGGGGCGAGCTTTTCCGGGCCGAGGCACCCCGGCCGGCGATCTGGCCGCCGGAGCTCGACACCGCGGCGGCCGCGGCGGGCCGCCATTCCGAGCGCGTTCCTTCCGGCCGACCTCCACGAGACCGCCGGCCCCCCCCTCCCCCCCCCGAGCAGCGCGAGTCGCCGGACCCGGTGTACGGGACTCGCTCCCCGCGAGCTCGGGAGCCCGCCCGGCGAACCCCCGACCGCCGCCGGCCGCCGCGCCTCCAGGCGCCGGGCCCGACGCCATCCGGAACCGAGTTGGATGCCGAATGGGACAGGAGCGAGGTGGATGCCCTGGTCTCGGTGGCGGATGCGATCGGGGCGCTCGGCTTCGTGATGCCGGCGATGCACGGCCGCCCGGCGGCGATCGAAGGCAGCTTCCACCCGTCCGTGGGAACACTGGTGTCGAATCCGCTTCCAGGGGCTCGACTGCGTGCCGGGAGCGGACGGCCCCGGCGCCGGCGCTCCGTAGCGGACCCGGCATCGCTCTTCTACTCCTGACCCCAGACGCCACCGGCCGACCCACAACGCGAACTCCTTCGCAAGTTTTTTTGCACGGCGTGGTGACGAATCGGGGCCGCCTGCTCGTCTGTCATGGGGAGACTCGAGGAGGCGGCCTCCGGGCCGGACACCGAAATCCGACGGAGTCGAGATGGAGGATCGTATTCAGAGGGCGCTGGATGGTGAGCTTCCGCCGGAGCGGCTGACGGAAGCTGAAGCCGCCGAACTCGCCGTCTACGCCGAGGTCATCCGGAGTACGCTGGGGCTCCTTCCGCAAGACGCCCCGGGCGACCTGGCGCCGAAGGTGATGGAGCGGATCGAGGGGCTGGGTGTGCAGCCGCGCAGAGCCGCCGGCCTGGCCGGCGCGCTGCGGCGTGTGTTTGGCTCGCTGTGGACTCCGCGTCCGGTCACCATTGCGTTCCGGCCGGCCTTCGGTCTCGCGGCGGCGGTGCTCGCCGCGTTGCTGGTGGTCGGGCTCCGCGCCATCGAGCGGAGTGAGCCGGAGGCGGTCGCCGCGCCGCGCGTCTTCGTCCAGTTCCGGCTGGATGCGCCGCACGCGCGGCAGGTCGCGCTCGCGGGGGACTTCACCGGCTGGCGGCCGACGTACGTTCTGCGCGAAGCCGCTCCGGGCGTTTGGTCGGTGGTCGTGCCGCTCGAGCCCGGCGTCTACGACTACGCCTTCATTGTGGATGGAACGCACTGGCTGCCCGATCCGCTCGCGCCGCAGGTAGAGGACGGATTCGGTGGAGCGAACAGTCGGGTGACCGTTCTGGTCCCGGTATCGAGGAGGTCGTTATGAGGAAGTCGGCATGGCGGGCGCCGCTGTTGCTGGCGGTGTCACTGGCGCTGCCGGCCCAGGTAGAGGGGCAGCAGTGGAGTCTCGAAGCGTACGCCGGGAAGCTCCGCTACGAGGCCGGGCCGGCGAGCGTGGAGCCGACCAGTCTCGTCCTGGGTCTCGGCTACGACGATCCGCGCAGCGGGCTGCGGCTCTCGGCCGGGGTTCCAACCGCGGCGAAGGACCCGTTGTGGGGCGCGGCGGGGGCGTGGACGCGGCTTGCGGTTGGGCGGCGGGTGGTGGCCGGGCTGGATCTGATCGGCGATGGCTTTGTCCAGCGAACGCAGGTCGAGACGGTGCTCCCCGGCAGGTTTCCGTGGCAGCAGCGGATCGTGACGTCGGATTCGTGGGGCTTCGGCGTCGCGGGCCAGGCGATGCCGGTGGTGGCGCTGGAGACCGGGTGGGGGCAGTTCCAGGCGCGCACGGGGCTTGCCCATCACTACAGCGAGTTCGGAGGGGAGGGGCAGGGGCGCACCGTTCGGGTCTCCGACCTCCAGCTCACGCTCGCGCCCGCTTCCCTGTGGGCCCTCCGGACCGAGCTGAGGCGTTTCGGTGCGGGAGAGGGGAGCTACACCTACGGCGGCCTGACCGGCTACCTGGTGTACCCCCAGCTCACCGTCTGGGGCACGCTGGGCCGCTGGTTCGGGTCGGACAGCGCGGGCGTACCGTGGGCGGCGGGGGCCATGTTGCGGATCGGCGAGCGGTTCGGACTCTCGTTCAGCTCGCACCGGGAGGTCGTTGACCCCTTGTACCAGAGTCCGCCCCGGACCTCATGGGGGATCGGGCTGAGCATCCGGCTCGGGACGCCGCCGTCGCTACGCGAGCCGGTGCCGGCCTCCTACGTCGACGGCCTGGCCACGGTGCTGCTGCCCGTCTCCGAAGCACCGGAGCGACCGCTCATCGCCGGAGATTTCAACCACTGGAAGCCCGAGCCGATGACGCGGGTGGACGGGAACTGGAGCTAAACGGTGAAGGTTGCTCCAGGGGTTTACCACTACGCCTTCGTCACGGCGGACGGCAAGTGGTTCGTCCCCGAGTCCGTCCCGGGCCGCAAGGATGATGGCATGGGCGGCCACGTCGCGGTGCTGGTGGTGCGCTGACATGCGCCGGCCAGAGTCGATCGCCGGGGCACCTCCCCGGGGGGAAACGGACGCGGAGCTCGTCCGCAGGGTGCTACACGGCGAGCGGGAGCATTACGCGGCACTCGTGCGCCGCTACCAGGATGAACTCTACCGCCACGCGCGCGGGATGGGCATCGACCACGATGCGGCCGAAGACCTGGTCCAGGACGCGTTCATCAAGGCGTACGTCGGCCTCTCCGATTGCCGCGACCCGGCCTGCTTCCGTTCCTGGGTGTTCCGGATCCTCCGCAACCTGTGCCTCGATTATCTGAAGAACATCCGCCAAAGGTCGGTGCCGCTGGAGGTGCTCGAGAACGAGGGCGGGGCCACGCTCTCCCCTCCCGAGGAGTTGCGGAGGGCGCTGGTGCGGGCGCTGGCGGGCCTTACGGTGGAGATGCGCGAAGCCTTCCTGCAGAAGCACCAGGCGGGCTACGCCTACAACGAGATGGCGGAGATCCTGGATGCGTCGGTGAGCGCGGTGAAGATGCGCGTCCACCGCGCGCGTGAGCAGCTCCGCTCGGCCCTGCTCGAGGCGGGCTACACGGGCAGGTGACAAAGGACGGGGTCGTGATCGTCTCGTAAGCGGAGGGCGGTTGGACCCATTTCCCAGAGGAGGGAGAGATGAAAGGCAAGGCGCTGTTCCTGATCCCGGCCCTGGCGCTGCTTCCCGGCGCGCTCCAGGCGCAGAATGCCGAGGCGCGGAGCGAGGTGGTCACGGCCGCGCAGGCGCAGACCCCGGAGGCCCGGATCGAAAACGCACTGAACGTGGCGGTGTCGGCCGGCATCCCGGTCTCGCTCCTGCAGCGGAAGGTGGAGGAAGGGCGAGCCAAGGGCGTCCCGATGGAGCGGATCGCGGCCGCGGTGGAGGCTCGGCTCCAGGCCCTCATGCAGGCGAAGGAAGCGATCCGGCGGGCGGAGGTGGGCACCGTGACCGAAGGCGAGCTCTCGGTGGCGGCCGACGCGATCCAGGCGGGCCTCGATCAGAGCACGGTGGCGAAGGTCGCGCGGAGCGCACCCCGGGAGCAGCGGGCCGTGGCGATCGCCGTGATGACGGACCTCGTGCGTCTGGGCCACATGCCCGAGCCGGCGTACCGCCGCGTCAGCGAGGCGCTTTCCAGGGGCCCGGAGGCGCTGGCGAACCTGCGCGCAGAGACGGCCGCCTCGCTGAGCCGGCGCGGCAACGCGGCGAACGTCGGGGTGCGGGGCAGGGCGGCGGTCGGGGTCCGGTAAGGGCGCGCCTGCGTGCCGGCGTCCGGTCGGGCCGCTCCGAGCCGGCAGGGGCTGGCGCGCCGGGGCCCCGATCGACGCGGGCCGTTCCGGTAGCGCAGGCGGGCGAGGCGGGGGGAAGGGGTCACGGCTGCGGGCGCCGCGTGTTTCTTGCGCCCCCGGGACCGCAGGTCCCGGGGGCGCTTCGCTTCTCCTGTCCGTGATCGACTCTCGCCCGGTCGGAATCGGGGGCCAGGGGTTGGGGTGAAGCGCCCTCGCCACGCTGGCGTGGGCAACGGCGCAGCAGGTGTGGACGCGCCGCCGCAGTGGGCGACGCTCAACTCGCGGGTGTGATGACGCGGAGGGGGTGCTTCGCCGGGACCGGCACCGGCGCCGGCTCCTCGTTCGGCGTCCGTTGCTCGGCTGCCGCTGCTTCTTCCAGCCGGCTCAGCCGGTCGAGGAGGAGCAGGTAGATCGTTTCGGCGAGGGATCGCCGGACCCCGACCGCTTCCACGTACAGCCCGACCACGGCGGCGATGGGCGTCTGGTTCCCGAGGATCTCGTAGAAGCGCAGGGCGTTCTCGACGTGCACGTCGAGGAGCGCGACCTCGACCTTGCCGGTGTGGATCTCGACCCAGCGGCGCAGGTCGTGGAAGACGCGTCCCCGGAGGCGGTTGCGGATCCGCTTCGCCCAGGACTCGGGCACGTCCCACGCGTCCTGTCCCCCGGCCTCGGACCCGGGCGCGCCGCGGCGCCAGCGCGCCTCGAGCTTCTGGCCGAACGAGGCGAGGACCCGGGTGGTGAGCCGGTCGGCCTCCCTGTCGCGCAGGTGGTGGAGGCGGATGTAGATGTCGAGGGCGCGCTGGGGCGAGACCTTGCCGCGAGCGGCCTCGATCAGTTCGAGGGCGTACCCGGCGTGGCGCTCGATCAACCGTTCCGACGCGAGGGCCGCTGCGGCTTCCAGCTTGCGTCGCAGCGCTTTGTTGATCTTCCGCGGTACGACTGGCCCGGACATGGCTCGCCCGTCCTGGTTTCGGGGATTTGTGGGGGAATCGTGGTCTGCAGAAACTGCTCGGAAGCCGGCGAGGCAGTTCGCAATTTCCGTTCCGCCTCCGACCGGGGCGGACCGGAGTCGGGGGTGGCGGGGCAGGCGGGGCCCCGCCGGGGCGGGGTGAGGGGGTGAGGGGCTGCGAAAACGGTTCCGGGTTCCAGGAAACATCTAGTGGGCTGACCCGGCGGCGCGGCGCACGCGCCCGGCCTTGGGACCGTCGAAAGAGCGCCGCCCGGGCCACGTGGCCCGGGCGGCATGGCTCCCTCCGGCGGACCGGGAGGTTACGAGGCCTTCCCGGCCGCGGCGGGTCGACCCCGCGCGCCCGCCGGTTCCGGCTGCTCCGTCACCCGATCGCGGAAGGTGAGCGCGAAGAACGCCAGGACGACGGCGGCGAAGATCGCCGGGATCGGCCAGAAGCTGGCCCACTGGTCCAGCGTCAGGCGCGAGGCCCCGCCGAGGAAGCGGTTGTACAGGTTCCCCGCGGCCTGCGCGCCGATCAGCATCCCGACGCCGTACGTCACCAGCACCAGGAAGCCCTGGGCCTGCCCGCGAATCTCCGGCGTGGACTTCTTGTCGACGTAGATCTGGCCCGTCACGAAGAAGAAGTCGTAGCAGACCCCGTGAAGCAGGATGCCGAGCGCGATCAGCGCGAAGACCCCCTCGGGCGCGGCCAGGGCGAAGAGCGTGTAGCGGAGCACCCAGGCGGCCATCCCCACCATCAGCATCCACTTCACGCCGAGCCGCGCGAAGAAGAGCGGCATGAGCAGCATGAAGATCGTCTCAGACATCTGCCCGAGCGTCTGCGTCGCGGCGATGTTCCTCACCCCCGCGTCCTCGAGGAAGAGCTGGGTGAAGTTGTAGTAGGCCGCCAGCGGGATGCAGATGAGCAGCGAGCTGATGATGAAGACGTAGAACGGCCGGCTGCCGAGCTGCCGGAAAGCGTCCAGGCCGATGATGCTCCGGACCGAGACCCGCTGGCCAGCGGCGGGTGGCGGCGTGTGCGGCAGCGTGAAGGCGTAGAGGCCGAGCGCGAGGCTGGCGACTCCCGCGGTGTAGAGCGGCAGCGGCGTGGCCTCGGCCCGGCCGCCGATCACCCGCCCCAGCACGAAGCTGATGAAGAGCCCCGCCACGATCCAGCCGACCGTCCCGAAGACGCGGATCAGGGGGAACTGCTTCTCCTGGTCCTGGATGTTGTGGAACGCCAGGGAGTTAGCCAGCCCGAGCGTCGGCATGTAGCACAGGTTGTAGAGCAACAACAAGAGGATGAAAACCGTCGGGTTGCCCGAGACCTGGGGCGCGAGGAGCAGGATTACCCCGCCCAGGAGGTGCAGCGTGCCGAGCACCTTCTCGGTGGCGAAGTAGCGGTCCGCGATGAGCCCGAGGAAGAACGGCGCCACGATCGCCGCGATCGGGTTCACCGTGAACGGCCAGTGCGTGAGGGTTTCCATCCCCTGATTCGACATGTACACGGCGATCGTCGTGTACCACGCCCCCCAGATGAAGAACTGGAGGAACATCATCAGACTGAGACGAGCGCTTAGGGATCGGTTCATGCGACCTCGCCAAGGTGAGGGTTGAAGGCCCACCGGCCCGGAAACCGCGGCGCCGGCGCGCAGGGCGGAGCGCCCGGCCAGGGATGGCCGGTGGATCACGATCGTTGGGCTTTCGCGGAACGTACCTCGCGGTGCCTTTGACGCCTGGTTCGACCGAACAGGCGAAAAAGGTCTCGGGCCGTAAGTCGTTGAATGAGAAAGCGTCGGGAACATAATACTCCATCGCCCGGAACGTCAAGGAGCCGGGCCCGGCGTCCGGCGCCGGCACCGGCGGCGCGGCGGCGGGTAATCCATACGTGTGCACGGTACCCGACGACCCATGGCGGGGCCTCCCGCCGAGCTGCCTCCGCTCTCTGAGCGCCTCCGCGCGCTGCGACTGGTTCCGCCGTTCCTGAAGCTGGTCTGGCAGGCGCGACCGGCGTACGCCGCGGCGGTCGTGGCCCTTCGCATCCTCCAGGCATTCGGTCCGCTGGCGCTCCTCTGGGTCGGGAAGCTCATCATCGACGCCGTGGTCGAGAGCATCGGCAGCCCCGAGCCCGCGTGGGGCCGCCTCGCGCGCCTCGTGGCCCTCGAGCTGGTCATCGCCCTGGCGATCGAAGGGGCGCAGCGCCTGTCGGCTCTCTTCGAGAGCCTGCTCGGCGACCTCTTCTCGAACCGCATGTCGGTGCGGCTCATGGAGCACGCGGCCGCGCTCGACCTGGAACACTTCGAGAACGCCGAGTTCTACGACCATCTCGAGCGGGCCCGGCGCCAGACGGTGGGGCGCATCGGGCTGCTCGCGCTACTCCTCAGCTCGGCCCAGGGCGCGCTCACGCTCGTCTCCCTCATGGCCGCCATCGTCGCCTTCAACCCCTGGCTCCTGCTCCTCCTGGTGCTGGCGGTGCTGCCGGCCTTCCTCGGGGAGACGCACTACGCGGCGCTCTCCTACTCGCTCCTCTACCGGTGGACGCCGGAGCGCCGCCAGCTCGACTACCTGCGCTACGTGGCGGCGAGCGATGTGACCGCCAAGGAGATCAAGCTCTTCGGGCTGGCCGGTCATTTCGTCCGCCGCTACGAGCGGCTGGCCGACGAGTTCTACGACGCCAACCGCCGCCTCGCCGTCCGGCGCGCGCTCGCGGGCGCGGCGCTCTCCGCCGTGAGCGCGATCGCCTACTACGGCGCCTACGCTTTCGTGATCGTGCAGACGGTGCGCGGGGTCCTCTCCGTGGGCACGCTCACCTTCCTGGCTTCCTCGTTCCTGCGGAGCCGCGACACGATCTCGCGCATCCTGCTGAGCTCGGCCGAGATCTACGAGCAGAGCCTCTTCCTCCGCGACCTGTTCACCTTCCTGGAGATGCGGCCGCGGATCACGAGCCCGCCGCGGCCGCGGCCGGTGCCCGCCCGGATCCAGGAAGGCTTCCGGTTCGAGAATGTCGGCTTCCGCTACCCGAACTCGGACCAGTGGGCGCTGCGCGGCGTCTCGTTCACGCTCCGGCCGGGCGAGCGGCTGGCGCTCGTGGGCGAGAACGGGGCGGGCAAGACGACGCTGGTCAAGCTCCTCACGCGGCTCTACGACCCCACCGAGGGGCGCATCCTGCTGGACGGCGTCGACCTGCGCGAGTACGACATCGACGCGCTCCGGGAGCGGATCGGCGTGATCTTCCAGGATTTCGTGCGCTACGACCTGATCGCGCGCGAGAACATCGCGGTGGGCCGGATCGAGGCGCTCGGCGACCAGACGCGGATCGAGCGGGCCGCGGCGAAGAGCCTGGCGGACCAAGTGATCGCCCGGCTGGAGCGCGGCTACGACCACATGCTGGGCCGCCGGTTCGACGGGGCCGCGGACCTCTCCGGGGGCGAGTGGCAGAAGATCGCGCTCGCGCGCGCGTACATGCGCGATGCGGACCTGCTCATTCTGGACGAGCCGACCGCGGCGCTGGATGCGCGCGCCGAGTACGAGGTCTTCCGTCGTTTCAGCGAGCTGACCACGGGCCGCATGGCGGTGCTCATCAGCCACCGCTTCTCCACCGTGCGCATGGCCGACCGGATCCTGGTGCTCGAGCACGGGCGGGTGATCGAGGAAGGGAGCCACGAGGAGCTGTTCGCGCGGGGAGGGAAGTACGCGGAGCTGTTCTCGCTCCAGGCGGCGGGGTACAGGTGAGGGGCGGGTCGCCCGCGACCTCTGGCCGGGCGGCCGGCGCCGGTGCTCGAGCGGCCGGCGACCCGGGAGGCGGCGCGCTCCCCGCGAGCGTGAGCCTCGTCCGGCGAGGGGAGCACGCCGCCGGCCCTGGCCGGCTCCGCCGGGTCAGTTCGCGGTCAGCCGCGCCTCTGCCCCCGACGCGAACGCCTGGTAATACCGCTCGACCTGCTCGGGCGTGGTGGGGCCGGTCAGGATCAGGAGCCGGTGGCGGAAGGTGACCGACTGGCCCGCCGCGAGCTGGAAGTTCAGCTCCTCTTTCCCGTCGCTCAGCGCTTTCTGACCGAGCGGATTCGCCGCGAAGAGCCCGTAGCCGCGCGCGTGCCAGTAGGTCGGGAAGCCGACGTTCTGCGGATGGTCCAGGATCGCGACGGTGACCGGCTCGCCCTCGATCACCCCGGAGAGCATCGTCCAGCGGCCACGCGTCCCCCAGACCGCCTCCCCTTCCTTCCCCTCGGAGCTCCGGTACTTCCCGGTGACGCCGGTGTTGTCCAGGACGGGAACCGCGGTCGGCCGCCCGCTGGCGTCGGTGAAGATCTCCGGCCTCGTGGAGGGGTGCTCCAGGGCGCGGGCCACGCGCAGGCCGAGCACGCCTTCCTTGTTGTCCCTGAAGCGCACCGGCTCGTCGAGCGCCGTGAGCGTCGTGATCCGGTCCACGGCACGGACGTCACCCATGGCATGGAAGACGAACCGCGTGTCCTCGCGCAGCAACACTTTCCCCTTGTGGTCGACCCACTCCATCGTCACTTCGAGCGCGCCCTGCCCCTTGCCGCTCTCCACCTTGCGGATCGCGCGGTGCAGGATCGTGCCCATCTTCGGAGCGTCCTCGGGCCGGATCGCGTCCGAGTTGTTCCAGAAGTCGAGGCCGTTCACATCGCCGTAGTTGAACCACAGCCCGACGTGGTGCGGATGGTCCACCCGCTCACCAGGCCTCGGCTCGAGGGGGAAGCCGCGCGTGATCGCCTTGCCGGAAGCGGTCCGCAACGGGTAGAGGACCGGCTTCTTGAGGGTGGTCGGGTAGATGTAGGCGGTGAAGGGCTGGCCGTCCACCAGCACGTCGACGCGGCGCGCCGCCTCGTTCGGCACCACCTCGACGGAGCCGGCGCCGGCTGTCGTCCTCCGGGACTGGGCGAGACCAGGGACCGTGACCGTCATGAGGCACAGCAGGGCGGAGGCCCAGACGGCGCGTCCCGAAACGCGGGGAGCGTCCATTGAGACCCTCGGTGAGAAAGGTTCGGAACGAAGGGGCGCCCGCCCCGGACGGGGCAGGGCGCCGCGTCAGCACGCAACGACCACGTCCTGCTCGACATCGTCGAACGTGACCTTCCTGCCGGGCTGCAGGGCGGCGGCGTGGGCGAGGCCCGCGGCGCCGGCGGCCGCGGTTTCGGGGAAAACCCGGCGAGCGATCGGCGACTCCGGCACGGCGCGCCTCCCCGGCGGGCGCACGTCGCGCCGTCCTCGCCTGGCCCGCCATGCTTCCGCTCTCTCAACGGAAGGCGGCCGGCCTGTCGGCCGCCCACGCGCGGCGGCCCAGGAAACGCGACCTCGCGCCTCCTGCGCTCACCCCGCGCCAACGATGTCGGGTGTCCAGGAAGAACCTGCCAGGCCGGGACGAACAACGGACCCGGCGACCTCAGCGGGCGGCCAGGCGGCCGGATGCCAGCCCCGCCAGCACGCCCCGCATGTACGCGAACGACTGCTTCATCCCCGGGAGCGGGTCGTCGGCGTCGATCTCGTACTCGAGGTTCACGCACCCCTGGTAGTTCATCGCCAGGAGCTGCTTGAAGATCTCTGGGATCGGAATCGCGCCCTCGCCCACGATGCACTGGCTCTCGCGCACCTTCAGGTCGCGCAGATCCTTGATGTGCAGGTCGAGCACCCGCGGACCCGCATCCGCGATCGCCTGCACGACGTCCGTCCCCGTGCGCACCGTGTGCCCGACGTCGACGCAGAGCCCCATGCGGGGGTCCATGTCCTTGATGTACTTCAGCGCGTCGTACGGGGAGGGGTAGAACTTGTCCTCAGGGCCGTGGTTGTGGATCGCGACCTTGATGTCGTACTGCTTCGCGAACCGCTCGATGCGAGGGAGGATCCTGGGGTCGCACGTGGCGACGATGAGCGGCATGCCGGCGTGTTTGGCGTACTCGAAGTACTTCCGCACCGCCGCGTCCGTGTCCGCCTCGAAGGTGATGGTGCCGCCGCCGACGATCTGGAGCCCGGCCGCCTCGAACTCGCGCCGGCCGGCCGCGAGCTCGGCCGGGGAGAGATCGTACTCGAGGTGGAAGGATTTGATATTGATGTACGGCGTGCGGAGCGCCTTCACCATCTCGATCGCCCGGGCGCGCGGGAACTTGCGGAGCGAGTAGCTGGCCACGCCGAGGCGGAGCGTTT
>DATCLG010000189.1:0-6483 GCA_036564015.1 Longimicrobiales bacterium
ACGGGCCCCGCATCTCGAAGTCGTAGTCGTGCAACTCGTTCCACGCCGCGTCCCGCGGCAGCCAGCCCGAGCCCCACCGCGGATGCGCCCAGAACGGGTAATCGTACGCCATGGCCTGCTGCTCCCGGTGACCGCTTCCCCACACTTCCCCACCCCTCGACCGTAGCGGCAACCCCTGTGCCGGATGGCCCCCACACCGCCGGCGCTGCGAGCCCCCTTCGCCGCGAATCCAATCCCCGGGAGACAACGATCCTCCCGGGGAATATGCCCCCTGCCATGGCGCTCGACGATCAGGCCGATCGAAGAGCCCGGCACATCAGCCCGGAACCCCGGGCTGCCTGCCTGCGGGGGCATGCGAGCCCTGCACTCGCATGCCCCGCAAACAGGCCCGAACACCCCGCTCGGGTGTTCTCGCCTCGATCCGTTCGTCCTCCGATCGAGGACGACTCAGTCACTCCCGTATCCCGGATTCTGCCCGAACGAGCTGCCATCCGGGTTCCGGGTACGGTCGATCTGCGTCTGCGGAATGGGCCGCAGCACGTGGTAGTCCTGAATGTTCGGCGCCGCATCCTTGTTCCGCGCCCGCACGTACTCGACCAGCTTCCCGAACCGCTTCAGGTCGAACCAGCGGTGCCCCTCCCCGAACAGCTCCCGCGCCCGCTCCGCCAGGATGAAGTCCAGCGTCATGTCCGCCTCGGTGACCTCCATCGCAGCCTCCATCCCGGGCTTGGCCGCACGCCGCCGGACCGCGTTCACGTACTGCACCGCCTCAGCCGTCTTGCCCTGCCGGATCAACGCCTCGGCCGCCATCAGGTAGGTGTCCGCCAGCCGGTAGACCAGGAAGTCCCGCTGGCTCTGCTCCTGGTTCAGCGAGGCGCGCGTCGGATCCATGTACTTGGTCAGCGTCGGGAAGAGCCGGTTGTTGTACTCGGTCGCCAGGTTCGGGCACGCCGCGCCGAGCGGGTTCGCCCGCGGGCTCCAGAAGTTGTCCGGCTCCGTGTAGATCCGGTACGGCTTCCCGCAGTACTTCGACCGGTCGAGCTGCGACGTCTTCACGCCGGGCATGAACATCGCCGTGTCGCCCTTCGCCATGCCGGGCGGAAGTGGCTTGGTGACCCCGTCCGCGTTCGCGTACCAGACGGTCCTGAAGCTCGAGTCGAACCGGCTGTCGATCTGCCGGTTGAAGAGCGAGTCCAGCATGTACGCGGAGGGGCGCAGCCGGCGGAACGGACGGCCGTATTCGAGGCTGCGTACCATCCCGGGTTCCTCGTCGTACACGGCCCCCCAGTACAGATGCCAGCGGTTGCCGTTCCCCCAGCTCAGCGGGTCGTTCGTGTACTGCACGGAGAACACCACCTCGGGGCCCGCCTCGTTCTCCAGCGTGAAGACCTCGGCGTAGGTCGGCATGAGCCGGTACACCCCCGAGTTGATGACCTCCTTGGTGAGCGCCTCCGCCCGCTCGGCGTCGCCGGGCTCGTTCCGCGTCAGGTAGACCAGCGCGAGCAGGTGCTGCGCCGCCCCGCGCGTGGCCCGCCCGGCGGGCGCGGTGAGCGGGAGCGACGCGATCGCCGCCTCCAGGTCGGGGATGATCGCCTGCCGGTAGATCTCCGCCACCGGTGTGCGACGCGCCTCCGTCACCACGCCGACCGTCTCCTCCAGGGTCAGATGGAGATCGCCGTAGTGGCGGAGCAGGTAGAAGTAGTAAAGCGCGCGCAGGAACCGCGCTTCCCCGAGCCGCTGGTTCTTGAGCTCCTCGGTGAGCGCGCCCGACGGCTGGATCTTCGAGCCACGGCTGATCGCGGCGTTCGTCGTGTTGATCGCCTGGTACGTGATGTCCCACTGCTCACGCGCGTACTGCGTGCCGGGCTCGAGCTGCGCGCTGTACCGGTTCCAGTGCTTGTGCTGGCCGTCCGCCCCTTCGGCCCAGATGTCGACGCCGTACTCGAGCATCGTCATGTTGCGCTCGAGGCCGTACAGCTCGTCGAGGTAGGAGTAGGCCGCGTTGACCGCCGCTTCGAACCCCTCGGGGGTCTCGTAGTACGACGACGTCACGCCGGAGATGATGTCCTCGTCCAGGTCGACGCACGCCGGGAGACCGATCAGCCCGAGGAGCCCCACGGCCCTGCTCAGTCGCGATATCCGTTTCATGGTATCTCAATCTCTCTGGCAATGAGACCGCTTTCGCCCGTGGCCCGGCCCTCCGCGGACCTCAGCTCCGCGCAGGGCCCGGCTCCGACACCGGTCAGAACGAGATGGATGCCCCGACCACGAAGCTCCGGTAACTCGGCACGCCCGCTTCCGTGCGGCCGTAGTTCGTGCTGTCCTCGTCCGTGTTCGACGTCCCCTCCGGATCGAAGCCGGGGTAGTCCGTGAACACGAACGGATCCTGCGCCTGGAAGTAGATCCGCATCGATGCACCCGGGCCCAGACGGGCGAGCAATGGCGTCGGCACCCGGTACCCGAGCGTGATGTTCCGCACCCGCCAGTGCGAGCCGTCGAAGAACTGCACCGCGCCGGCATCCACGGCGCCCTCCGTGTTACGGTACGGGCGGGGGAACTCGTTGCTGGGGTTGGTCGGCGTCCAGTAGTTCATCTTTGGCTGGTTGTACCGGCTCGACATCTGGCCCGGCCAGGTCGCGTCGCGGATCGTGTAGCCCCAGCGCGCCGTGATCAGCGCCGAGAGATCGAAGGCCCCGAACTCGAACCGGTTCGTCAGGCTCCCCGTCCAGGCCGGGAACTCGGGATGCCGGCCGATGATCACACGGTCCGCGTCCTGGGTGATCCGGCCATCGCCGTTCTGGTCCACCACCCGGATATCCCCGGGCCGCCGGTTGTAGCTGCGGGCCAGGGCCGAGTCCTCGAGCTGCCAGATCCCGGCGAACTCGTACTCGTACCAGACCCGGATCGGCTTCCCGATGAACCACCAGTTCCCCGGGTCGTCCTCCTTCCCACCGTAGAGGCTCACGATCTCGTTCCGGTTCATCGAGAAGACGAGATCGGTCCTCCAGCGAATCCCCTTCCAGCCATCCAGGTTCACCGTCGAGATGCCGACCTCGATGCCGCGGTTCCGGGTCTCGCCGACGTTCTGCAGGACGCTGCTGAAGCCGGACGTGGCAGGGAGCTGGCGCTCCATCAGCAGGTCGTACGTGTTCTCGAGGTAAGCGTCGATCACGCCGCTGATCCGCTGGCCGAAAAGCCCGAACTCCAGGCCGACGTCGAGCTTGGCCGTCTTCTCCCACTCCAGGTCCGGGTTGGCGAGCTCCGCCGGACGGAACCCGTAGGCACCGGCGCCGCCGAAGGAGTAGCTCGTGCGAGCCAGCGAGCCCTGGGTCTGGTACGGCGCGATCGCCGTGTTCCCCGTCAACCCGTAGCCGCCCCGCAGGCTGAGGTCGCTGAACAGCGTCTGCCCCTGCATGAAGCCTTCGTCGGACAACCGCCATTTCACGCCCACCGAGGGGAAGAAGCTGCACTTCTTGCCGGGGGCCAGACGGCTCGAGCAGTCCTGCCGGCCCGTGAGCGTCAGGTAGTACCGGTCCAGCAGCGTGTAATTGATGCGGCCCATGACCGATCGGAGCGTCCACTCGCTGTAGTTGCTGCTGACCCCGTTGACGATCGCGCCCGTGCCGACGTTGTGGAAGAGCTGGTACTCGTACGGGAGGTTCGACACGTCCGCCCGGCTGCGATCCGAGCTCTCGCGCTGGATCTCGTAGAGGAACGTCGCGTTCACCCGGTGCGCATCCGTGAGCTGACGATCCACCTGGAGCTGGGTGGTGGAGACGTAGTTGAACGTCTGGAAGCGCTCCACCCAGGCGCGGTTGCTGCTCCCGCGATAGGTGTCCGTCTGCGCCCCGACGAACTCACCCTCGCGCCGGAACAGGAGGTCGGCGCCGAAGGTGGTCTGGAGGGTCACGCCGGGGAACAGCTCGTAGGCGAGGTAGGCGTTGCCGAACGTCCGGGTGCGCTGGCTCTCACGCTTCCAGTGCTCGATGTCGGCCAGGGGGTTCCACATCTGGGCGTCGTTCGTCGGGGCGGTGTTGATCGAGCCGTCGGGGAGGTAGGCACGCCCCAGCGGGTTGATCGTGATCGCCTCGCCCCAGAGCCCGTTCCCCCGGCCGAGGTTCTGTGTCGAGTTGGAGACGTACGCCGAAATCCCCGCGCGGAAGCGGCCGGCCGTGTGATCGAGGCTGGCGTTGACGCCGCGGCGGACGAACTCCGTCCCCTTGGTGACGCCCTTCTCATCCAGGAAGTTGCCGCTGATGGCGAAACGCGTGTTCTCGTTCCCGCCCGTGATGCGGAGCTGGTGGTCCTGCAGCATCCCATCCCGCGAGATGAGCCTCTGGTAGTCCTCCGAGACGCCGTTCAAGAGGCCGTCGAGCTCGTACTCGTTGAAGATGAGCCGGTCCCCCTCCTCGCAGGCCTGGTCGATCGGGCACGGGTACAGGTTGTCGGACCGGGCGGCGTCGCGCCGGAACTGGGCGAACTCTGGCCCGCTGAACACCTCGAGGTACTTACGGATCTTCTGGATACCGAGCCGCGTGTCGTAGGTGATCCGTGTCCGTCCCGCCTGCTGGCCCTTGTCGGTGGTGATCAGGATGACCCCGTTCGCCGCACGCGAGCCGTAGATCGCCGTCGCGCTGGCGTCCTTCAGCACCTCGATCGACTGGATGATGTTCGGGTTGATGTCTTGCAAACCGCCCGAGATCGCCACGCCATCGACCACGATGAGCGGGTCGTTGCTGGCCTCCAGCGACCGGACGCCGCGCACCCGGATCGTGGGATTGTCACCCGGACGGTAGCCGGTGGTCCGGATATCGAGACCCGGAGCCCGGCCCTTGAGGGCCTCCCCGACGCTCGGCGTCGCGATCTGGCGGATCTCCTCGGAGCGCACGGATGCCACCGCGCCGGTCACGTCCCGCCGGCGCTGCGTCCCGTACCCCACGGCCACGATCTCATCCAGCGCGATCGCTTGCTGGGAGAGGCGGAAATCCGCGGCCGCCGTCTGCCCCGCCTCCACCCTCACCGTCACCGTCTGAGAGGCGTACCCGATCAGGCTGGCCTGAACCTGATGCATCCCCACCGGCACGCCCGGGATCACGTAGCGCCCATCTTCGCTGCTCAGGGTCCCGATGTTCGTGCCGACCACGACCACGTTGGCGCCCGGCAGCGGCTGCCCCGTCTCCGTCGTGACCGTTCCTGCGATCCGCCCCGTCCCCTGCGCGTGTAGCGAGGAAACCGGGAGCAAGGCGGCAAAAAGACACACTCCTGCTACCCATCTCATGGAGAGCCCTCCGGATAGGGTGAACGAACGTAGCCTTCCGGCTACGCGAGCGAGAGCAGTCAACGGAGTTGCGCGGGCCACATGGGCAAGGGCCCGCTATGACAGCAACGCTCCGCGAGGGAGCCGTGTTTGTGCGGAACAGGGACCCGATGGGGAGCCGGGTATTGGCATGTTTGTGAACAAAATGCGCCTCCCCGGGGGCGGTGTCAAGAGAATGATGAGGCGCCGGCCGCGTCGCCGGCCAGGAAGCAGCCTCCCTTCGCCATACGGTCACCGGAGCAGCTGCCGGCACAGGACCGGAGTGACCGCGGCGGACGGAAGCGGGCGGGTCAGGTGGCGGGGCGCCTGGGCGAGCTGGCCGGCCGACCCCGGTCCGGCCAGCTCGCTCGGGTAGAGAACGCCGCCGTCACTGCGCCGCCTGGGCGAGCGGACGACGCGGCACGAAGACGAACGTCGGATCCAGTGGGTAACGGCCGAAGCGCGCGCCGTAGATGGCCAGGCCGCCCGGGAGCGACGCGTCGACTTCGAGGCGCAACACCAGCTCGCCGCTCGCTTCGGCACGCTCGAGCGCCTCGCGCGGCACCGCCACCCGCAGCAGTTCGCCGTAGGATCCAGCCTCCCGCAGGCGCCGGTCCCGGCGCTGGTTGTGCCAGGAGAGGATGCCGCGGTGGTCCGCCGGGTCATCCTTGAGGAGCCGCTGCCCCGCCAGCACCCCGTTCACCCGCACCGTGACCGCGCTCGGGAAGAGCCTCTCGTCCGTCATCGGGTAGGCGTTCGGGTTCCGGCTCGGGTCGTGCGTCCCCTGCCCGCGCATGTAGTCCCCCTCCATGCGCCCCGCATCGTCCCGATCCTTGCCGAAGAGCTGCTTGGAGGAGACCTCGGCGATGAACGTGACCGACTCCAGGTCGGCGGCCTTGAGCCCCGCCGGCCAGGCGACCCGGTACTCGAAGTAGCCGGCCCCCGCGCCGTTCACCTTGAGGCCGTCCATCACGTTCCACTGCTTGAGCGACCACTCTGCGGCGCGGAAGCTGGCCGGGTCGACCCGCACCAGCCGGGCGGGCCGGCCATCCTCGAGACGGACCTCGGTCGGCGCTTCGCCCTCCACGACGAAGGTGGCGAAGTTGCGGTGCAGCACCGCCCCGCTCGCGTCCTCGACCCGCACCGCGAGCACCAGGACCGCCGGCTCGGCGGGCATCGTCACCGAC
>DATCLG010000190.1:0-5560 GCA_036564015.1 Longimicrobiales bacterium
TGGGACATCCTCGCGGCACGCCGCGCCCGCGCCCTCGGCGTCGGACTGCTCTCGGGCGGCTACGGGCAGGACGAACTCGAGCGGGCCGGCGCCTACCGCGTCTACGAGGACCCCGCTGACCTGCTCCGGCACCTCGACGAAGTGGGCGTGCGACCGTCCGAGTGAAGACCCGCCGGCCGCGTCCGGCGCCCGGCGCGACGCCCGACTCGCTCGGCCCCGGCCCGCCGGCGGGCGCCCGCTTCAGTTCGACAGCTTCCGTCTCGGCTTTCTGACCGCGGGAGCGACCAGGCCCGCCCCACGGCCGCGCTCCCGCACGCGATGAGGGGGTTGGCATGAACGCGCTGCTTCTCTTGGCCCACACCTGGCTGCTCACGTCGGTCGCGCCGGCGCTCCAGCTCGTGCCTGGAGCGGCTCCCGGCACCCCGGTGCCCGCCGACTCGCCGCACATCGAGTACGAGCTCGTCTGGGCCGACGAGTTCGATCGCGACGGGCCGCCCGACCCGGCCAACTGGACTTACGAGATCGGGTTCGTCCGCAACCAGGAGCTGCAGTGGTACCAGCCGGAAAACGCCTGGTGCGAGAACGGCCTGCTGATCATCGAGGCCCGGCGGGAACGCAAGCCCAACCCGAACTACGACCCCAACGGCACCGACTGGCGCACCCGCCGCCCCTACGCCGAGTACACCTCCGCCAGCGTCACCACCCGCGGCCGCCACGCCTGGCAGTACGGCCGCTTCGAGATGCGCGCCCGGATCGACACGCGCCCGGGCCTCTGGCCCGCCTTCTGGACCCTCGGGGTCCAGGGTCCGTGGCCCAGCAACGGCGAGATCGACATCATGGAGTACTACCAGGGCACCCTGCTGGCCAACGTGGCCTGGGCCGACAGTGGGCGGTGGCGGGCGAAGTGGGACGACTCCAAACACCCGATCGCCAGCTTCGGCGACCCCGACTGGTCCAGCAAATTCCACGTGTGGCGGATGGACTGGGATGAGAACGAGATCCGGCTCTACGTCGACGACGTTCTCCTGAACACCACGGACCTGCGCGAAACGATCAACCAGGACGGAACCGGGAGGAATCCGTTCCACCAGCCCCACTACATCATCCTGAACCTCGCCATCGGCGGGACGGCGGGCGGCGACCCCTCCGCCACGGAGTTCCCTGCCCGCTACGAGATCGACTACGTCCGGGTGTACCGTCGCAAAACGACCGGTGCCGGAGGCGGGGCAACGCAGACCCGCTGAACCGGGCCTCGCCCCCGCCCCCGGCACCGGGCGGCCAGCCTCCAGGACGACCCGCAGGAGCGCGGGTCGTCCTCCCACCCCGCTACGAGACCTTCGGCCTCACCGGCTCGGGCTTGAGCGAAGTCAGACTCGCGATCTTCACCGGCCGGCCCGTCTCCACGCTGATCCGCGCGGCGATGCCCGGCAGGATCGCCATCGCCCCGTCGCGCAGCCCCGCCGCCTGATGGTAAGGATCCGGCGCGTCCGGATGCCGGAAGATCTTGTCCTTCAGCCGCGTGTCCCCACCACCGTGTCCACCCTCACTGTGCGGGACCCGGATGAGCTCCGTCTGCCCGAAGTTGTCGGTCACCCGGATCTCATCGTATGCCGGCTCCTGCCACGGCTGCCGCTCCTTGATCCACGCCTCCAGCCGCCCCTTCGTCCCGTTGAAGGCGATCCGGTAACCCTCGTACGGCGAGTACGTCGTGCACGAGTAACTCACCTGCACCCCGTTCGCGTACCGCAGGATCGCCGACATCTTGTCGTAGATGTCGATCTTCTCGTCCCACACGCAGCCGTCCCGCAGGTACCCGTCGTACTTCTCGTTCTCCACGTACAGCGCCACGTGCCGCGGATTCCTCATGATGTCCACGTAGTGCTTGCACTGGTCCTTGAACGGACACCCGCGGCAGTTCGTGTGGCGGAACGGATTGTTCCGCCCATAGTACTCCAGCGCGCCGTACGCGAAGACCTCCTCCGGCTCCGAATCGAGCCACCAGTTCAGCAGGTCGAAGTGGTGCGTCGCCTTGTGGACGAAGAGCGTCCCCGAGTTCTCCCGCTTGCCGTGCCACCGCCGGAAGTAGTCGGCGCCGTGATAGACGTCCAGGTACCAGTGGAAGTCCACCGAGGTGACCCGGCCGATCCGGCCGCTCATCAGGATCTCCTTCATCTTCTCCCGGTGCGGCGAGTACCGGTAGTTGAAGGTGACGATGACGTTGCGGCCCGTCCTGGCCTGCGCGTCCAGGATCGCCTGGCACTTCTGCTCGTCCGTGGTCAGCGGCTTCTCGGTGATGATGTCACAGTCGAGCTCCATCCCCCGGATGATGTACTCGTGATGCGTGGAGTCCTTGGTGGTCACGATCACGACGTCGGGACGGGTCTCCCGGATCATCCGGTCGAAGTCCTTCGCCAGGTAGACCGGCGCGTTCACGCCCATGTAGCGCTGGGCGTAGGCGGCGCGCCCCGGGTTGATGTCGCAGAGCCCCACGAACTCGACGATGTCGGAGTACGCCTGCACCACGCTCCGGCCCCACATCGACGTGCCACGATCCCCGGTCCCGACCAGCACGAGGCGCTTCTTGGCCTTCGGGGCGCGTGGAGTGGCGAGCGCCGCGCCGGGTCCCGTCAGCACGGCCGCAGCGGCCGCCGCGCTGCCACTGACCAGGAACTCTCTTCTCGTCATCCTGCGACTGCTCTCCGTGTGTGACATGAGCGGATCACTCCCGTTGGGGTTTCCTGTGCCTGGACGGTGGCCGGGCGGCTCCCTCCCGAGGAGCCACCAGTCGGCGAATCCAGTGGGAAAAGAAGACGAGGTCTGTGTATGACGAACGGGTCCGTGGGCTCAGGGCCCGAGCGGAGCTCGTCGGTTGCCTGGTCGAGATTCGGGTTGGAGATCGTGCGTATTATTGATATCGATCACGATCCGGCCGCGCAAGCCGAGAAAACTCGCCGGCCCGGACGGCCGCCCCGTCAGGGAAGCCAGCGCGTCTTCTCCGCGGCCGGGATCCGACGCTTCGGGGCCGGCACCTCCGCCGCCACCCCCATGTGAATGAACGCCACGATCCGGTGATCCCGCTCCACACCGAGCGCCATACGCATCTCGTCATCCCGGATCACGTCCCCCGTGACCACTTTCGTCCCCAGCCCGAGCGCCGTGGCCGCGAGGAGGAGGTTCTGGATCGCCATCCACGTGGCGGCGTAATCCTCCTCCCGCGTCTCCGGGTCCGCATCGACGAACGACGTCACGGCGATCACCTGCGGGATCTCCAGCGTCTCCTCGATGATCCGGGCCCGTTTCTCCTCGGCCTTTTCCGCCACCACCCCGCCCGTCTTGAGCCGGGCCCGGATCTCCGCGTACCGCCGCTTCGCCTCCGGGCCCAGGACGACGAAACCCCACGGCTGCGTCAGGTGGTGGTTCGGCGCCAGAACCGCCGCCTCCAGCACGCGCTCAATCTCCTCCCGGCCAACCGGCCGGGCGACGAACCGCTTGACCGATCGGCGTTCGCGAATCGCCTCGAAGACATCCATAGCTAGCTAGCTCTGCGCCCGCGCGCCGGGCGCCTCCAAGTACCGCCGGGCGAACTCCAGGAAGACCGGCCAGTCCGGCGCGTCACTGTGGCCGCCCTCATGGTTCCTGAACGCCAGCTCGCCGTCGATCAGCGCCACGTCCGGCGCCGGCATCTCCGGCGTCCCCGGACCTCTCTTCCCCAGCAGACGGTAGACCGGCTCGGCCGCCACGACCGCCAGGAACTCGCCATGGGGATCGGCCCACTGGTCCTGCGTGCCGCCCGTGATGAAGACCGGTCGCGGCGCGATCAGCGCGATGAGCTGGTGGGCGTCCACCGGCATCTCCGCCCACCGGCCGGCGTACTTCAGAAAATTGCCGGCCATCCAGTGGTACTCGTCAACTCCCGCCACGTGGTCGATCGTCTCGCCCCAGTTCCGCTTCTCGAGCGAGGCGCCCATCGCGCCCGAGCAGCTCGCGAACACGACCGCCCACCGCTGATCGAGCGCCGCGGCCAGGAGCGCGGTCTTGCCCCAACGCGAATGCCCCTGGATCGCCGCCCGCGTGGCGTCGACGGCCGGGTCCGCCTCCAGGTAGTCCAGCACACGGCTCAGGCCCCAGCTCCAGGCGGCCAGCACGCCCCAGTCGTCCGGCTTCCTCGGCTGCCCCCGGTTCACCAGCCCGATGATCCCCTCCCCCAGCCCCGCCCCGCTGTCCATCTGCAGGGCGCCGGTGTTGAACGTGGCGAACGCCCACCCGAGCGCCAGGACCTGGCGGACCGCGTCCGGGAGCTGGTCCGGGCTCCCGCCGAAGAAGCCGCCCACCCTCACGACGATGGGAACCCGGGGCGCAGCCTTCGGGGGAAGGTACATCGTGATCTCGATGCGGGGGCTGGCCGCCGGGTAGGCCGAGTTGTCGATGCGCCCGACGACCCGCTTCACGATCGCCTGCCCGCCGAAAGCCGCCGAATCCACGCTGGTGACCTCGAAGGCCACCTCCGGCGTGTTCTCCGGGATCCTCCCGTAGATCTCCCTGAGGAAGTCCTCCAGGATCTCGGGCCGGCGCAGGTTCCACCACATCTCGGGGGTCGTCACCCTCCGGCCGTCCTTCAGCACCAGCGGGTCGGGGAGCACGTACGCCCCCGCCTTCGCCTCGTCGTAGTTGGACCAGGTTCCCCAGGACGAGCGGATGTACGGGTTCCCGGCCGCGTCGTACCAGTTGTTCGTGCCCGGCCGCCGGGTCGTGTGCGGCGGCCGGTTCGGATCCTCTTCCGGAAGCGGCAGCGAATCCGGCTCCCGGACCCCGAGCAGGCGCATCATTCGCTCGCGGTCCTGCTGCGCGGCGGCCCGCAATCGGGCCCGGTACGCCGCCCGCTCCTCGGGCGTCATCCGCTGGAAGTCCGGGATCTGCGCGGGCGCCCCACGGCTCGACAGCAGCAGGACGAGGAAGCCGAGCGCCGCCTGCGCCGCCCGCGGCGAGGTCAGGGGATTTCGCATGCGCCTCTCCTGGCTGAGATGAAAGGGGAGCCCACGCCGCCAGCCGCGGCCTGGCCCCGGAACGGCCGCACGGTCACCCCGCCGGAGCCCGAAGTCCCAGGCTCCCGCCGGGAAGGACCTCGCTTCCCCGCGCCCGGCTCGCCCGTGCACCGGGTCGCTCTTGCTCCGGATGCTGGTGACGCTCTACAGATCCGCCTGCGGCCACCTGGGCGCCCGCCGCTCGCGGGCGCGCCGGCTCTCCGCGATCCAGCGAGGCTCACGGCCGAGACGCTGCGCCCGCTGCCACTCCCTCCAGCGACGCAGCCGCGCCGCCGCGCTCCCCCCCGGCAGCGCCTCCTCCTCGCCCAGCCAGCGACGCTCCTCCGCCCGAAAACGCCGCCACTGGAGGTACGCGTCCAGGAGCGCGCCCGGCCGGTACGGGCCCCGCATCTCGAAGTCGTAGTCGTGCAACTCGTTCCACGCCGCGTCCCGCGGCAGCCAGCCCGAGCCCCACCGCGGATGCGCCCAGAACGGGTAATCGTACGCCATGGCCTGCTGCTCCCGGTGACCGCTTCCCC
>DATCLG010000191.1:0-20876 GCA_036564015.1 Longimicrobiales bacterium
GTCTTGACGCAGCAGACGGCGGCAAGCAGCGAGGAGAGTGCGAGCGCGGCCGAGGAGTTGAGCGTGCAGGCCGAGCGCATGCGCAACCTCATTGCCGAGTTCCGCCTCTCCATCACCCGCCCCAGCACAGCCACCCAACCCGCCGTCGCGGCTCCCGCGGGCTCCGGCAGGAAGCGGGTCGAGGCCCGGGCGCCCGTCGGGGTCGGCGCGAGGGAAGCCAGTGCCACGTTCGCTTCCGTCGAGCGCATCCAGCCGAGCCGGCTGATCCCGTTCGACGAGGACGAAGCCGTGCTGGGAGAGTTCTGAGCGCCGATCGAGAGCGGGTCCACAACGGCTGAGCGGCGCTGTGGGCGTGGGTCGCGTCGGGATCCCACACCCGCAGCGCCGCTCACAGCGTTGAGGACGGAGGCGGCCGCCGCTCCGGCGGCTGGCGGGAATGCACGCTCGAGGCGATCACCAGGATCGCGAATCCTGCCAGGATCACCGCCCCCACCGCGATCCAGACATCCGGCACGCCCAGCAGGTTCGCGGCCCAGGCGAGACCGCCGATCAGGACGATGAACCCGAGGATGTACAGTGCGATCGCCATGGACCTGCCTTCGCCGCGCCGGCGTTGTCTCCCCACCGGCGGAGCAAAGGCCGTACCGGCGCCGCCGCTCGAGCCGACCTCAGGCCCTGGCGGCCCGGCCGGCGCCGCGCACGCAGGACAGGCCCGTCAGCGCCGCCTGACCGCCCGCCCCCTCCGCGACGGCGCGGCCAGCGGCACCTCCTCGAACGCCGCACTCACGATCCGCGCCTGCTCGGCCTCGTGGGCGCTGATGTACCCCTCCGCAGGCGCCGCGCGCTCGGGCCGGCCAATGTAACGGATCGTCACATCGCCAGACACCAGCCCACGCAGCTTCGGCTCCATGTACCACCAGGCGCCCATGTTCGCCGGCTCCTCCTGGAGCCAGACCAGCTCCTCGAACCCGGGGTACCCCTCCAGCACGCGCGAAAGCTCCTCGCCAGGGAACGGGTAGAGCTGCTCGACCCGGATGATCGCGACGTGCGTCGCGGCATCCCGCTGCGTGCTGCCGATGAGGTCGTAGTAGACCTTGCCCGTGCAGAGCACCACCCGCGTCACCTCGCCCGCCCGCGACCGCGCCGCCTCGTCGTCCAGCACGGGCTGGAAACGACCGGAGACCAGCTCCTCCAGCCGCGAAGTCGCCCGCGGATGCCGGAGCAGGCTCTTCGGCGTGAAGACGATGAGCGGCCGCCGCTCCGCAGTCAGCGCCTGCCGGCGGAGCAGGTGGAAGAACTGCGCGGGCGTCGTGCAGTTCACGATTCGGAGATTGTCCTCCGCCGCGAGCTGAAGGAACCGCTCGACGCGCGCACTCGAGTGCTCCGGCCCCTGACCCTCGTAGCCGTGCGGGAGGAGCAGGGTCAGCCGCGAGGTCTGGCCCCACTTCGCCTGCCCGGGCGCGATGAACTGGTCGATCATGACCTGCGCGGCGTTGGCGAAGTCGCCGAACTGCGCCTCCCACAGCACCAGCGCGTCGGGCGCGCCCACGCTGTAGCCGTACTCGAAGCCCACCACCGCCTGCTCGATGAGCGGGCTGTTGTGGACCTCGAAGGGGGCCTTCGCCTCGGCCAGGTTCGCAAGCGGCGTGTAGGTGGCCCCGGTCTCCGTGTCGTGGAGCACCAGGTGCCGCTGGCTGAAGGTCCCGCGCTCGACGTCCTCGCCGGTCAGCCGGACGGCGATCCCCTCGACCAGGAGCGACGCGAAGGCGAGAGACTCGGCGTGCGCCCAGTCGAGCTCGCCGCCCTCGGGCACCACCCGGGCGCGGCGCTCCAGCGCGCGGGCGAGCTTCGGGTGGACGTGGAACCCCTCCGGCCAGCTATGGAGCTGCCGGTCCAGCGCCACCAGGAGGTCACGCGAGACCCCGGTCTCGACAGGCGGCGCGGGCGCGGGCGTCTCCGCGGAGTTCGCCGACCGCCGCCCGTTCGCCCGCAGCGACTTCTTGACCTCCTCCTGCGCGGCGACCAGACGCTCGTGCGCCTCCCGCCACAGCGCATCGACCTCTTCCTGCGTTACCACGCCCTGCTCCACCAGCCGCCGGGCTAGGAGCACCCGCACCGACGGGTGCTGCTGGATCTTCCGGTACAGCAGCGGCTGGGTGTACGCAGGCTCGTCGCCCTCGTTGTGCCCCCAGCGCCGGTAGCCGATCAGGTCGATCACCACGTCGCCGTGGAAGCGCTGTCGGAAGGCGAGCGCCAGCCGCGTGACGGCGAAGCACGCCTCCGGGTCATCGGCGTTCACGTGGAAGATCGGAATGCCGTAGCCCCGGGCGATGTCGCTCGCGTACCGCGTCCACCGCGCCTGCGCCGGGTCCGTCGTGAACCCGATCTGGTTGTTGACGATGATGTGCACCGTGCCGCCGACGCGGTAACCCTCGAGCTCCGCGAGGTTCAGGGTCTCCGGGACCACGCCCAGCCCCGCGAACGCGGCGTCGCCATGCACCAGGATCGGCAGGACCGCGTCCTCGTCCCGCCGGAGCTCGCGGCTCCGCCGATCCGTCTGCCTGGCGCGCACCATCCCCACCACGACCGGGTTCACGTACTCGAGGTGGCTCGGGTTCGGCGACATGATCACCGTGAGCTGCTCGCCCGTCGTGGTGACGTAGGCCCCCTCGTGGCCGAGGTGATACTTCACGTCACCCGTGCTGCCGGCGCCTGCGCGCAGCCCCTCGAACTCGCCGATGATCCGCTCGTACGGCATCCCGAGCACGTGCGCGAGCACGTTCAGCCGCCCACGGTGCGCCATCCCGATGACCACCTCCCGGGCGCCCGCCTGGGCCGCCGACTCGATCGCCAGATCGAGCATCGGGACCAGCACGTCGGTCCCTTCGCCCGAGAAGCGCTTCTGCCCGAGATAGGCGCGATGGAGGAACTGCTCCAGCGCTTCGACTTCCGTCAGCCGGCGCAGCAGCCGGCGCTTGTCCTCGTCGCTCAGGGGCCGGCGGAGCTCGCCCGACTCGATCTTCTGGCGCAGCCACTCCCGGCGCTCAGAGCTCCGCAGGTGCTCGTACTCGTAGCCGATGGTGCCGGTGTAGGTCTGCCGCAGCCACTCGAGCACGTCGGCCATCGTCTTCCCTGCGTGGCCGACGCCCAGGATCTCGGCCGGCAGCGCCTCGAGGTCCTCCTGCGTGATGCCGTAGGTGGCAGGGTCGAGGAAGGGATCTGTGCCGGGAGGTTCTCCCAGCGGGTCCAGCCACGCCGCCCGATGGCCGCGCAGCCGGTAGGCATCGATCAGTGCGGCGACGGCCATCGCCGCACGCAGCAGCTCCGCAGGGGGAACCTCGGCCGGGGGTGCGACGGTCGGGGCCGCAGGCCCCGGAGCCAAAAGGAGCCCGGCCTCGGCGGCGGCTCCCGACTCGAAAAGACGCCGCCATGGTTCACTCACGGCGGCCGGGTCGCGCAGGTACTCCTCATACAGCGCCTGCGCGTACGCTGTGTTGTAGGTTCCGAAAAGGATCGGCCGTTCCACGTTTGACCCGCCTTCTTCCGCGCGACATGAACGCCCGGTTGCTTATACCCCCGCCGCCCGGGTCCGGTCCGGCCGCGCGACCGTCAGACGGGTCCGCCTCGACCCGTCAACAGTCCGGTGTGCGGTCCGGGTGATCCCGGACCCCCGCCCGGCCGCCGGCTCGCCACCGGCATGCCGGGCCGAGCTATGATTATATCGAACGGGAGAGTGGCAAGTCCAGGCAGGAGGATCAACCAGAGGACGCCGGGTCCGTCGCGCCTCCGGAGGCCGCAGGCCCCTCGCCCCGCCCGGCCTCCTCCGGATGCAGCCGCCGCCACGCCGCGACGAACGCATCCAGCCGGGCCTCGACCGCGCGGTGCACCTCCTCCGCCGGCCGCCGGAAGCACAGTTCGATGGCCTCATCGATGTGCCGAACAGGATAAATCTGGAACCGCCCCGCCTCCACCGCCGCCACCACCTCCGGGCGCAGGGTGAGATGCTCGACGTTCTGCGCCGGGATCACCACCCCCTGCCCCTCCGTCAGGCCCTGGATCCGGCAGGTCGCGTAGAACCCCTCCACCTTCTCGCTCACCCCGCCGATCGGCTGGATCTCGCCGAGCTGATTGACCGAGCCGGTGATCGCCAGATCCTGCCGCAGCGGCAGCCCCGAGAGCGCCGACAACAGCGCCAGCAGCTCCGCCGCCGTCGCACTGTCGCCTTCGATCAGCTCGTACACCTGCTCGAAACCCAGGCTCGCGCTCAGCACGAGCGGACGCTCCCCCCCATACCGCCGATGCAGGTACCCCGTCAGGATCAGCACCGCCTTGCTGTGGATCGGGCCGCTCAGCGCCGCCTCTCGCTCAATGTTCACCACCCCCCGCGTCCCCACCGAGGCCGTGGCCGTCACCCGGATCGGCTTCGCGAACGTGTAATCCCCCAAAGTGATCACCGACAGCCCATTGATCTGCCCCACCGCCTCCCCACGGGTGCCCAGCAACAGCGTCCCGTGCCGGATGTAACGATGCAGCTCCTCCTCCAGCCGGTTCGCCCGACGGATCCGTGCCTCGATCGCCGCCTCCACATCCTCGCGCGTGACCGCATCCGCCCCCCGCTCCCGCGCCCGATGCCCCGCCTCCCGCACCAGGTCCGCGATCTCCCCCAGCCGCGCCGTCAGCCGCGTCTGGTCCTGCGCCCGCCGCGAGCCGTACTCCACCAGCGCCCCGACCGCCCCCGCATCGAAATGCGGAAGACCCTCCTTCCGACAGCAGCTCGCCACGAAACGCGCGTACTGCAGCTCCGTCTCCGGCGTCCGCTCGATCACCGGCGCGAAGTCGGCCTTCACCTTGAAGATCTGGCCGAAATCCGGATCCAGCATGTACAACAGGTAGTACAGGATCGGCGGACCGAGCAGCACGACCTTGACGTCCAGCGGGATCGGCTCCGGCTGCAACGTCACCGTCGTGATCAGCCCCAGCTCCGCCGCCGGCTCCTCGATCCGCAGCTCACGCTGCTTGAGCGCCCGCTTGAACGCATCCCACGCCCACGGCCGACGCAGCACCTCCAGCGCGTCCAGGACCAGGCACCCGCCGTTCGCGCGGAGCAGCGCGCCCGCCCGGATCATGGTGAAGTCCGTGGCCAGCACGCCCTGATGCACGAAGTGCTCGATCCGACCCAGCAGATTGGCGAACGTCGGGTTCGGCTCCTCCACCACCGGCGCGCCCTGCATGTCGTGGTGCCCCACCAGCACGTTCACCTTGTAGCGCCGCTGGAACTCCTCCGCGGTGATCGTCCGGGTCAGGACCTCCGGCTCCGCCTGGGCCAACAGCGTCAGCCGGCCGATCACCTCGGTGAGGTCGTGCTCCACCGCGGCCAGGAACTCCATCACCTGCGGCAGATCCCGGTACCGCGTGCGGAGCATCTCGAGCAGGTGCGCGACCGCGGCCTCGAACGTGCGGCGGTTCAGCTCCTGCAGCGCCTCCTGGGCATGCGCCGCGGCGTCCGCGAAGCGGCGGAGCGCCTCCTCGAACAGCCGCTGGATCTCCTCCCGCGCCGCGTCGTACCGCTCCCGCTCCTCGGGGGAGAGACGCTCGATCTCCTCGTCCGAGAGGAGCCGCCCATGGCGCTTGGGAACCAGCAGCACGGCCTGAGGCGTGCGCACGATCGCCACCTCGCGCCGCTCCGCCTCCGCATCGACGGCCTCGAAGAGCTCCTTCTGCGTCGCCTGCAGCCGCTGCAGGATCGCGGCCCGCTGCGCCTGGTACTCCTCGGAGCTGAAGGCGCGCGGCAGCTCGGCCGAGAGCCCGGTGATGAACGCCTCCATGTGCGTGGCGAGCTGCCGGGCCGTGCCGGGCGGCAACCGCAGCGCGCGCGGCCGCCGGGGATCGTCGAAGTTGTTGATGTAGCACCAGTCGTCGGGCACCGGCCGCTTCGCGGCGTGCCGGCGCAACGCGGTGAGGACCGCGGTCCGCCGGCCCGTCCCCTCCTCCCCCAGCACGAAGATGTTGAACCCCGGCGCGTCGATCGCCGTCCCGAACTCCAGCGCCTCCAGCGCCCGATCCTGGCCGACCAGCCGATCGAGCGGCTCGAGCTCGGCCGTCGTCCGGAACTCGAAAGCGGGCCCGGCGCTCTGACGCCGCAGCACCTCCGCGCTGAGAGGCTGGACCGTCATCGCCAGGACGGACGGCGGAAGAAGGTGTACGTCGCTGCCAGCGTCAGACGACTCATTCGCACCGCGGTCGGCTCGTCGAACGTCGTCCACGTCCCCGCCGTCTCACGGAACGCATCCTCTCCATGGAACGGGTTCCCGAGCGCGAAGTTGTTGAGCTCGAGCCGAACCGCCCAGTGCCGCTTCAGCCAAATGTGCAGCCCCAGCCCGGCCACACCGCCCACCCGGAAGACCGAGGTCGAGCCGCCGCCGATCCGCGCCGCCGGAAAACGTCGACCATTGTCGTCTGTCGACCAGATCGCACCCGTCACACCGGCCGTCACGTACGGCGCCACGCGATGCTCCTCGCGGCCGAACAGGTAGCGCATGACCTCTAGCGTCCACGCGTACACGTTCAGGTCCGCCACGTCGTCGAGGTCGAACCGGTCGTTGCCATTTCCCGTGTCGTCCTCGAACTCGAACTCGGAGGGCGAGAACGTGAAGGTGAACCGCACGTTCGTCCGGTTGTCCCACGGCCAGTACCCGATCCCCAGGCCCAGGGCCAGCGCCGTGCTCGCCGTCAGCTTCCGCTCCGGCGCGATCGCGACCAGCTCCTCCCCCAGCCGCTGCTCCAGGAAACGCCCGAAGTTCGCGACACCGACGTACGCTTCGGCCGTCAGACGCCGCCGCCCCTGCGCTTGGCCCGGCTCCGGCGTCGACCCGAGCGCCAGGGCCAGCAGCCCCAGATGGCACGCTATTACCGGGAGAACTCGTCTCATGTATCCCTCCTGACGCTCGTCGGAATCCAGGACGTCATGCCGGGATGCGAAACGCCCCGGGAAGATCCGGGCCGCTTCGCTCCCGACTGCCGGGGTTCTCCCGGGCTGCAACAAGCGCACCAGCCCCGGGGATGTCGCCTGCCCGGCCCGGCTCGAAAGCGCGCTACCCGCGCTCCAGCCCGAGCCTGCGCGCCTGCTCGGCCGAGGGCTGCACCCGGCCCCCGAACTGGTTGTAGCGACGCGCCGCACGGTCCGAGAGCACGGTCAGCGGGGACGGCACCGGCGGCGGCGCGAGCTCCATCCCGCGCGTCGGCGGGTGGCCCGCACCCTCCGCCCCGGGCAGCAGGCGGTTCACCAGGCCGAGCAGCCCGATCGTGAGTCCGGGGAAGAGGTCGTGCATCCGCCCGAGCAGCTTCGCCTGCCACCCCAGCGTCACGACCGCCTCCCCCCGCCGCGTCGCCCGCACGATCCGCCGCGCGGCACACCGCGCGCTCATCGACGTCAGCGGCAGCGCGTCCGCGAGGGTGAACCAGGTGAACTCCTTCTCCCGGTCCCCGGCGAAGTACGCGTGCACCGCCGAGCCGGTGCGCATGAGCCCGGGGACCACCGTCACCACCCGGACCCCGTCCCGGGCCAGTTCGGCGCGCAGCCCCTCGGAAAACCCCACGCTCGCGAACTTCGAGCAGCTGTAGGGCAGCAGGTGCGGAATCGACACCTTCCCGCCGATCGACGTGACGTTCACGATCCGGCCGCGCCGCCGCGCCCGCATGTACGGCAGCACCGCCAGCGTCGCATGGACGCCGCCCCAGAAGTTCACCGCCATCGCCTGCTCGAAGTCGGCGATCGCCAGGCTCTCGATCGGCCCCACCTGGATGACCCCTGCGTTGTTGACCAGGATGTCGATCCGGCCGAACCGGGCCAGCGTCCGGTCGACCATGCGCTCGACCTGCGCCCGATCGGTCACGTCGCAGGTGACGGCCAGCACCTCGGCGCCGCGGGCCTCGAGCTGCGCGCGCGCTCGCTCGAGCTCCTGGTCGTCCCGCGCGCAAATGACCACCGCGCAGCCCTGGGCGGCGAACTCGTGCGCCAGCAGGAGCCCGAGCCCCCGCGAGCCGCCGGTGATGATGGCCACCTGCCCGCGCAGGTCGCCGCCCGCGCGGCGTCTGTGCACCTGCCAGCCGAGCAGGGCCAGCGCGGCCCCGGCCGCCGCGAGTCGCGCGACTCGCCGTCCCGTCCTGTGCATGCGCGCCTCGTCGATCGACGGACTCCCGGGCTCCGCGCGCGGGTTCGGCGGAAGGCCCGGCCGCCGCGTCGTGCAGGTTGCGCGCCAGTTCCGTGGGCAGAACGGCGCGGCGGCGCGCCTCCGCTCGGTTGCCCCACGGCGCCCGCGCGACTATCCTTAGACGTCACCAGCGTTTTGCCCCTTTGCCGGTTCCCGATGTCGAGGCAGGACGACACTCCGCTCATGCAGCAGTGGCGCGAGGCGAAGGCGCGCCACCCCGATGCGCTGATCTTCTTCCGCGTGGGCGATTTCTACGAGATGTTCTACGAGGACGCGGAGGAAGGCGCGCGGCTGCTCGGGCTCACGCTCACGACGCGCAACAACGGCGGGGCCGCGGAGGTGCCGCTCGCCGGAGTGCCGGTGCGGGCGCGGGAGGAGTACCTCCGGCGGCTAGTCCAGCTCGGCCGGCGAGTCGCCATCTGCGAGCAGATGGAGGACCCGTCCGAGGCGAAGGGGATCGTGCGGCGGGAGGTGGTCGAGACGGTCACGCCGGGGGTGGTGCTGGCCGACAGCCTCCTCTCCGCCAGGCGCAACAACTTCCTGGTGGCGCTCGCCGAGGACGGGCAGGGCCGGCTGGGGCTCGCCGCGGTCGACGTCTCGACGGGCGAGCTGCTGGCCACGCCGGTCGCCGCCGACGCGCTCGAGGCCGAGCTCGCTCGCCTCGAGCCCGCCGAGGTCCTGCTGCCCCAGGGCTGGGAGGGGCGGGCGGTGCCCGGCGCCGAGGCCGCGAGCCTCACCTATCGCCCCGACTGGCTCTTCGACCGCGAGCTCGCGGCCGGAGAGCTGCGCCGGCGGTTCGGCGTCCGCACGCTGGACGGGTTCGGGTTCCAGGAGGGCGACGACGCGCTGGTGTGCGCCGTGGGCGCGCTGGTCGCCTACGTGGCGGAGGTGCAGCCCGCGGCCCTCGCGCACCTGCGCCCGCCGCGCCTCGAGCGCGGCGGCGAGGCGATGGTGCTGGACGAGATGACGCGGCGCAACCTCGAGCTCGTCGAGCCCCTGCGCCCCGACCTCGCGGGACGGGAGTCCGGCCAGCCGAGCACGCTGATCGAGGTGGTGGACGAGACGCTCACCCCGATGGGCGCCCGGATGCTGCGGCGCTGGATCCTGCGCCCGCTGACGCGGCCCGAGCCGATCTGGGCGCGGCAGGAAGCGGTGGCCGAGCTGTTCGAGAATGCATCGCAGCGCCGTCGGATCCGCGCCGAGCTGAAGGAGATCCGCGATCTCGAGCGGCTGGCGGCCAAGATCGGCGCGGGGCGCGTCACCCCACGCGAGCTGAAGGCGCTCGAAGCGTCGCTCGCCCGGCTTCCCACGCTCAAGGCGCTGCTCGCCGGGGCGACCAGCCCCATGCTCTGCGAGCTGGCCGCCGGCCTCGACCCGCTCGAGGACGTGCGCGAGCAGATCCAGCGCGCCATCTCCGACGATCCGCCCGCGGCGCTGGCCGATGGCGGCGTGATCCGCGAGGGCTACAACGCCGAGCTGGACGAGCTGCGCAGCATCCGCGACGGCGCCCGCGACTTCATCGCGTCGCTCCAGGCCCGGGAACGGGAGCGCACCGGGATCGCGTCGCTCAAGGTGGGTTACAACAAGGTCTTCGGGTACTACATCGAGGTCACGCGGGCGAACCTCGATCGGGTGCCTCCGGACTACGAGCGACGGCAGACGCTCGCCAACGGCGAGCGGTTCGTGACCCCCGAGCTGAAGCACTGGGAGGCGAAGGTCCTGGGCGCGGAGGAGCGGATCGCGGAGCTGGAGGCGCGGCTCTTCGGGGAGCTGCGGCGCCGGCTCGCGGCCGAGGTGCCGCGGCTGCAGGACACGGCGGAGCGGCTGGCGACGCTCGACGTGCTCGCGGGCCTCGCGCAGGTCGCGGAGCGGCGCGGCTACGTGCGGCCGGAGGTCCACACCGGGTTCCGGCTGGAGCTGCGGGGGAGCCGTCACCCGGTCGTGGAGTGCCGGCTGGGGCCGGGGGAGTTCATCCCGAACGACCTGGTGCTGGACGAGGATCGGCGGGTGCTGATCCTGACCGGCCCGAACATGGCGGGGAAGAGCACGGTGCTGCGCCAGATCGGGCTGATCCAGCTCCTGGCGCAGATCGGGTCGTTCGTGCCGGCGGACCGGGCGTACCTGCCGGTGGTGGACCGGATCTTCACGCGTGTGGGGGCGAGCGACAACCTCGTGCGCGGGCAGAGCACGTTCCTGGTCGAGATGAGCGAGACCGCGCTGATCCTGAACCAGGCCACGCAGCGGAGTCTGGTGCTGCTGGACGAGATCGGTCGCGGGACGGCGACGTACGACGGGGTGTCGATCGCCTGGGCCGTCACGGAGTACCTGCACGAGGAGGTGGGCGCGAAGACGATCTTCGCGACGCACTACCACGAACTCACGCAGCTGGAGGGGACGCTGCCGGGGGTGGTGAACCAGAACGTGGCGGTGCGGGAGAGCGGCGACGAGATCGTCTTCCTGCACCGGCTCGAGGAGGGGGGCGCGGACCGGAGCTACGGCATCCAGGTGGGGCGGCTGGCCGGCCTGCCGCGCCAGGTGGTGGAGCGGGCGAAGGAGATCCTGCGCGAGCTCGAGGGCTCGCATGCCGCCGGAGGGGAGGGGTTGGGGCGGCGGGGGAAGCACCGGCCGCGGAGCGCGCCGCCGCCCGATCAGCTCTCCCTCTTCCAGCCACCTCCGCCTCCCGTGCTGGAGAAGCTCCGGCGGATCGAGATCGAACGACTCACGCCGCTCCAGGCGCTCAACCTGCTCGCCGAGCTGCAGGCTGAGGCAAGGGGCGGGGAGGGAATGGACTCGCGATGAAGAAGAGGAGAGGCACGACGCTGCTCGCGCTCCCGCTCCTGTGGCTGACCGGGTGCGGATCGGAGCAGCCGTTCAAGGCCCCGGTCCCGCTCATCACGACGTCGCCGTTCGAGTACCCGGTGGAGCTGTGGGACCAGGGAATCGCGGGTGAGACGGTGCTCCTCGTCCGCGTCACGGCAGATGGCTCGGTCGACAGCGCGTACGTGTACAAATCGAGCGGCCACCCGCAGTTCGACTCCGCCGCCGTGGCCGGGGCGCGCAAGCTCCGGTTCGCGCCGGCCCAGCGCGGCGACAAGCGGGTGGAGAGCTGGGCCAGGCTGCCGGTCCGGTTCAGCAAGGAAGGCGCTCAACCAGGCGAAGCCCTTCAGGCGAATCCATGAACGCTCCCTCCGCGCCTCCGCGGAACGCAAGGCCGTACGAGAGCGTGCTCGAGACGATCGGCTGGACGCCGCTCATCCGCCTCCGCCGCGTCGTGGACGGCGCCCGCACGCCCGTGTACGGCAAGGCCGAGTTCTTCAACCCGGGTGGCTCCGTCAAGGACCGCATCGGACTCGCCATGATCGAGGCGGCCGAGCGCGAGGGACGACTCCGCCCGGGCGGGGTGATCGTCGAGGCCACCAGCGGCAACACCGGCGTCGGGCTAGCCATCGCCGCCGCGCTCAAGGGCTACCGCTGCATCTTCACCATGTCCGACAAGTTCAGCCAGGAGAAGGTGCGGCTGCTCAAGGCGTTCGGCGCCGAGGTCATCATCACCCCCTCCGCCGTGCCACCCGACCACCCCGACAACTACCTCCAGGTCGCCAAACGCATCGCGAGCGAAACTCCCGGCGCGATCCTCGCCGACCAGTTCTACAACCCGGTCAACCCCCAGGTGCATTACGAGATCACGGGCCCCGAGCTCTGGCAGCAGACGGAAGGCCGGATCACGCACTTCGTCGCCGCGGCCGGGACCGGCGGGACCATCAGCGGGGTGGGCAAGTACCTCAAGGAGCAGAACCCGGCGGTCCGGATCATCGCCGGCGACCCCGAGGGCTCGATCTACGCCCACTACTTCCGCACCGGCAAGCCGGGAGAGGCACACCCCTACAAGGTCGAAGGGGTCGGCAACGACAAGCTGCCCTCCACGCTCTGGTTCGACGTCATCGACGAGTTCCACACCGTGAGCGACCGGGAGGCGCTCCACATGGCCCGGCGGCTCACCCGCGAGGAGGGCCTCTTCGTCGGCGGCTCGGCCGGCCTGATCGTCCACGTCGCCGCACGGATCGCGCGCGAGCTGGACGACCCCGACGCCTTCATCGTCTGCATGCTGCCGGACACGGGCGAGCGGTACCTCTCCAAGATCTACAACGATGAGTGGATGCGGGAGAACCGGCTGCTGGACCCGGAGCCCTACTCCGCCAGGGACCTGCTCCAGGCCAAGGAACCCGGAGCGCCGCCGCTCGTGAGCGTCGAGCCGGGCACGTCCGTGCGTCAGGCGCTCGCCCTCATCACCGCCCACGACATCTCGCAGCTCCCCGTGATCGAGGACGGCGACTGCGTGGGCTCGGTCTCCGAGGCCACGCTCATGGCCCGCGTGATCGAGGACCCCGCCGTGCTCGACCGTTCCGTCGAGACGCTCATGGACGCGCCGTTCCCCGTCGTCGACGAGCACGTGGGGATCGGCGACGTGGGACGCCTCCTCACGCGCGACAACCCTGCCGTACTGGTGCGCCGCGACGGCAAGCTGGTGGGCATCCTGACCCGCTACGACATGGTGCGGCATCTGACGCGCTGAGGGGCGGGGCCGGGGCGCGGTCCGTGCCCGCGTCCTCTCCGCGGGCGCCTCTGGGGAGGCCGCGCTGCGAGGCGGCGGAGGGCGGAGCGGTCCCGGCGCGGAGCGCCCTCGCGGCCCGACGGGTTGCGACGCCGGCGACTCGCGGCTCCCGTGGGACCCGGGCAAGCGCGCCGCGCCTTGTGGAAACGCGCTGGGGACCGCACATTATACGTTAATGCCGGATTCGCGCGGCCCGGCTGCGCGCCGACCGCGTGGCCGCGAGGCCGCCGGAGCGGCGCCGGCTCAGGCAAGGCTGGCATCATCGGCGGCCCCGCAACGCCCGAGCGGCCCCGTCCCCCCTCTCCACCCCCCAGGGCGCTGGCCCCCTGGTTGCAGGTTGGGTCCCGGACGCATCCCGAGGTCGAGGGGGAGGGCATGCGGTGGATCTGGATCCTGGCGTTCGGCCTGTTGAGCCTGGCGGGCTGCACCCCGGCCAGCGAGAGGGTTTCGCCTGAGCGGCTCCGCATCTCCGCGGCCGACGCCGCGAAGGAGGCGCGCACGATCGCCGCGGGCTGGACCCCTGACGCCACCTTGTGGTACGTGGAAGGGGAAGGGGTGACGCCGGACGGGTACGTCCTGCCCGAAAGCGGGCAGTGGCGGCTCGTCTACGAGGCGCCCGGCCGCGCCGACCAGCTGGTGGTCGTGGTGACCCCGCGAACGGTCGATCAGGCCGTCCGCCCGCGCCAGCCGCCGCCAGGGTTCACGCCCGACCGGACAGCGCTGCCCGAGGACTGGATCGATTCGCCCCAGGCGCTCGCCGCAGCGAGAGCCGCCAGCGCCGAGGCGATCCTGACCGGGCCGCAGCCTGCGCTCTCGCTCCTCCTCGCGCCGCTCCGGCCGCCGCAATGGGTGATCCGCGTCGCCGCCGGCAACCAGGTCCACGAGTGGCGAGTGGATGCGCGATCGGGCGCCGTCCTGCCCTGACCCGGCACCGGGGCGGCCCGGCCAGCCCCGCGGGCGGCGCCCGAAGAGCGCCGTGGTTCTCGAGTTTCTGGAGCAGTCATGAAGGTGGCGGTACTCTTCGGCGGGACCAGCGCCGAGCGGGAAGTGTCGATCGCCAGCGGTGCGCAGGTGGTCCGCGCACTCCGTGAGAAGGGACACCACGTCGTGGCGGTCGACACCGCGCGCGGCGTGCTCGGGCCAGAGGAGGAAGAGCAGCTCCTCCGCGCCGGCATCTCGCCCGTCCCGCCGGAACGCGCCGCCCTGGACCTCCTCTGCACGGGCGACGTCACGACCCTCACCCGGTCGCCCGAGTTCCGCGACGTCGATGTCCTCTTCCTCGCCCTCCACGGCGGAACGGGCGAAGACGGAACGCTGCAGGCACTGCTGGACCTCGTCGGGATCCCCTACACCGGCAGCGGCCACCTGTCCAGCGCGATCGCGATGGACAAGGACATCTCGAAACGTCTCTTCCGGGACGCCGGTGTCCCCACCCCCGACTGGATCATGGCCCCCGTCGATGCCGCGACCGTGCAGGACCGGCTCGGCTTCCCCGTCATCGTCAAGCCCAGCAAGCAGGGCTCGACCGTCGGGCTCGGCGTGGTCCGGCGCCCCGAAGACCTCGAGGCGGCCATCGCCACCGCGTCTCGGTACGACGACGAGGTCATGGTCGAGCGGTTCATCCCCGGCCGGGAGCTGACGGTCGGGATCCTGGGCGACGCCGCCCTGCCTCCCGTCGAGATCATCCCCAAGCACGAGATCTTCGACTACGAGTGCAAGTACCAACCGGGGATGGCCGAGGAGATCGCCCCCGCCCGGCTCACGGACGAGGAGACGCAGACGATCCAGGCCCTGGCGCTCCGGGTGCACCGCGCCCTCAAGCTCGGGGGATTCAGCCGCGTCGACTTCCGCCTGGACCCGCAGGGGACCTTCTGGTGCCTCGAGGTCAACACGCTACCCGGACTCACGGCCAATAGCCTGCTGCCCAAGGCCGCCCGCGCCGCCGGGATCAGCTTCCCCGAGCTCTGCGAGCGGATCTGCCAGCTCGCCCTCGAGGAACACCGTCAGCGAAGAAAGGGGTAGTAGGGTCGTAGGGGCGCGCCGGGGCAGGCACCCGGCCGCGTCGTCCACCGCCCAGCGTCGTCTCGATCGGTTGCCATGGGATACCGGAGTTTCTTCAACGCGTTCGGCTACAGCCTCACGCCGTGGGTGAAGCGGCTGCTGATCGCCAACGCGGCGCTCTTCTTCCTCCTGTTCCTCCCCGGCCGCCTCTGGGAATACCTGGCTCTGGTGCCGAGCGAGGTGCTGACCCGCCCCTGGACGCTGATCACCTACGCCTTCATCCACGCGGGGTTCTGGCATCTCTTCTTCAACCTGCTGGGCCTCTTCTTCTTCGGGCCGCCGCTCGAGGACCGCTGGGGCTCGCGCGAGTTCCTCAAGTACTACCTGATCTGCGCACTGGGCGGGGCCGCGTTCTCTTTCATCTTCGCGCCCCACGCCGGCGTGGTCGGCGCATCGGCGGCGATCTTCGGCGTGATGCTCGCCTTCGCCATGAACTGGCCGGACGCGCCGATCTACATCTGGGGGATCTTCCCGGTCAAGGCGAAGTGGCTCGTCGCGATCCTCGCCGCGTTCAACCTGTTCAGCGCGGTGGGCGGGGGCCGCGATGGGGTGGCCTACTTCGCTCACCTCGGCGGCTTCGCGGCGGGATTCCTCTACCTCAGGCTGGAAGAGCCCGTGCGCCTGCGCCTCGCCCGGTTCCGGAAGTCGATGCGCCGGCCGCGGCTCACGGTCGTGCCGGGCGAAAAGGCCTCCGCCCCGCCTCCCCCGGCCGCCACGCGGCGCCGCATCCGCACCCAGGAGGAAGAGGAGCTGCTCGGCGAGCTGGACCGCGTGCTCGACAAGATCAGCTCGTCCGGGCTCGCCAGCCTCTCGCCCGAGGAACGCAAGCTCCTGGACGAGGTGAGCCGGCGGTACCGGCAGAACTAGCCGCCCCGCCCCGGACGGCGCCCCGCCCCCGCCGCCCGGGCCCCGCCGGGCGGCGCAACCCGGACAGGCCGCGCCACCCCGACGACCAACGGCCCGCGTCGCCGATCGGCACGGATTCGCAAGGAGATGCTTGACAAGCCCGCACCGCGGGCCAAACGTTCACCTGTCCCACCCATCTCCCCTCGAAACCCCGCAGGAGGTGCCCATGACAGCCGCCAGAGAGTACCGCACGGAACAGATCCGCAACGTCGTCGTCCTGGGTCACGGCGGCTCCGGCAAGACCACCCTCATCGACGCACTCAGCTTCGTGGCCGGCTCCTCCCGCCGCCGCGGCAACCCCCGCGAGGGTACCGCCCTCACCATGTACACCGAGGAGGAGATCGCCCACGGCATCTCGATGCAGACCACGCCCGCCATCGCCGAATGGCGGGAGACCAAGCTCAACCTCCTCGACACACCGGGCTACCTGGACTTCACCGCGGAGGCGCTCGCCGCCACAAGGGTCGCGGACGGCGCCGTCCTCGTTCTCGGCGCCACAACCGGCGTGGAGGTCGGAACGGAGAAGGTCTGGGAGTACTCGGCAGCACGCGGGATTCCCAGACTTTTTTGCATCTCCATGATGGACCGCGAACACGCCGACTTCGACCGCGTCTGCGCCGACATCCGCGAGACCTTCTCCGCCCGCGCCCTCCCGATCCAGCTCCCCATCGGCAACGGCGAACAGTTCCGCGGCATCGTCGACCTCTTCACCGGCAAGGCCCACCTCTTCGACCCGAACACGACCAGCGGCGAGTTCCGGGAGGCCGACCCGCCCGCCGAGCTCCGCGACGCCGCCGAGACCAGCCGCATCCAGCTCTTCGAGAGCATCGCCGCCACCAACGACGAGCTCCTCGAGCGCTACCTCGAGGACGGCTCGCTCCCGCCCGACCAGGCGCTCGCCGCGCTCAAGCTCGCCATGCTCAGCGGTGATCTCTTCCCCATCGTCTGCACCGCCGCAGAGAAGACCTGGGGCACCCGCGAGCTGCTCGACCTCCTCGTCCGGCTCCTCCCCAACCCCGCCGAGGCGCCCCGCGAGCTCGCCCAGCGCCCCGGGCTCGACCAGGTCGTCGAGCTCTCCGCCACCGACGACGGACCCCTCGCCGCCCTCGTCTTCAAGACCACCACCGAGCCGCACGTCGGCGAGCTCTCCTTCTTCCGCGTCTTCAGCGGCTCCCTCGTCTCCGGCCAGGAGGTCCGCAACGCCACCCGCGACGCGCCCGAAAAACTCGCCCACCTCGCCGTCCCCCACGGCAAGGAACGGCCCGAGGTCCAGCGCCTCCACGCCGGCGACATCGGCGTCATCGCCAAACTCAAGCACACCCACACCAACGACACCCTCGCCGCCCCGGACCAGCCCCTCCTCCTCCAGCCCATCAACTTCCCGGAACCGGACATCTCGATCGCCATCCGCGCCGCCAGCCGCAGCGACGAGGACAAGATCGGCACCGCGCTCCAGAAGCTCCACGAGGAGGACCCCACCTTCCAGAGCGAGTACGACGCCGAACTGCGGCAGACGATCATCCGCGGGCTCGGCGAACTCCACCTCGAGGTCCAGATCGAGCGACTCAGGCGCAAGTTCGGCGTCCAGGTCACCACCGAGCAGCCGCGCATCCGCTACCGCGAGACCATCCGCAAGACGGCCGAAGGGCAGGGGAAGTACAAGAAACAAACCGGCGGCCACGGCCAGTACGGCGACTGCTGGATCCGCCTCAAACCCCTCCCGCGCGGCGCCGGCTACCGGTTCGTCGACTCGATCGTGGGCGGCGTGATCCCGAGCAAGTACATCCCGTCCGTGGACAAGGGAGTGCAGGAGGCGGCGAAACGGGGCATCCTGGCCGGCTTCCCGGTCGTCGACTTCGAGGCCGAGTGCTACTTCGGCTCGTACCACTCCGTCGACTCCAGCGACATCGCCTTCCAGGTCGCCGGCTCCCTCGCGTTCCAGAAGGTCGCCGCCCAGGCCGACCCGGTGCTCCTCGAGCCGATCATCGAGGTCGAGGTCACGACGCCCGACGAGTACATGGGCGACGTCATCGGTGACCTGAACCAGCGGCGAGGCAAGATCCTGGGGATGGAGCCGGACGGGAAGAAGACGCGGATCCGTGCGCTCGTCCCCGAGGCCGAGCTCTACCGGTACGCCACCACGCTGCGGTCGCTGACCCACGGACGGGCCGTCCACACCCGCAGGTTCCACGGGTACGAGGAGGTGCCGGCCCACGTCGCGCAGAAGGTGATCGAGGCGGCCAGGAAGGAGCGCGAGGAGGTGCACGCGTAGCCTGGAGCGCTCGCGCGGCCCGGCCGCGGCAGTCGGCGGGCGACGTTCGCCGCCGGACGGCCGGGCCGGGCGGCCAGCCCGCCGGCGGCACGCGGGCCTCGCGCGGCGCTCCCGCTCGCGGAGCCCGCCGCCTCCGGCCTCACGACCGGACGAACGGCTGGAAGACGCAGCCGGTCCTGCGAACGGGGACGTAGAGGACCTGGACCCCCTGGAACCGCTCGCGCAGCCCGGCGTCCCGCGCCAGCACCGCGTCCAGGTCGGCGCCCGCCCGCGCGGCGTCCTCCAGCTCGCCCCGCACCCCCCGCACGTCCTCCGCCGCCGCGAAGACCGGGAGCCCCCGGAAGGTCCCGACGAACGCGAGCTCGGCCGGCTCGATCAGGCGCGCGGGGCCGTAGGCGTCGAACTCGACGCGCGTCGCCCCGATCTGCAGCGCGAGCGGCCGGTTCGCCGCGTGCCACGCAGCCTCCGCCAGAACGCCCACCGGCCGGACGATCGAGTCCAGCGGCACGCGCCGCTCCCCCACCACCACCAGCGTGTCGGCCGTGCCCGCGCGCACCGCGACCGGCAGCACCCGGATCCCGCCCCACGCCGCCGTGTCGATCACGCAGAGGCTGAAGACCGCCTCCGCAGGCACCGGAGACGGCCGGGCCGGCGCAGTTTCCTCCGCGCGCGGCGCTTCCGGAGGCGCCTCGCCAGACGCGCGCCCCGTGGGCTCGGCAGTGGTTTCACGGGGTCTGGACGGGGTGGGCGAATACTGCTGCATTCCGCAGGCAGGAGCAACGAGCATCGCCGCAAGCAGCACGAGACCAGAGATCGCACGTGACGTCTGCATGGGGCCGCTCGTTCCGTCGTCCGGGGGGACCGGGCAACTCTCAACGTACAATAATAGAACACCCGCCGCTCTCCTACAACAGACACGCGGATCAGCCCGCCGACCCCGCCGCCGCTCCACCCTCACGGCCCATCCGCCGCGTGCAGCCTCGGCCCCGCCAGCTCGCCTACCACCGCCGCGTAGCCCGGCTTCGGCTGGAACGACGCATCGAAGAGCGTTGGCCGGTCCGCGGAGCGCCACGAGTGCCCATCGTCCACCCCCCACACCACCACCGTGTCGCACGCCGGGTGTTCCCGGCACACCCTCACCACCCGCCGGAGCTCCTCCGCCTGCTGCGCGAAACCTTCCTCGTCCTGCCGATCCGCCGGGACCCGGCTGTCGAGCTCCGTGATCTGCACCACCAGCCCCAGCCCCGCGAAACGGTCGATGCTCTGCCGGAGTTGCTCCTCCGCCGGCGTGCTCCCCAGCACGAAGTGCGACTGGAACTCCACCCCATGGATCGGCACCCCCTTCACCCGCAGCTCGGCGACCAGGTGACACACTCGGAGGCGGACCGCCGGTCCTCCGGCCCGCCCACCTCACCGGTCGCGCCGTCCCGGATCGCCTCGTTCACCACGTCGTAGTCCTGGATCTTCCCCCGGTAACGCTCCATGACCGCCCGGATGTGCTCCTCGAGCAGGGCGATCGCCCCGGCGCGCGTGTGCGCTCCGGCGTGAGGTCGTTCAGCCAGGCCGGGTTCTGGGCATGCCACGCCAGCACATGCCCGCGTACCCGCATGCCGTTCGCCTCCGCGAACGCCACCAGCTCGTCCGTGAACTGGAACCGCCAGGAAGCACGGCCGTCCCGGCGCAGCGTCGGCCACTTCATCACGTTCTCGGGGAACAGGACGTTGAACTCCCGCCGCAGGGTCTCGACGTACGTCGGGTTGCCCGGGAACGTGCCTTCGCCGTAACCCACCGCGGCGCCGATCCAGGAGCCGCGCCCGGCCACCACCCGGCGGAGGGTCTCCGGGACCACGTCGACCCGCGCGCTGTCGCCCCGGTCCGTCCCGGGCACCCTCGCGATAATCGTCGCCGTGCCGGGCCTCAGCCCCCGGACCCGGCCCTCGGCGTCCACCGTCGCGACGGAGGGGTCCGAGCTCGTCCAGCTCAGCGCGACCTCCCCCTGGAACACTTCGCCCGCCGAATCCAGCAGCAGCACGTTGAACAGGCGTTGCCAGCCCGCGATCACCTGGACGGACTCCGGCGTGAGCCGCACCGCGTGCGGGAGGGGGCCCGGCGGGGCGCCGTCGCTCGGTCCCGTCGAGTCGTCTCCAGCCCCGCACGCCAGCAGCGCGAGGAGCAGGGCGAACGCCGCACAGGAGGGGAGGGGCAGGGGTTGGGTCCGGGGAGCAGAGCGATCCGTCGCGGACATGGTTCGAACCTCCCGGATTGTGAGGTGGACCATGCGCCGGTCACCGTCGCGGGCTGGGGAGGGGCCGATCGAGCCAGCCGTGGCCGGGCGGCGGATTCATCGGGTCATTTTATGACATGGCCGTACATGACGGCAGCGTCGCGGGTCGTCAAGGAGCTCCGGTCGGGGCGAGCCACGTTCCTCTTGTATTCGGGATTTGTTCGGTATAGTTTGGCTCCCGGCCAGAACGGAGGTAGGGTCGGTTCTCGCGAAACGACGCACATGTCCGCACAGATCCTGGAGTTGCGGAAGATCCTGGAGCGGCGCTTCCCGGATGCCCTGCCGGTCACGCACCGCACGGCGCCGGCGGTGGCGACGGGGGTCGCGCCGCTGGACCGGATCCTCCCCGCGGGCGGGTTGCCGCGGGGGCGGGTGGCGGTGTGGGTGTCGGGGGGTGGGGCGACGGCCGTGCTGCAGGCGGCGTGTGGGGCGGTTGCGGCGCGGGGGGAGCGGGCGGCGTGGGTGGACGGGGGCGGAGTGGTGGCGGGGGAGTTCTGGCGGGCGGGGCCGCTGCTGGTGCGGCCGGCTGTG
>DATCLG010000192.1:0-10441 GCA_036564015.1 Longimicrobiales bacterium
CTGGAGGGGGGACCTCGCGGACGGGGAAGGGACGTTGATGGTCATGAGCGGCGCCCTGGCCGAGCTGTCGGTCGACTGGGAAGCCCGCACGGAACGCCCGGACGGCCGCACGAGCCCCGAGGAGCTGCTCGCGGCCGCCCATGCGACCTGCTACGCGATGTCGCTCTCCCACGTCCTGAGCGAGCAGGGCCACACCCCGGAAGAGCTGATCGTCACCGCGACCTGCACCCTGGACCGTGCGGACGCGGCGCTCCGGATCTCGACGCTGGACCTCCGGGTCGTCGGCTACATCCCCGGCATGGACCCGGAGGCGTTCGCCCAGGCGGCCCGGCAGGCCGAGCAGGCCTGCCCGGTCTCGAACGCGATCCGGGGGAACGTCGAGATCCACCTGGACGCTCGCCTCGAGACGCGCCCGGAACGCATGGCGGCATAAAATACGAAGCTGCGCGAGACCGCGAAGCGGGCTCGCGCAGCCGGAGGCGAGACCCGAAGGGGCTCGCCGACTGGAGCGGAGACTCCGAAGGAGGCTCCGCGACCCGCGCAGGAGACCGGCGCAGCCGGGCTCCGGAGCGGGCCTCGACGAAAATTCAGTTCAACAGCGGCTGGATCCGCTCGGCGAAGCTCGTCCGCGCGCGGTGCAGCCGGCTCTTGACCGTACCGAGGTTCACGCCCGTGATTTCAGCGATCTCCTCGTAGCTCTTCCCCTCCAGCTCCCGCAGCTTGAACACCAGCTTGTGGTGCTCGGGCAGCTCCTCGACCGTCTGCTCGACGATCTCCTGGAGGAACCGCTTGCGGTACTGGTCGTCGGGGCGAGCCGACGGATCCTCGAACTGCAACGGGCGGTTCTCCGTCTCGTAGTGCGTCGTCAGCTTCTGGAACAGCACCAACGGATTCCGCGACCGGTTGCGCAGCTCGTTCTTCGCCAGGTTCGAGCAGATCGTGTAGATCCAGGTCGAGAACTTCTTCGACTGGTCGAAGCGGTGCAGGTGCCGCGTGACCCGGATGAACGCCTCCTGGACGAGATCCTCGGCCCGGTCGCGGTCCCCGGTCTTGCGCGCGATGAACTGCACGAGCCGATCCCGGTACCGGCTGTAGAGCTCGGCGAACGCCCCCGGATTGCCCTCCAGGTGCGCGGCCACGAGCTCGCCGTCGTCCAGCTGGTGCAGCGGAATCCCGGTCCGCTCCCTCGACTTCACCGTCGTGGTGGCCATTGATCTCCTTTCAAAAAGAACACGACGGGGGGCCGCCCGAAGCATCTCGGTCGCCCCCATAACCCTCGAAAACGCAGCCGAAAATGCGGGTTCCGGCCACGGTCGTTCGCCTCTCGATTCGGCGCGAAATCATGAGATAACATAAGAAAAACCGGCTTCGAACTCAAGGGGGTTCGAAGCGCGCGATTCGATGATTTCCAACAGGTGTTTGAACGTGGCAGTGCCGGGAAGAGCGGGGCCCGGCTATTCCCGCTCGACGCGGTCGATGAACTCGTCGACCAGGCTCTGGAAGCGCCGGCGCAACTCCCGCCCCTCCTGCATGGCCCCCTCGACCCCGGCGGGCTCGGTGAACACCGGCTGGCTGTCGCCCGCCGAGGCTTCACCCATGGGCAGGCCGTGCTGACGCTCGCGTGCCCGCACGGCCAGCCACTGGCGGCCGATCCGGTACGCCTCCTCGAGCACCCATTCCGGGGGTCGGACCTCCTGCTCTCCAGCCGCCATCGTTCGCGCTCCTCCGGCCCGGCGCTCTTCCCGGGGTGTCGAGCGGGTCAGAGGCCCTCGGCGCCCGCCAGGTCGGGGAGCGGCCGGTCGGCCGCCGCGCGACTCGACTTCCACGAGAAGGTGGCGGACCGCTCCAGCGTGCCGAACGTCTCCGCGACCCGGCGGTCAGGCAGACGCACGCGCACGTGCACCTCGGCCGGGACCACGACGAGGTACTCGACCCGCTCCGCGCCGATCGCGGTGAGCTCGAGCCGGTCGCCCGCGCTCCCCGCGAGCCCCGACCCGGCGAACCCGCCCAACGCCCGCGCCGTCACCTCGATCTGCCCGAGCTGGCCGCGGATCAGCCGTAGCATCCCCGGCGCCTCCCCCAGCACGTCGATCGTGAGCGCCGGGTGCACGAAAGTGAAGACCCGCCGTGTGGTCTCGGACGACGCCCACTCGGCCCGGTCCTGTGCTGCGCCCGCCGTCGCGAGCGCCAGCAGCATCGCCGCTGTCCCTCCGATCAGTCGCAAGCGCATGGCTCCCTCCGGTCGTCGCCGCTCGGGCCCGCCAGACCCGAATATAAGAACCACGGCCCGGGCCCGCCCCCTTTTTCTCTCACCGCAAGAGCAGCCAGAGCACCACGATCACCACGATCAACAGCAGGATCCAGGCCCAGAGCGGGCCGCCCCGCCGGCGCGGAGCGTCATTGGCCATGGTTCCTCCTCACCGAAGGCCCGAGCGTTTCGTCCTCCGCCAGCCAGGTGCAAGACGCGTTCCGCGCATGAAAAAAGAACGGGCACCCCGCGGCTGCGAGGTGCCCTGCTCGCCCCCTCCCCCCTCCGCCCTCACTGCGTCGCCGGCTGATCCGCCTTCAACCGGAGGTCCCGGTGCACCTTCCACCCCGCCGCCGGCCGGACCCGCGCCTCCTCCATCCGCCGGTTCGCTTCCTCCTCCGAGCTCGGCTCCAGCATCCCCACCACCTCCAGCGTTTCCCCCGCCGACGGCGTCTGCTCGCTCACGACGAAGAGGAGCTCATCCTGATCCGTAAGGAGCCAGAAACCATCGTCGACCCGCTGCCCCACCACCTGCCCCCGCGCCCGCACCCGCCTCCCCCGATCCTCCGGCCCCAGCGGCGCCAGCGCTGTCAGCTCCGTCACCTCCGTCCCCGGCTGCTGTGGCGTCGGGACCGCCGCCGGCGGAACCGGTGCCTCGCCTTCCACCACCTCCCGCGTCTGGTCCGTATCCACCATCTCCGCGATCGCCCAGATCAGCAGCGCCAGCACCAGCAATCCAACGACCCACGGCCAGATCGACGGTCGCTTCCGTTCGATGTTGATGTCCGCCATTTGAGCTGATGCCTCCTTCCCGCCGGATCGCTTCGCTTCCAACCCGCACAAAGCGGCAAAATGCGTTCCGGCGGTGACGAAAATCAGCTCATTTGGCGCCGTATCCGGATCCCCCGCCGCTCCAGCTCCCGCACGTACTCCCCCGCAGGAATGCACTCGTCCGGCGTGCACACGCCCGGCCGCGCCACACGGCCCCGAACCTGGAGCTGGCCGGTGATCGAGAGCGAGAACCCCGTCGTCCGCTCCATGGCGCTGATCCCGGTCTGCTCGTCGTAGTAGTCGATGAGCTCGTACGTGATACGACGAGGTTGCCCGGCCTTGACCCCCTGGACTTCGACCCGCGCGGCGACCAGGTCGCGGCCGTCCGGGCGACGCAGACGCGGCTCGGCGCAGGCGATGAACACGTCCCGCGGCACGACCTCCACGCCGGTCCGGGTGCGGACCGGGGTGAGGTCCAGGAGACCGAGGTCGCGGATGGCGCGCATGATCTGGGCGTGGCCGGGGTAGCGGAGCGTCCGGTACTCCATCGTCTCGACCCTGCCCTGGTACTTCCACGGCAGGGTCGAGAGCCCGCCGGCGGTGTGGAACGCCTCGAGCGTGCCGATCGGCTCCGGGAACTCGACGGTCTCGACCTCGGAGAGCGCCTCGACCTGCTGGAGTCGCCCCTCCCTCAGCACCCAGGATTTGGTCGTGTAGTAGTCGATGACGCCCTCCAGCGAGTAGACGACCTGGTAGTTCAGCGGCGGCTCGGGGTGCTGCGGCAGCCCGCCTACCCAGAGGCGGACCGTGTTCGCCTGGTCCAGCTCCCGGATCCCCTCTGCGGCCAGGATGTTGACCATCCCCGGCGCGAGGCCGCAGTCCGGCACCGCGCTCACGCCGCGCTCGCGGGCCTCGCCGTCCAGCTCGAGCTGCTGGAAGACGATCTCGGTGTTGCCGCCGAGGTCGCAGTAGTGGACGCCCGCGCGGACGGCCAGCTCGGTCATGTCGCGGTTGAAGTAGTAGGGGAGGGCGTTCAGGCACGCGTCCTTCCCCTCCAGGGCCCGGCGCACGGCGTCGTGGTCACGGGCATCGAGGGTCAGGAGCCGGAGCCGCGGGTCGTCCCGGTAGCGCTCGAGGAAGGGCGGGAGCGCATCGGTCCGGAGATCCGCCAGGACGACTTCTTCGACGTCGTCACTCCCGAGCAGGTCGTAGGCACACGCCGAACCCTGCAGCCCGGCGCCCAGCACAAGCATCCGCATGCGTCCTCCCGATCGAGCGTTTTGTTGTCCGTCTCGTGTGGACCCGCAGGGCCGAGGCGGGGGAGCCGACCCGCCTCCCGGTCCCGCACCCCCATGCACCATGGCCGGTTGCAGCACGGATCGACGTGGAAGATCGGTGCCAGCTCCGGTGCAGGGCTTTGGGGGCCTCCCCAGACTGGCGGGCGGCCCAGGGGGTTGTCAACGCCCCCTGGTTGACGCAGGGCGCGGACGCTGCTACTTATTCGGACTCCTAAGCGATGTGCACCATGGGTGACGACCCCTTCGATCCTGCGCGCGACCCGATCGCGCGCCGGGTCTCGGTCGGGCTGGCCAAGATCGGGCTGGCCCTGCGAAGCCAGGCGTGGCAGGAGGCCGCGGGCCGGGGCCTCACGCCCACGCAGGGGCAGGCGCTCGCGTTGCTGCTGGGCTCGGCCGCGCCGCTGCGACTCTCCCAGCTCGCGGAGGGGCTCGGCGTCACCGCGGCGACAGCGAGCGACGCCGTCCAGGCGCTGGTGGCGAAAGGGCTGGTCCGGAAGGAACGGTCTAGAGAGGACGCCCGGGCGCTCGCCGTCTCGCTGACCCCGGCCGGGCGTGAGGAGGCCGCCCGGGCGGCGAGCTGGCCCGACTTCCTGCTGCACGCGATCGACGAGCTCTCCGCGGCAGAGCAGGAGGTGTTCCTCAAGGGCCTCATCAAGATGATCCGTGCCCTCCAAGAGCGAGGGCAGATCCCGGTGGCACGCATGTGCGTGACCTGCCGGTTCTTCCGCCCGAACGCCCACCCGGACCCCGACCGGCCACACCACTGCGCTTTCGTGAACGCGCCGTTCGGAGACCGGAACCTGCGGATCGACTGCCCGGACTACCAGAGCGCCGAAGCGGGCGCCGCGGCGAGCGCGGTGCCCTGATCCCACCAGATCACCGCCCCGGCTGCATCGCGCCCATGAGGCGGCGCATCTCCTCGGCGTTCAGGTGCGTGGCCATGGCCACGCCCTCCAGCCCCGTCGGGAGCTTCCCGTTCAGCCCGGCCAGGTTGAACGTCTGGGCGTAGAGCCCCCGCACCGTGCGGAGCATTTCCCGCTCCTGGTCCGGGGGGAGGTCCGGAAGCCGGACGCGTCCGGCGTCCACGGCCGGGAAGAGCGGGTGCCAGTGGGCCTTCTGCCACTCCGGGAGCTGCTCCCAGGCGCTCTGCGCGATCGCCCACTCGACCTCGATCAATGGCGCGCCGTCGGCCATCTGCCGGAAGACCAGCCCCTGGAGCACGCCCTCCCGCAATGGCTTGAAGTAGTGGTGCGTCTCGTACGCCTGCCCCCGCAGGTAGTGGGTGGCGACCACGTGCGTCGTGTAGCCGGCGAGGGGGCCCGTCTGCGGCCGCGCGCCCTGGCTCGCCGCGCTGAGCGCCACCGCGGCGGCCACCACACCCGCCACGCCTGCTAAGGCCCCTGCGATCCATCCCGGCCAGTTCCTGCGCATACCTGCCTCCGTGGATGAGAGTTCTCGATCGGCCGCATGAGGCGGCGCCTCCGCTCCGCGCTCGCCCGGGCCGCGGAGATATTAATTAGGACTCCTTAACATTGGCAAGAGGGGCGATGGCGAGGCCGGCGGCGGCGAGACCGGGGGCCGCGCCGGCGGAAGCCGCCGTCGTCGGGCGGCGGGGTGGGCGGCGGGGGCGGCAGGACGGGCACCGGGCGGCCGAGCAGCTTCGGCGGCTTTCGCGGCTCGACGCGTCTCTCCTCCTCCGCTTCGGGCGGCGTCTCCGGTGGCGGGTCCCCGCCCGCGGGCTGGCGGAGCGGCGGGGGCGGTGCCGGGTCCTCCTCGCCGCCGTCCTCCCCGGCCGCGGTGCTGTCCGGGGCGGCGAGGGTGTCGGGCGCACCGAAGGGGTCGGGGAAGAGGTGGCGGGGGCAACTCGCCTCGGGGGCCGTCCCGGCCAGGAAGTACTCGGGGCGGGTGGGGCCGGGGGGGCGGCAGTCGGCGTCGATCACGTTGCCGGAGGTGTCGACCCAGCGGATCTCGATGCCGGGGGGAGGGTCCCACCCGTCGCGCCCGCGGGGAGCGATCCGGCTCATGATCCGGCCCCAGAGCGGCGCGGCCAGCTCCCCGCCCGTCGCGCCGGGGATCACGGTCTTCCGCTGGTCGAAGCCGATCCAGATCCCGGCGACCAGCTCGGGGGTGTAGCCGATGAACCACACATCGGCCGCGTCGTTCGTGGTCCCGGTCTTCCCCGCGGCCCCGCCGGCGTACCCGGCGCTCCGTACCATGACACCCGTCCCGCGGCTCACCGCGTCTTCGAGCAGCTTGGTGACCAGGAACGCGACGCCGGGCTCGAGCACCTGCTGTACGGAAGGAGGCTGGGTCCGGATGACGTTCCCCCGGTGGTCCTCGATGCGGGTGATGAAGCGCGGCTCGGGCCGGCTGCCGAGCGTGGCGAAGGCGGCGTAGGCCGCGGTGAGCTCGAGCAGGGTGACCTCGGCGGCCCCGAGGGCGAGGGCGGGGACGGGCGAGAAGTTGCCGGAGAGCCCGAGCCGCCGGGCCATGCGGATCACCGCGTCGATCCCCACCTCCTCGGCGATGCGGACGGTGGCGACGTTCTTCGAGAACACCAGGGCGTCCCGCAGCGTCACCTCGCCCGCGTAGGTGCCGTCGTAGTTCTTCGGGGACCAGACCCTGCCGTTGGCGAGCACGACCTCGAGGGGCCGGTCTGCCAGCCGGAAGGTCGGGGGATAGCCGTCCGCCAGGGCCGCGGCGTAGACGATCGGCTTGAAGGCGCTCCCCGGTTGGCGGCGCGCCTGCGTCGCGCGGTTGAACTCGGAATCCCGGTAATCCCGCCCTCCGACGAGCGCCAGCACGTCGCCGTTGCGGACATCCATGACCACCGCCGCGACCTGGAGGTACGACGTCGCCCCCTGCGCGCTCGCCGTATCGCTCCGCGCGGCTCCGTACGGCGGATGCCGGAACGCGCCGTACCGCCCGGCCTCGATCGCGGCTAACTGGCGAGCGATCTCCTCCTCCACCACCTGCTGCATCCGCAGGTCGAGCGTGGTGTGGATCCGGAGGCCCTGGCTGTAGACCGACCCGCCGAAGCTCTCCTCCAGCGCCCGGCGCACGGCGTCGAGGAAGTACGGCGCGAGCTGCCCGGTCCGGGCGGCACCGCGCTTCAGGCGGACCGGCTCCCGATCGGCCGCCGCGGCCTCCTCCGGCGTGATCCACCCTTCCGCCACCATGCGCCGGAGCACGACCCGGCGCCGCGCGAGCGCGCCCGCCAGGTTCACCCGCGGGTTGAGCCGCGACGGCGTCCGCGGCACCCCCGCCAGCAGTGCCGCTTCGCCCAGCGACAGCTCCGCCGCTGGCTTGCCGAAATATTCCTGCGCCGCCGCCTCGATCCCCCAGGCCCGCTCACCGAAGTAGATCTGGTTCAGGTAGAGCTCCAGGATCTGTCGCTTGGTGTAACGCGCCTCGATCTCCCGCGCGACGCGCATCTCGGCCAGCTTGCGCCACACCGTCCGCTTCTGCGGCGGCAGCTCCTGGGGGAAGGCGTTCCGCGCGAGCTGCATGGTGATCGTGCTCGAGCCTTCCTCCACCTCCAGGGCCCGGAGGTTGGTCCAGGCAGCGCCCAGCACCCGGTGCCAGTCCACGCCGCGGTGCTTCCAGAAGCGCTTGTCCTCGATGGCGACGAAGGCGGCGGGCACGTAGGCGGGCAGCGAGTCCAGCGAGACGAACTCCCGATTCGCTGCGAACGGCCGGACGAGCTCGGTACCCCGTCGGTCCAGGACCACCGAGGCCATAGCGGGGAGGTGCTCGCCGAGCTGGCCGACGTTCGGGCACCCGCGCAGGCCGCAGCTCTCCCAGACCAGCCAGACGGCTCCGGCCGCGAACGCCAGCCCGAGCAACGCGAGGACGAACCCGCGGCGCTGCAGTCTCTTCATCGGATCGGACCAACCGTGCCCGGGTGCCGGGGCGTTGAGAGGCAAAGACAGTACCAGCGAGGGAACTTCGCTCTGGCCTCTGCGGTACCGCTCCGGATAAGTTGGAGCCGGCTCGGGCGAGACCGAGCCGATCCTCACGCGGAGGTGTCCATGCTGGACTTCCTGTCGCGGCCCTGGCCGTGGTACGTGGCGGGGCCGATCATCGGGCTCTTCGTGCCCGTGCTGTTGCTGATCGGCAACCGGCTGTTCGGCGTCTCGTCGAACCTGCGGCACGCGTGCGCGGCGATCTACCCGCGGGATGTTGCGTTCTTCCGCTACGACTGGAAGGCGGCCGGCCTCTGGAACCTGGTCTTCGCGCTGGGCATCGTCGTCGGCGGGTTCGTTGGCGGGGTGCTCCTGGCCAACCCTGAGCCGGTGGCGATCGCGGCCGAGACGAGGGCGGAGCTGGCCGCGCTCGGGATCAGCGATTTCACCGGGCTGGTCCCGCGGGAGCTGTTCGGCTGGAGCGCGCTGCTCACGCCTCAGGGCCTGGTTTCGATCCTGGTCGGCGGCTTTCTGGTCGGGTTCGGCACGGCGTACGCGGGCGGTTGCACGTCGGGGCACGCGGTCTCCGGGCTGGCGAACCTGGAGCTTCCGTCGCTCCTGGCGGTGATCGGCTTCTTCGTGGGCGGACTGCTCGCGACGTTCGTGGTGCTCCCCCTGATCCTCGGAGGGTGAGGCGATGGCGGCCAACCTCGAGACGACTGCTGCGGCCACCGCGGGAGCGGTGGGCGGGAAAGGCGCTCAGCCGGTCGCGGCGCCCGGCGGGGTGCGGCGCGCCCGCGGCCGCGAGCTGCTGGTCTACTTCGCGCTGGGCGTCCTCTTCGGGTTCGTGCTGGTCAAGGGCGAGCTGGTCTCCTGGTTCCGCATCCAGGAGATGTTCCGGCTGCAGTCGTTCCACATGTTCGGCGTGCTGATGTCCGCCGTGCTGGTGGCCGGGGTGTCCGTCGCCCTGATCAAGCGCTTCGGGGTGAAGACGCTCGACGGCGAGCCGGTCGTGATCCCGTCCAAGGTGCTGGGGAAAGGGGTCCGGTACGTCGTCGGCGGGGTGATCTTCGGCCTCGGCTGGGCGCTGACCGGCGCCTGCCCGGGCGCGCTGTTCGCGCTGGTGGGCAGCGGGGTGGCGGGGATGCTGCTGGCCGTCGTGGGCGCGCTCGCCGGGACCTGGCTCTACGGCTACCTGCGGCCCCGGCTTCCGCATTAGCGAACGCCGGCCCCGGCGGCCGGGCCGTGCCGAGGGCCGTGGGCGCTCAGCGCCCGAACACGACGCGGAAGACCCGGTCGTCCTCGGGCGCGGGGTTCCCCCGGCCGTCGCGGTTGCTGGTCGTGAAGTAGAGGTGCCCGTCCGGGCCCATCGCGACGGCCCGGATCCGGCCGAGCTCTCGGAAGACCACCTCCTCGTGGGCGACCCTCCAGCCCGTGGGCGTGCCCGGCGCACGCTCGAGCACCACCCGGCGGAGCTGCTCGCCCCGGAGCCCGCCGACGAACGCGTTGCCGCGCCACGCGGCCTCGGCCCCCGAATAGATCGCCACTCCGTTGGGCGCGATCGAGGGCGTCCAGTCGGCGAGCGGCGGGATGAACGCGCCGTCCCCCTCGTTCCCGGCCACCTCGGGCCAGCCGTAGTTCCCGCCCGGCCGGATGGCGTTCAGCTCATCGTGGTTCCGCCGGAACCCCTCGTTCGGAATGCCGCTCGGGCCGTGGTCGGTGGCGAAGAGGTCGCCGGTCTCCGGGTGCCAGGCGAGTCCCTGCGGGTTGCGGAGGCCGAGGGCGTAGACCGGGGAGCCGGGGAACGGGTTGTCCGGCGGGATCGTCCCATCCGGCCGGTACCGGAGGACCTTGCCGCGGAGCGAGCCACGGTCCTGGCTCGACGGTGGATCCCCCGCGTCCCCCGTCGTGACGTAGAGCATGCCGTCCGGCCCGAACGCGAGCCCCCCGCCCGCGTGGTACCGGTTGGCCGGCAGGCCGTCGATCACGACAGTCGGCTCGCCCCCCACCCCGCCCCGGTCGCGGAGCCGGAGCACCCGGTTCACCAGTCGCCCCCCCGCCTGGAACGTCGCCACCACGTACACGTTCCCGCTGGTCGCGAAATCCGGCGCCAGCGCGATCCCCATGAGCCCCGCCTCGCCCACCTCGGCCACGTCCAGCGTGGCCCAGGGCTCGGGCCGCAGCGTCCCCTGCTCGATCACGCGGATGCGGCCCGGCCG
>DATCLG010000193.1:0-6135 GCA_036564015.1 Longimicrobiales bacterium
GATCGCGCCCGCCACGAAGTACGGGGCGAAGATCGTCGAGTGCCAGCCCGGCACGATCCCCATGGCGAAGTCCCACGACACCACCGAGTGCACCGAGAGCACCAGCGGCGTCGCCAGCGCGGCCAGGTACAGGTACGCCCGTGTGAAGTGCTTCCACTCCTGGTCCGTGCCCCGCCACCCCAGCGAGAGGATGCTGTAGAGCCGCTTGCGCCACGGGACCGTCGCCGCATCCCGCGCCGCCGCCAGGTCCGGGATCATCCCGATGAAGAAGAACGTCGCGCTCACGGTGAAGTACGTCCCCACCGCGAACACGTCCCACAGCAGCGGCGAACGAAAGTTCGGCCAGATCAACCGCTGGTTCGGGTACGGGATCAGATAGTAGAAAATCCAGGGCCGGCCCAGGTGAATGATCGGGAAGAGCCCCGCCGTCATCACCGCGAAGACGGTCATCGCCTCCGCCGCGCGGTAGATCGACTGCCGCCACCGCGCACGGAAGAGATAGAGGATCGCCGAGATCAGCGTCCCCGAGTGCGCGATACCGACCCAGAAGACGAACGTCGTGATGTATGCACCCCAACCCACCGGGTTGTTCAACCCGGACATCCCGATCCCGAGGACGACCTGGACCAGCCAGGCGAAACCGCCGATCGCGACCAGCCCGATCACCACGGCCAGCAGCACGAAGTACGACCGGCCGGGGCGGCTCAGCATCTTGAGGATGTCGCGATTGACCTCCTCGTACGTGGCGATCCCGGGATGGGTCTCGGAGCGAAGCTGTGTCGCCATGCTCGCCTAAGCCTCCGCGGATTCCAGGACCACCTTCTTCAGGTAGGTGATCGCCGACTGGGTGTTCAGCTCACCGAGCACGCGATAGCCTCGACCGGAGGCGGCGACGCGCGCCACCCGCGAGCTCGGGTCCTTGATGTTCCCGAACACGATCGCATCACCCGGGCAGGTTTGCGCGCATGCCGGCACGATCTCGCCATCCCGCACGCGCCGCCCTTCCAGCCTGGCGCGGTTCTCGGCGTCACGGATCCGTTGCACACAGAAGGTGCACTTCTCCATGACCCCCTTCTCACGCACCGTGACGTCCGGGTTGAGCTGCCAGTTGAGCGGCTCCGGGAACTCGTAGGTGAACCAGTTGAAGTAGCGTACCTTCACGTAGCAGTTGTTCGCGCAGTAGCGCGTCCCCACGCACCGGTTGTAGACCTGCGCGTTGAGGCCATCGGGCGTGTGATAGGCGGCGTAGACCGGGCAGACCGGCTCGCAGGGCGCGTTGCCGCAATGCTGGCAGAGCATCGGCAGGAACTGCGCGCCGCCTTCCACGTGGTACTCGTCCTCGTAGTAGCGCTCGATGCGGATCCAGTGCATGATCCGCCCCTGCGCGACGAGCTTCGGCCCGACGATCCCGATGTTGTTCTCGGCGTAGCACGCCGTCACGCAGGCGCTGCAGCCGATGCAGCGATCGAGGTCGATCGCCATCGCCCAGCGCGGCTGCGCCTCCGAGTACTCGCCGTAGTAGGTGCCCGGCGGCGGGAACTCGGCCGGGCCCGCTTCCACCGTCTCGGGTGCGAAGCCGCCCACCGCCTGGAGCTGCCGCACCACGGCCTCCTGCGGGTGCACACCCTCGCCGTGCGGTGGCGGCGCGTGCACGCCGTGCCCCTCGCCTCCGTCGTGCGCCTGGCCTTGTCCGGCCTGCTCGGCCGGCACCGCGGCGCCCGCGGCGACGATCCCCCGGCGGCGGTCCTCCTCGAGCGCCGTCGCGAACGCGATGTGCTGCGCGACCTCGCGGCCCTCCTGCGTCTTGACCAGCCCCTGCTGCGGGAGCCGCTCCCATCGCCCCGTGGGCCGGAGCGAGGCCCGCGTCTGGAGGTAGACCAGCCCGCCCGACAGCGCCTCGCTCTCCGGGGCGAGCAGCCACGTCGGGTTCACCCGCCACAGCCCGTCCGACGGCGCGGCGTAACGCCCGAGCTCCTCGTGCCCCTGCCCGAGCTGCACCGCGATCACGTCCGGCCGGATCCCGGGGTGCCGCCACACCGGGAGCGTCGCCCGACCCTGCGCGGTCGCGATCTCCACCATGCTGCCATCATCCAGGCCCAGCCGGTCGGCCGTCTCGGGATTGACCTCCACCCACGAGACCCAGGAGATCTTGCTCACCGGGTCGGGCAGCTCCTGCAGCCAGGGCCGGTTCGCCAGCCGGCCGTCGTAGAAGCGCAGCGACGGGTAGACGACGAGCGCGTAGTCGCCGGCGTCGCCCGAGAGCTGCGGCACGTCGAACGAGATCTGGGCCAGCCCCGCCGCGTTCAGCGACACCGCGGGCGCCGGCGGCGTCGGGAGCGTCACCACGCCGAGCTGTAGCACCTCGCGCCACCACTCCTCGAACGGCGCGGCCGCGCCCGCCTGCGGGTAGACGTCCCGCTGCCAGCTCGCCCGCAGGTAGTCGTAGAAGGTGGTCGCCGGCGTGGGGAGCGTCGCCCCCGCCCGCCGCGCGACCGAGAGCAGCACGTCGCCCGTCTGCTTCGTGGAGAAGACGGGCTGCATGACCGGCTGCACGATCGAGTAGACGCCGGTCCGCGGCACGTAGTCGCCCCAGCTCTCCAGGAAGTGGTGATCCGGGAGGAGGAGGTGCGCCAGCGCGCTGGTCTCGTCCAGGAACGGGGAGAACGAGGCGATGAACGGCACCTTCTGGAGCGCCGCCCGGGTCTGGTCGGGCGCCGGCATGCTGAAGAGCGGATTCGGCCCGTAGACGAGCAGCGCCCCCACCTCGCCCGCCGCCATGCGCGCCGTCAGGTTCTGGAGATCCCGGTACGAGGCGAGGCCCGCGGCGTGCGTCTCCTGCCGATCGAAGCGCACCGTGCGGCCGATGTTGCCCGCCACCCAGTTGAGCACGGCCACCGCCGCCGCCACGGCCGTCGCCGCGGCGTGCTGCGAGGCGATCCCGGGCCCCACGGCCAGCGAGCGGCCGCCCCGGGCGAACTGCCGGGCGGCCGCCACGATCCGCTCCTCCGGCACCCCGGCCGCCTCAGCGGCCTGCGCGACATCCACCCGATCGAGCAGCGCGGCCGCCGCGCCCGCCTGCCCCCGGCCCTCCTGCACGATCACCTTCGCCATCGCCAAGGCGACCAGGTGCTCCGTCCCCGGACGGGCCGGCAACCACTCGTCCGCGTTCAGGTCGGTGAGCGACTGGTGCGGGCCCACCGAGATCAGCTTCCCCCGGCGCCCTTCCGGCGAATACGCGTGCGCCTGCACGAAGCCGTGGGCGTAATCGACCGGCGAGAGCCACGTCTCGAGGAAGTCGGCCCCGAACGTGACCACCACCTCCGCGTTCGAGAAGTCGTGGACCGGAACCACGTCCAGCCCGAACAGGAGCCGGTTCGCCGCCCGGATCGGCTCCCACCCGAAGGCGTCGTAGCGGATCCGCTCGACGCCCATCGCCGCGCTCCACTCGTCCAGCAGCCGGTCCAGCGTCCCCGGATAGCTCCCGGTGAGGAAGACCGTCCGGCCGCGGTTCTGCGTGAGCGCCGCGGTGAGCCGCTGCTCCGCCTCATCCCAGGTGAGCTTCTGCCACCCGCCTCCCTCCGCCCGCGCCAGGGCCTGCGGCACCCGGTCCGGATTGTAGAGCCCGTGCAGCGAGGCCTGCCCCCGCGCGCACAGCCGCCCGTGCGAAATCGGCGAGAGCGGGTTCCCCTCCGCCTTCACCGCCCGACCCTCCCGCGTGCGGATCTCCATACCGCACCCGGCAGGGCACTCCCGGCACGTCGTCCGATACCACGTCGCGATCCCCGGCACGATGTCTTCCGGCGGGATCACGTACGGGATCAGTCTCTCCGCTTTGTTGCTCGAACACCCCAGGAGGCCAGCCCCGGCGCCCGCGACGCCCAGCGCCTTCAGGAACTCGCGCCTCTCCATCCCGTTGGCCATCTTCCTGCTCCTTCAGGGCTACGACCCCGCCTCAGTAGTGACAGACGAAGCAGTCCGTCCGCGCACCCCGCGTCCGGTGGCACTCCACGCACCACCCCATCTGGAGCGAGGCCGCCTTCCTCACCTGCGGAGCCGGCATCGTCTCCACGGGGCCATGGCAGGTCTGGCACGCCAGCCCCGCGTTCACGTGCCGCATGTGGGGGAAGTGTACGTGGTCCGGCAGGTCGTAGACCCGAACCCACGGAATCGGCTCCTTCCGCTCCCAGTACGCGACCAGCTTCTTCACCTCCGGCCGGTCCGCCCGCACCAGCGGCACACCCCCCGGAATGTGGCAGCCCGCGCACGTCTGGACCGAGGGCATCCCGGCGTCCACGGACCGGTCCGCCGTCGAGTGGCAGTACAGGCAGGGAATCTGGTTGGTCCCGGCGTGCAGGTCGTGCGGAAACGCAATCGGCTGCTCCGCGCCCCCCGCCCCGAACGGCCCGGCGTTCGCAGCAACGAGTCCCAAACCAACCAGCGCGAGCGCGCCGATCGTTCCGAGCACGGTCCACTTCGCTCTGCTCATCTCGTACCTGGGATGCGATTAGAACGTGTCCCTACTCCGGCCGCCAACCTCGGCCACGCCATCCCGTTTTGTGTGCGGGCCGCCAGCATACACCTTTCGCCACAGGCGCGCAAGAGCGCCCCCGCCCCGCTCCTGCGGGACGGTGGCCGCGCCAATTTGGGGGCGTGGCCAGAGGGCCGCAACCCCACCAACTCCAGCACCCCCTTGTCTTTCCGATGAGAATGAGCTACCTTGAGTTGGATCACACCTTGCCAGGGCTGTCGGACCCTGTTAACTTGGCGGAACTCCACGATCGCGAGACAAGTACCAGCCACGTTGAGGGGGATTGGTCCCTCCTCAGTCGTGTTTTCTTAACTACGGAACATGGACCGCTCGCGCCCTCGGGTTACCAGACCCCGCTTGTGCCGGGGGGTCTCGGTCCGGGTTTTAGGGCAGCCGGACCGCGAGAGGGTGGCCGCACGCTGAGAGCCGAGGGCCGCGAACGGGTCTATTCGAGACAGCTCGATCGCCCGATCCCGGGTCGGCCGAAGCGCGGGCTGCTCCGAACCTGCTCACGGGCAGCGACGTGTCCCGGTGCTGGTTCGGGCGGCACCCCGCAGCGAAGGCCGCGCCCGGAGGGCCCGGCGGATCCGAAGGTCGGGATCCAGGTGGGCGAACGCTGAAACGTACGGACGCGGAACGAAGACGCGACGGGGAGCAGTCTGGGAAGTTCGACGACGCCGCCCTCCCGGGCAGAGCCGTTCCAGGTTTCCCCGGCCTCCGTCGCCTCCGAGTGAAAGAAATCGGTCGCCCCGCGCTGGGTGGACCGGCGAGATCCGCAACCCGCAGGGGCGTTGGCGTGAAGACGGAAAGGGAGTGGGTGGTGGACCGATTTGCCGGGCTCGGGCGCGAGCCCGGGGCTATTACCATAGACTGGGCCCCAGAGCCCACAGAGTGTAGGTGAGCCGATGCAAAAGGACACCAGTAGCGCTCCTTCGCAGAAGCCCGCCGGGCAACCCGAACTGTTCGGCAACCTGATTGCGAGCAAGCCGAAGCGGGAGAAGGGGGCCGCGGCCGCAGCCACGCTCACGTCGGTCATCACCCACGCCATCGGGGTCAGCGCGCTGGTGTGGGCGACGATGGCGGTCGGCCAGGAGGTGAAGAAGGAGGAGACGGTCACCCTGATCCAGCTCGAGCAGCCGGAGGAGCCGCCTCCGCCTCCGCCGCCTCCGCCGCCTCCGCCGCCGAACACGCCGCCTCCGCCACCGACGGAGACCGTCGAGGTTCCGAAAGGTTTCCAGACCCTGGCGATCCCCGACGTCATCCCGCCGGACATCCCGCCGCCCTCGAGCGGGATCGAGATCAGCGAGGCGGACTTCAGCGGCGAGGGCGTGGAAGGCGGTAGGGCGTGGGGTAAGGAGGTGACGGCCGAGGACGTCGAGGCCGCGCCCACCTTCACGCCGTACACGGTGAAGCCGGAACTGCGCAACCGCGACGAGGTCCAGCGGGCGCTCCAGCGGTTCTATCCGCCGTTCCTCCGCGAGGCCGGGATCGGCGGCACCGTCATCGTCTGGTTCTTCATCGACGAGACGGGCACCGTCCGCCGCACCCTCATCAAGGAGAGCAGCGGCTACGAGGCGCTGGACCAGGCCGCGCTCAAGGTCGCGGAC
>DATCLG010000194.1:0-13207 GCA_036564015.1 Longimicrobiales bacterium
AGCTTCTGGAGGTGATCCTGCATCGCCCGCTGCGCGGCCTCCGGGTCCCCGCTCGCGATCGCTTCCACGATCGCCTGATGCTCCTCCGTGCAGGCGATCAGCCTCGCCGGCGTCGTCTGCGAGTCGGTGGCCAGGAACTGCATCCGGTTCCGCATCTGCAGACCGAGCTGCCCCAGCAGCGAGTTCGGGCAGACCTCGGCGAGGGTCTCGTGGAAAACGGTGTCCGCCTTGGACCAGGCCGGCCGATCCCCACGCCGGGCCGCGCTCTCCATCGTGGAGACGCAGGAGCGCAGCGTCTCGACGGTCTGCGGGGTGACCGACTCGGCGACCAGCCGCGCGATCTCCGGCTCGAGGATCGAGCGCACGTGCAGGATGTTCAGCACCTCCTGCATGGAGAGGGAGGCGACCATGACGGCGCGGTTGGGCTGGATCTGCACCAGTCCCTCCTGCGCCAGCCGTTGCAGCGCCTCCCGGACGGGAGTCCGGCTGATCTGGAGCTCCTCGGACAGGCGTGTCTCCGATAGGGGCTCGCCGGGCTGGAGCCTGCCGTCGCGGATCGCGTCCTTGAGGCGCTCGTAAGCGATGTCCCGCAGCAGCGGGGTTCCGTTGCGGACCCCGCGGCCTTTGCCGGCACCGGCGCCCCGTTTGAAATCCGCCATGAATCGCCGAACTGGAAATTCGCGTTACGGTATGTTGCACACCCGGTTACGGTGTGCATACAGGCGACACACATCCACCGTACAGAGGAATCTACCATGGGGGGACGGGGAAAGCAACCGGTGGGCGGTGCTCGGGTGTTGACAACGGGTGGGCGGCAGGCTATCGATAACGATAATCGCCGATGTCGAACCGCGTAACGCGCTTCCACCCCCCGGAGGCGCAAGGGGGGCCCGGGCCCGCGTTCCCGGCCCGGCCCCGCCACCCGGAATAGCGACCCGCTCCCGCCCGCCGGAGCAGCGTTCCGGGTCGCCCTCCACGGCGTGCCGATCCGGAGGCGAACCGTTGCCGGGCCGCGGCTGGCTGCGGCGAAAGAGGAAGCTCGATCGCGCGTCGGGCGTTTCCCGTCCATTCCGACCCTCACCCTGGGACCGCGTTATGGAACTGACCTGCACTTCGTTCTCGTTCCCGCTGCTGCCGTTCGAGAAGAGCCTCAAGCAGATCGCGCTGCTGGACATCCCGAACGTCGACCTGGGTGCGCACGGGGATGGGACCCACCTCCAGCCGGACCGGATCGAGGCCGACCCGGTCGGGCAGGCGGACGCGGTGCGGCGCGCCGTGGACGCCGCCGGGCTGGGGATCGCGGACCTCTTCCCGACGTTCGGCCGCGGCTTCCGCGACCGGGCGGTCAATTCCCCGGACCCGGAGGTGCGCCGGGCGAACCGCAAGCGCTTCGATGCGTTCGTGGAGTTCTGCCGTCGGGTGGGCTGCCCCGGTATCACGCTGCTACCGGGCGTGGTGTGGGAGGAGCTGGGGCCGGAGCGGTCGTTCGAGCTCTCCTGCCAGGCGCTGACGGAGCTGGTGGAGGTGGGGCGGAGCGCGGGGCTGCGGGTGAGCATCGAGCCGCACCTGGAGTCGGTGGTGGAGCAGCCGGAGCTGGCGCTGGAGCTGGTCAAGGCGGTTCCGGGTCTCCAGTTCACGCTGGACTACTCGCACTTCATTTCGGCCGGCATCCCGGCCGAGCGGGTGCACCCGCTGCTCCCGTACGCCGGGCACTTCCACGCCCGCCAGGCGGCGCCTGGGAAGCTGCAGGCGCCGCACGAGGAGGGGGTGATCGACTTCGCGGACATCGTGCGGCGGATGAAGGAAGTCGGGTACCAGGGCCGCATCTGCGTCGAGTACACCTGGCAGACGTGGCGGGGGTGCAACCGGCTGGACGTCCTGGCCGAGAGTGTGATCCTGCGAGACCAGCTCCGGTCGTGCCTGGGCGGGTGAGCGTTCGAGCGACCTCCCGGTCGGCGCGGGAGGCGTGAGGGCAGGAGCGCGGCGCGGGCCGGCGGCCGGGGTGGTCGCCGGCCGGCCGCGGGGCGCAATGAACAGAGAGAGGATGGTGGGACAGTGAGGAAGGTACGGATCCGTGAGGTGCGCGCCTACGTGATCGACCCGGGCGAGGCGGGCGCGGACTATCACAACCAGGGGAAGGGCCACTGGATCGTGGACACCCCGATCGCGAACCCGATGTCGGTTTACGAGCAGTACCGGGCCTCGCGGACGAGCTGGGGGATCAACGCGCTGGGGACGGTGGTCACCCAGGTCGAGCTGGACGACGGGACGGTGGGGATCGGGGCGAGCGTGGGGGGCGAGCCGGCCTGCTACATCATCGAGCGGCACCTGAGCCGTTTCGTGGAGGGTCAGGACCCGCGGGACGTGGAGCGGATCTGGGACCAGATGTGGCGGGCGACGATGCCGTACGGGCGGAAGGGGGTCACGATCCAGGCGATCAGCGCGGTGGACCTGGCGATCTGGGACTGCCTGGGCAAGCTGCGGGACGAGCCGGTGTACGCGCTGCTGGGGGGCAAGACGAAGGACCGGCTCCCGGTGTACGCGACGACGGTGCGGCCGGACGTGGCGAAGGAGCTGGGGTTCCACGCGGCGAAGTTGCCGTGCCGGCACGGCCCGGCGGAGGGCGAGGAGGGGCTGCGGAAGAACGTGGAGGCGTTCCGGCAGGCGCGCGAGGCGGTGGGTCCGGACTTCCCGCTGAAGCTGGACTGTTACATGGCGCTGACGGTCCCGTACGCGATCCGGCTGGCGAAGGAGCTGGCGCCGTACGGGCTGTACTGGATCGAGGAGTGCCTGCCGCCGGACGATTACGATGGGTACGCGCAGCTCAAGGCGGCGCTGACGGGGATCACGCTGGTGACGACCGGGGAGCACGAGTACACGCGCTACGGGTTCCGCGAGTTGATCGCGCGGCGTTGCGCGGACGTGCTGCAGCCGGATGTGAACTGGGTGGGCGGGCTGACGGAGTGCCGGCGGATCGTGGCGATGGCGGCGGCTTATGACATTCCGGTGATCCCGCACGGCTCGAGCGTCTTCTCGTACCACATGCAGTACGCTTTCACGAACTGCCCGATCGCGGAGGTGCTGATCATGAGCCCCGAGGCGGATCGGGTGGTGCCGGTGTTCGGGGATCTCTTCGCGAACGAGCCGTTGCCGAAGGATGGGTACCTGGAGCTGAGCGATGCTCCGGGCTGGGGCGTGGAGCTGAACCCGAAGCTGCGGCTCCGGAGGCCGTACGACCGTAGCAGAGAACGTTGAACGAGGAAGGGAGAACGCATGAGTGATGGAGGAGCGCCCGTCGCCATCGTCACGGGTGGGGCGCGGGGGATCGGGTACGCGACGGCGGAAGCGCTGGCGCGGGATGGTTACGCGATCGTGATCGCGGACATCGACGGGGAGGCGGGGGAGGCGGCGGCACGGAGGCTGTGTGATGCGGGGAAGACCGCCTGGAGTGTCCGGACGGACGTGGCGGACCGGGCGAGTGTGGAGGCGATGGTCCGGGCGACGCTGGAGCGGTGGGGGCGGATCGACGTGCTGGTGAACAATGCGGGGATCGCGGGCCGGGCGGCGCCGATCCACGAGGTGACGGAGGAGGAGTGGGACACGCTCATGGCGATCGACCTGAAGAGCGTGTTCCTGTGTACGCGGGCGGTGCTGCCGCACATGCTGGAGCGGGGTCGTGGGGTGATCGTGAACGTGGCGTCGGTGGCGGGGAAGGAAGGCAACCCGAACATGGCGCCGTACTCCACGGCGAAGGCGGGGGTGATCGGGTTCACGAAGGCGGTGGCGAAGGAGGTGGCGCAGAAGGGGATCCGGGTGAACGCGGTGGCGCCGGCGACGGCGGAGACGGACATCCTGAAGACGCTGTCGGCGGAGGCGATCGAGTACATGAAGAGCCGGATCCCGATGGGTCGTTTCTGCCGGGTGGAGGAGGTGGCGGAGGTGATCGCGTTCCTGGCGTCGGACCGTGCGAGCTTCGTGACGGGCCAGACGTACGACGTGAGCGGCGGCCGCTGTACGTACTGAGTGGAGGGATCCGTCGATGCGCATGGCGGGGAAGACGGCGATCGTGACGGGCGGGGCGGCGGGGATCGGGGAGGCGACGGCGCGGTTGATCGCGGAGGAAGGCGGCGAGGTCCTGATCGCGGACGTGGATGAGGAGCGGGGCGAGGCGGTGGCGGCGTCGATCCGGGAGTCGGGCGGTACGGCGGTCTTCGTGCGGACGGACGTGTCGCGGGAGGAGGATGTGCGGCGGATGCGGGACGTCTGTGTGCGGGAGTTCGGGAAGATCGACGTGCTGGTCAACAACGCGGCGGTGTTCGTGCTGAAGGGGATCGACGCGACGGTGGAGGACTGGCAGCGGTCGCTGGGGGTGAACGTGATCGGCACGGCGCTGTGCAGCCGGTACGCGGCGGAGGAGATGAAGAAGCGGCGGAAGGGCGCGATCGTGAACCTTTCGTCGATCTCGGCGTTCATTGCGCAGCCGAACTTCGTCACCTACAGCGTCACGAAGGCGGCGATCCTGCAGATGACGCGAAACCTGGCGCTGGACCTGGCGCCGTGGGGGATCCGGGTGAACTGCGTGTGTCCGGCGACGATCCTGACGCGTGCGTCGTACGATCACATGGAGCGGACGGGTCAGACGCTGGAGGATTTCCTGGCGGAGCAGGGTCGGGCGCATCTGCTGGGGCGGGTCGGGGAGCCGCGGGAGGTGGCGTACCCGATCGTGTTCCTGGCGTCGGACGAGGCGTCGTTCATCACGGGCACGCATCTGATGGTGGACGGCGGCTACACCGCGGTGTGAGATGGCGGCGGTTCCGCTGCTGGAGGCGGTAGGGATCCGCAAGTCGTTCGCGGGGGTGCGGGCGCTCGAGCGGGCGGATTTCGAGCTGCGGGCGGGGGAGGTGCACGCGCTGGTGGGGGAGAACGGGGCGGGGAAGTCGACGTTGATCAAGGTGATCACGGGCGCGGTGCAGCCGGATGGTGGGGAGATCCGCCTGAACGGGGTGCCGCTGGGGTCGTACTCGCCGCGGGTGGCGAAGTCGCTGGGGATCGTGGCGATCTACCAGCAGCCGGCGCTGTTCCGGGAGCTGACCGTGGCGGAGAACATCGCGCTGGGTCTGGAGCCGGTGCGGGCGTGGCGGCGGGTGGACTGGCGGGAGCGGCGGCGGCGGGCGGCGGAGCTGCTGGCGCGGGTGGGTGCGGAGATCGACCCGGATGCGGTGGCGGGGGATCTGAGCATGCCGCAGCAGCAGCTGGTGGAGATCGCGCGGGCGGTGGGCGCGGATGCGCGGGTGCTGATCCTGGACGAGCCGACGGCGTCGTTGTCGGAGGAGGACACGCGGAACCTGTTCCGGGTGATCCGGGAGCTCCGGGCGCGGGGTGTGGGGATGATCTACATCTCGCATCGGCTGGAGGAGCTGCCGGTGATCGCGGATCGGGTGACGGTGCTGCGGGATGGGCGGACGATCGAGACGCGCCCGATGCCGGAGGTCGACCGTGCGCAGCTGATCCAGCTCATGGTGGGGCGGGAGCTGTCGGCGGTCTTCCCGAAGCGGCCGGTGGAGCCGGGGGAGGTGGTCCTGGAGCTCCGGGGCCTGGGTTGCAGCGCTGCGGGCGTGCGCGATGTGAACCTGGAGGTGCGGGCGGGGGAGATCGTGGGGCTGGCGGGGCTGGTGGGGGCGGGGCGCACGGAGCTGGCGCGGACGATCTTCGGGCTGACGCCGGCGGATGCGGGGGAGATCCGGTTGCGGGGCGAGCGGGTGGTGATCGGGTCGCCGGCGGAAGCGATCGAGCGGGGGATCGCGTACGTGCCGGAGGACCGGCGGCGGCACGGCGTGGTGCTGGAGATGTCGGTGGGCGCGAACATCACGCTGGCGTCGCTGCGGGCCTTTTCTCGTTTCGGGGTGCTGGATTTCCGGCGGGAGCGGGAGGTGGCGGCGGAGTATGCGCGGCGGCTGGGTGTGAAGACGCCGTCGATCCATGCGCGGGTGGCGACGCTGTCGGGCGGGAACCAGCAGAAGGTGGCGCTGAGCCGGTGGCTGGTGACGCGGCCGTCGGTGCTGATCCTGGACGAGCCGACGCAGGGGATCGACGTGGGGGCGAAGTCGGAGATCCACGAGTTGATGAACGAGCTGGCCGCGCAGGGGGTGGCGATCCTGATGATCTCGTCGGAGCTGCCGGAAATCCTGGGGATGAGCGACCGGATCGCGGTGATGCGGGGCGGGACGGTCGTGGCGGTGCTGGAGCGGGCGGAGGCGACGCAGGAGCGGATCCTGGCGCTGGCGCTGGGCCATGCGGCGGCGGAGGTGGGCGATGAAGCTCGGGCGGTACAGGCGTGAGCTGGCGGCGGCGGCCGCGTACGCGCTGCTGCTGGTGGTGGTCGGGCTGGCGGCGCCGTCCTTCTTCAGCGGGGCGAACCTGCGGGACCTGGCGCTGAACAACGCGCCGGTGCTGCTGGTCGCGGCGGGGATGACGCTGGTGATCCTGACGGCGGAGATCGACATCTCGGTCGGGTCGCAGTTCGCGGTGTGCAGCGTGGTGGCGGGGTGGCTGGCGAAGGTCGGCGTGCCCGTGCCGTTGCTCCTGCCGTGCGTGCTGCTGGTGGGCGGGGCGATGGGGGTGGTGAACGGGGTGCTGGTGGGGCGGCTCGGCCTGCCGTCGATCATCGTGACGCTGGCGATGATGGTGGCCTGGCGCGACGGGTTGCGGTGGGTGACCGAGGGGGCGTGGGTGCAGGGGCTGCCGCCGAACTTCCAGTGGATGGGTCTGGGTCAGTCGGTGGCGCAGTGGGTGATCGTCGGGGTGGCGGTCGGGGTGGTGGCCGCGCTCGCGTGGGGGCTGCGGCACCTGGGGGCGGGGCGCGCGGTCTACGCGGTGGGCTCGGACGCGGAGGCGGCGAGGCTGGCGGGGGTGGAGCCGCCGCGGGTGGTGCTGGGCGTGTTCGTGCTGATGGGCATGCTGGTGGGGCTGGCGGCGCTGCTGAACGCCGTGCGCTTCTCGACGGTGCCGGCCAACGCGGGGATGGGTTTGGAGCTGAAGGCGATCGCGGCGGTGGTGGTGGGCGGGACGGCGATCACCGGGGGCCGGGGGACGATGGTCGGCACGGTGATCGGGGTGGCGCTGCTGGGCACGATCGGCACGGCGCTCACGTTCCTGGGCATCAATCCGTTCTGGGAGAAAGCGATCCAGGGGGCGATCATTCTCGCGGCGCTGGGATCGGGCGTTGCGCTCGGGCGCCTGGAGCATCATGTCCGGATCCTCACTCCTCGGCGTGGCGTCGCCCGTTAGGACGGAAGCGCCGTTGCTGGAGCGGCTGGAGCGGCTCTTCCCGAACAACGAGTGGGTGCTCCTGCTCGTGATCCTGGCGGAGTGCGCCGTCTTCAGCGTGACCGGCTCGAATTTCCTCACCGCGGCGAACGCGTTCGAGGTGACGCGGCTGGGTGTGGAGGTGGGGCTGCTGGCGCTGGCGCTCACGCCGGTGATCATCACCGGGGGGATCGACCTTTCGGTCGGCTCGATGATGGGGCTGGCGGCGGTGGTGCTGGGGGGTCTCTGGCGGGACGTCGGGCTGCCGCTGCCCCTGGCGGCGGCGGGAGCGCTGCTGGTCGGCCTGGCCGGCGGGGCTCTGAACGCGGTGATGATCGCGCGGCTCGGGTTTCCGCCGCTCATCGTCACGCTGGGCACGTACTCGCTCTTCCGCGGGGTCGCCGAAGGGCTGACGCGGGCGATCGAGAACTACTCGGGCTTTCCGGCGCCCTTCCTCTTCCTGGGGCAGGGGTACGTGGGCGGGGTGGTACCCACGCAGCTCTTCGTGCTGGCTGCGGCCGCGGGGGGCTGCGCCTGGTGGCTGCACCGCACCAGCTCGGGGCGCAGCCTCTACGCGATCGGGCACTCGGCGGAGGGGGCGCGCTACGCGGGGATCCCGGTGGCGCGGCGCCTGAGCCTCGTGTACGTGCTGTCGGGGCTGGCCGCGAGCGTCGCGGCAATCGTGTACGTGGCGCATCTGGGGCAGGCGAAGTCCGACGCCGGGACGGGGTACGAGCTGATGGCGATCACGGCCGTCGTGCTCGGCGGCGCCTCGATCTTCGGCGGGTCCGGCACGGTGCTCGGGACCCTGCTCGGGCTGTTCAGCATCGTGATCCTGCAGAACGGCCTGCGGCTGAGCGGGCAGCCGGCGGAGCTGGCGGGGATCCTGACGGGCGGGCTGCTGGTGGGGACGATCCTGCTGGACCGGCTCTCCCGGCGCGCGCGCACGCGAGGTGACATCGACCGCATTCGAGAGGAGCAGAGCGAGGTGAGGAACTCACAGGTCGGCATCCTGAGCGCGGTGATCCTGGCCGCCGCGTTCATCGTGGCGGGGAGCAACTGGTTCCTGGTGCGCTCGCTGCGTGAGGAGCTGGGGGCGGGCGGCGGGGCACGGGCGGTCTCCCCTGCCCCGGCGGCGCGCAGGCCCGTGATCGCGATGATGCCCAAGGCGAAGGGCGACCCGTACTTCATCAGCGCGCGCCAGGGGGCGGAAGCCGCGGCGCGGGAGCTGGGCGTCGAGCTGCTCTGGGACGGCCCGACCGAGCTGGATCCGGCGAAGCAGAACGAGGTGATCGAGGCCTGGATCACGCGCGGCGTGGACGCCATCGCGGTGAGCGTCGAGAACCGGGTGGCGATCTCGACGGTGCTGCGGAAGGCGCGCGAGCGCGGGATCAAGGTCCTGACGTGGGACGCCGACGCCCAGCCGGACGCGCGGGACTTCTTCGTCAACCAGGCCACGCCACAGGGGATCGGCTACACGCTGATGGACGAGGCCGCCCGGATCATGGACAACGAGGGCGAGTTCGCCATCATCACGGCCAGCCTGAGCGCCGCGAACCAGAACGAGTGGATCAAGTACATCCGGGAGCGGCTGGAGCAGAAGTACCCGCGGATCAAGCTGGTGGCGATCCAGCCGAGCGACGGGGACCGGGACCGTGCGTTCGCCGAGACGCAGACGGTGCTGAAGGTCTACCCGAACGTGAAGGTGATCATGGCGATCGCGGCGCCGGCGGTCCCGGGCGCGGCCGAGGCGGTGAAGCAGTCGGGCCGCAAGGACGTCAAGGTCACGGGTCTGTCGCTGCCCAGCATGTCGCGCTCGTACATCAAGGAAGGCGTGATCGAGAGCATCGTGCTGTGGAACACGGTGGACCTGGGATACCTGACGGTCATGGCGGCGCACGCGCTGAGCACGGGGCAGCTCGAGCGGGGCGCGCGGGAGCTGGAGGCCGGGCGGCTGGGCAAGATCGAGGTGGTGGAGGACGAGATCCGGCTGGGCGCGCCGTTCATCTTCAACCGGTCGAACATCGACAACTTCGATTTCTGACGCCCCCCGCCCTCCCCCGCCTCGCCCCTGCGGGGGACCGGGCGACTCCTGCCAGGGCTCCGCGCTCGAGACAACGTCGGTCGAGGCGGAGCCCGCACTGCATCGCGCACCTGCCCCGCCCCCGCCGATTGCCTCAGGGCGTCCTGATCCGGCTCGAGGGCCCGGTCCGGGTGGGCCGTGCGCCGGTGCGTGGGCCAGGGGCGCTACGGGCCGACCGGGGCGCGATTTGCGCGTCGCCCCTCGACCGCGGCGGGGCGACTGTGTATCTTAGGGCTGGACCGGCTCGCGGCCGGCGCGCCCAGCGCGGGCTGCGGAGCGGTTCCTTCCTCGCCATTCTCTCCCCGGGCGATCCAAGGGTCATCCTGACGCATGCGGAAGCCTTCGCTGCGCCGCATCCTTGCCTCCGGCATCCTGGTCCTGTGGGCGGCGGTGCTGGGGATGCACGTGCGGCGCGAGTATTTCCGGCCACTCTCCTCGCGGATCGAGCTGGGTGCGCGGAGCCTGGCGCCTGGCTCAGCGTTCTACGGCGTTCAGCTGAACGGCGTGGCGATCGGGCTCGCGACCTCGCGGCTGGACACGGTCGCGACGGGCTTCGTGCTCGAAGATCTGCTGATGCTGGACATCCCGGCGATGGGCACGGTCCACCGGGTGGAGGCGCAGACGCGGCTCGAGCTGACGCGGGCGCTCGAGGTGCAGACGCTCTCGTTCGCGCTCGGCTCCGCGCTCGGCCGGTACGTGGTGAGGGGGCGCGCGGAGTCGGACACGTTGCGGCTCGAGGTGGACGCGGGCGGGGACCGGGAGGAGGTGGCGCTGCCGCTGGCGGAAGGGGTCCTGCTCGCGGCGGTGGTGCCGCTGCGGCTGGCGGCGGCGGGGCGGCTGCGGGTGGGCGAGGCGAGCCGGTTGCGGGTGTTCGACCCTTCGACGCTGTCGGACCGGGAGGTGGAGATCCGGGTGGTGGCGCACGACACGCTGGTGTACCCGGACTCCGTCGCGTTCGACGAGGGGCTGGGGCGCTGGGTGCCGGCGGCGTACGACACCGTGCCGGTGTGGCGGATCGAGGAGTCGTACGGGGGCGTGCGCGTCTCGAGCTGGGTGGATGAGGATGGGCGGCTGGTGCGCGCGGAGAGCCCGCTCGGCTACGTGCTCGAGCGCAAGGAGTACGAGCTGGCGGCGCAGGAGTGGCGGAAGGGGCGGGCGGACGCGCGCCTCGCGGCCGGCTACGGGGCGATCATCGAGTCCACGGCGATCGCGAGCGACGTCCCCCTCGAGGCGGGAGACGGGCCCGACCAGCTGCGCGTGCGCCTGGTCGGGGTGGAGCTGGCAGGCTTCGATCTGGCGGGCGGCCGGCAGACCTTGCGGGGCGACACGCTGACTGTGGTCCGCGAGCGGCCGGAGGCGCTGGCCCCCGGCTACCGGCTGCCGTACCGGGGCGGCGGCGAGGCGGCGGGGGAGCTGGGATCGACGCCGCTCATCCAGGCTGCCGACCCGCGGATCGTGCGCGCGGCGCGAGAGATCGCCGGGGATGAGACCGACCCGGTGGAGGTGGCCCGGCGCCTGAACGCGTGGGTCTACCGCACGGTGGAGAAGCGCATCACGCCGAGCGTGCCGAGCGCGGTCCAGGTGCTCGAGGGTCGGAGCGGCGACTGCAACGAGCACACGGTGCTCTACGTCGCGCTGGCGCGCGCGCTGGGGCTCCCGGCGCGGACGGCGGTCGGGCTGGTCCACGTCGGGGGCCGGTACTACTACCACGCGTGGCCGGAGGTCTGGCTGGGCGAGTGGGTCGCGGTCGATCCCACGCTCGGGCAGTTCCCGGCCGACGCGACGCATCTGCGGTTCCTGGTCGGCGGGCTCGCCCGTCAGGTCGAGCTCGTGCGGCTGATCGGTCGCCTGCAAATCGAGACGCTATGATCCGCCTGGAATCCGTAACCAAGCGATACGGGAACGTGACGGCGGTCCATCCGCTGGACCTGCATGTGCGGCGCGGGGAGCTGTTCGGCTTCCTGGGGCCGAACGGCGCCGGGAAGACGACGACGATCCGCATGATCGTGGGGGTGTTGCGCCCGACGGCGGGCCGGGTCCTGATCGCCGGGCACGACCTGGCGCGGGAGCCGGAGGCGGCGAAGCGGCACATCGGTTACATCCCGGACCGTCCGTTCCTCTACGACAAGCTGACGGGCCGGGAGTTCCTGCGTTTCGTGGCCGGGCTGTGGGGCCAGAACGGCGCGGAGGCGGAGCGCCGGGCCGAGGAGCTGCTCGAGCTGTTCGAGCTGACGCCGTGGCAGGATGCGCTGGTGGAGAGCTACAGCCACGGGATGCGGCAGAAGCTACTGATCAGCGCGGCGCTGGTGCATCGCCCGGACGTGATCGTGGTGGACGAGCCGATGGTGGGCCTGGACCCGAAGGGGGCGCGGCTGATCAAGGAATTGCTGCGCGCGTTCACGGCGCAGGGCGGGACGGTCTTCCTCTCGACGCACACGCTGGAGGTCGCGGAGGCGCTGTGCGATCGGATCGCGATCCTGGCGGGTGGGCGGATCCGCGCGATGGGGACGATGGAGGAGCTGCGTCGTGAGGCGGAGGCCGGGACGGCGGGGCTGGAGGAAGTGTTCCTGAAGCTGACCGGCGGAGACGAGGTCGCGGAGCTGGTGGCCTCGCTGCGCGGGGGAGCGGCGCAGGCATGAGCGGCGTCGGGGGGACGGGTTCCGTGGCGGCGGTGCCGGAGGGGCGTCCCGGGGGCGCGGGGCTGGGGCTCCTGCTCGGGCCGGCGTTCCGGGCGATGCGGCGCCGCGCGGCGGCGGCGGCCGGGGCGGGGCGGGTGCTGACGCTGGGCGTGGTGGGCGTGCTGTTCTGGTCGCTGCTCTTCGCGATCCTGTACCGGCTGCTGGTCTACTTCCGCGCGGCGGAGGGGATCGGCGAGGTCCTGGCGATCAAGCTGCTCGGGTTGATCCTCCTGGCCCTCCTCTCGGTCCTGCTGCTTTCGAACATCATCACGGCGCTTTCGACGTTCTTCCTGGCGCGCGACCTGGAGCTGCTCATGGCGGCGCCGGTGGATGGCGTGCACGTCTACGGCGCGCGGCTGATCGAGTCGCTGCTGCAGTCGTCGTGGATGGTGGTGCTGCTGCTCATCCCGATCCTGGGCGCGTACGGCTGGGTGTACGATGCCGGGCCGCTCTACGTGGTCGTGGCGGTCGTGACGCTGGCGGCGTACCTGGTGATCCCGGCGGTGTTGGGGACGGCGATCACGCTGGCGCTGGTGAACGTGTTCCCGGCGCGGCGGGCGCGGGATCTGCTGGCGCTGATCGCGCTGCTCGGCGCGGCGGCGTTCGTGCTGCTGGTGCGCCTGCTGCGTCCCGAGCAGCTCGCGCGGCCGGAAGGGTTCCGGGACCTGGTGGATTTCGTGGCGGCGCTGGAGACGCCGAGTTCGCCGTGGCTGCCGAGCGAGTGGGCGGCGCAGGCGCTGGCGACGGCGCTCGGGGTGGGCGATGGCGACTTCTTCCCTCTGCTCCTGCTGGTGAGCACGGCGGCGGCGTTCGTGGTGCTGGGCGCCTGGCTGCACACGCGGCTCTACCGCGACGGCTTCAGCCGGGCGCAGGAGGGCGCGGGTGCGCGGGAGGGGCGGGAGGCGCGGGGCGGCGTGCTGGATCGGCTGCTCGCGCCGATGCCGCCCGCGGCGCGGGTCGTGGTGGCCAAGGAGATCCGCACCTTCTTCCGCGACACGACGCAGTGGTCGCAGCTGATCCTGCTGGGCGTGTTGCTGGTGATCTACACGTACAACGTGAAGGTCCTGCCGCTGTGGAGCGGGGAGCAGGTGGGGTTCTACCTCGTCAACGTCGTCGCCTTCCTGAACCTGGGGCTGGCGGG